>NZ_JBSKHP010000036.1:0-62886 GCF_057128625.1 Pseudomonas imperatae | reverse complement strand
TTGGAGGTGCATGCCTTGGAGGCTGTGGCGGCCTTGAGATCGCGCGCCGCCCGCGCGGCGCATCGCGACCAAGGTCGAGCGCGACCCCGGCGGCTCCTACATTTGTTGCACCGTACCATGGCCTGATAAAGCGGCGTTGGCAGCCTTGTTGGCCCGACGATGGATCTTTACACCCACCCCACGTTTGACTCCCACCCCCCACCTGTCCCAAGCTGACCACCCTGCAAAAGCCCGCTGCGCTACGGACTGCTCAATGCCCAAGCTTTTCCGCAACCTGTCCCTGCTGTTCACCCTGTTCATCGTGCTGGGCGCCGCCTGGTACCTGACCCGGCCGGCGCCTGCGCCCAGCGAGCCGGAGCTGCGGCACAGTTATTCCAGGGCGCTGGAACAGGCGCACAACGGCCAGCCGGGGGCGGCGCGGGTGTTGTACCAGCAGCTGGCGCGCAAGGACCTGTCGCCCATCCGCCGTATCAGCCTGCTGGCCGAGCTGCCCAACTACCCCAGCCCGCAGGCGCTGAAGCTGGTCAAGGCGGACCTCGCCGACGGCCAGAACCTGCTGGTGCGCCATGGCGCCATCGACGCGGTGACGCGCCTGGTGCCCGACGCCCAGCGCAGCCTGCTGCTGGGGCCGCTGCTGGATGACGATGACCAGGAGATTCGCTTCCACGCCGCCCGCGCGCTGCTTGGCCTGTCCCCCGACGACCTGGGCCTGTACTTTGCGCGGCTGGACGCGGTGCTGGACGAATACGTGCAAGCCCTGCTCAGCACCCCGGACGACGCCGATGGGCAACTGCAATTGGCGCGCATCTACCTGTACAACGACGACTACACCCAGGCGCTGGCCACCCTCAAGCACGCCCATGAACTGGCCCCCGGCGACCTGGAGACCGTGGCGGTGCAAGTGCGGGTACTGGAAAAACAGGGCCAGAACGACGCCTCGCGCCAGCTGCTGGCCGAGCAGCTGATCGCCCACCCCGACTCGGCGTTGCTGCAGCATGAACTGGGGCAATGGCTGATCCGCCACGGCCAGGGCGAATACGCGCTGCTGGCCCTGGCCCGCGCCTCCGAGCTGGAACCGGACAACAGCGACTACCGCTACAGCCTGGCCGTGACCCTGCACCAGATGGACCAGGTGGAAGCCGCCCAGCGCCAGCTGGACGAGATCCTGCGCAGGCAGCCGGCCAACCGCAAGGCGCGGGTGCTGTTGATCGAGTATTGGAAGCAGACCGGCCAGCTGCAGAACGTGCAGGTGCTGCTGGCGGAACTGGAGCAGCAGAACCCTGATGACCCGGCCCTGCAGCAAGGCCTGTAGCCCCCTGAATAATCGGAACTTGCCGTTGCCCGCCGCTGTCCAGTGTAGGTGCAGCGGCCCTTTGCAAGGCCCCTGTGCGCCCTGATCGCCACATGAGGACTGAGCATTGATGACGTCGAAAGCTGCCACCGGCATTGCCGGTCTCGATGACATTCTGTGCGGCGGCTTGAGCCGCGGCCATATATTTCTGCTCGAAGGCCAACCTGGCGCGGGCAAGACCACCGTTGCCCTGCAATTTCTGCTCGACGGCGCCGCCGCCGGCGAGCGTTGCCTGTACATCACCCTGTCGGAAACCGAGCGCGAGCTGCGCGAAGGCGCCCGTTCCCACGGCTGGGAGCTGGACGAGCAGATCAAGGTGTTCGAACTGACCCCACCGGAGATGCTCCTCGACGCCCAGCAGCAACAGAGCCTGCTGTACTCCAGCGACCTGGAACTGGGCGAGGCTACCCGGCAGATCTTCGCCATCGTCGAACAGCACCAACCCGACCGCGTGGTGCTCGACAGCCTTTCCGAAGTGCGCCTGCTGGCCCAGAGTTCGCTGCGCTACCGCCGGCAGATCCTGGCCATCAAGCACCATTTCGCGCGCTACAACGCCACCGTGCTGCTGCTCGATGACATGACCAGCGAACCGTTGGACAAGACCCTGCACAGCATCGCCCACGGCGTCATTCGCCTGGAAGAAAAGGCCCCCGACTACGGCGCCGAGCGCCGCCGCCTGCGCATCGTCAAATACCGCGGGCAGCAATACCGCGGCGGCTACCACGACTTCACCATCCACCAGGACGGCGTGCAGGTGTTCCCGCGGCTGGTGGCCGCCGAGCACCGTGCCCGCTACGAGCGCAGCCAGTTGAGCAGTGGCATCGCCGGCCTCGACGCGCTGCTGGGTGGCGGCATCGAGAACGGCTCCAGCACCCTCATCCTGGGCCCGGCCGGCACCGGCAAGTCGCTGATCGCCATGGTCTTCGCCGCGGCGGCAGTGGCCCGTGGCGAGAAGGTCGCGCTGTTCATTTTCGACGAAGAGCTGGGGCTGTTGTTCGAGCGCATGCGCTGCCTGGGCATCGACCTTGAGGGCATGCAGGCCAGTGGCGCCATGATCGTCGAACAGGTGGACGCGGCCGAGCTGTCACCGGGCGAATTCGCCCACCGGGTGCGCAGCAAGGTCGACGAGCACCAGATCAAGACCGTGGTCATCGACAGCATCAACGGCTACCAGGCGGCGATGATCGACGAAGGCTCGCCGGTGATGCACATCCACGAGCTGCTGCTGTTCCTCAACCGCCGCGGCGCCGCCACCTTCATGACCGTGGCCCAGCAAGGCCTGGTGGGCGACATGAAGGCGCCGGTGGACCTGACCTACCTGGCCGACACGGTGATCCTGCTGCGCTACTTCGAGGCCGTGGGCCAGGTGCGCCGGGCCATGTCGGTGATCAAGAAACGCTACGGCGGCCACGAGGCGACCATTCGTGAATACAAAATCGGCAGCCAGGGCATGACCATCGGCGAGCCCTTGCATGACTTCCAGGGCGTGCTGCGCGGCGTGCCCACCTACGTCGGCGCCAGCAACCCGCTGCTGCAGGACCCACCGCGATGAGCCCACAGGCCCCGGCCCCCGAGCGCGCCATCGTGCTCGCCCCCCTGGGGCGCGACAGCCAGGTGGCGCTGACGATCCTGCAGGAGGCGGGCTTCAGCGGCTCGCCGGCCAGCGACCTGGGCGACCTGTGCAGCCAGTTGCACCAAGGCGCCGGCATGGCGCTGATCGCCGAGGAAGCCCTTAATGGCCTGAACCTGGCACCGCTGCTGGACTTCCTGAAGCAGCAGCCGGCCTGGTCCGACCTGCCCATCGTGCTGATGACCTACCATGGCGGCCCCGACCACCCACCGTCCATGCGCCTGGGCGCGCAGCTGGGCAACGTCAGCTTCCTGGAGCGGCCGTTCCACCCGGTGGCGCTGGTCAGCCTGATCAACACCGCCATCCGTGGCCGGCGCCGCCAGTACGAGGCGCGCGACCGCCTCAACGACCTCAGCGACAGCCAGCAACGCCTGCAAAGCGCGCTCACCGCCGGGCGCCTGGGCGAGGAGCGCCTGCGCCAGCTCAACGAAACCCTGGAACAGCAGGTTGAAGAGCGCACCGCGCAGATCACCCAGAACGAGGAAGCCCTGCGCCAGGCACAGAAAATGGAAGCCGTGGGCCAGTTGACCGGGGGCATCGCCCACGACTTCAACAACATGCTCACCGGCATCATCGGCAGCCTGGAGCTGATGCGCCGGCGCATCGCCCGTGGCCGCACCGAGGACCTCGACAACCTCATCGACCTGGGCGTGACCTCGGCCAACCGCGCCGCTGGTCTTACTCATCGGCTGCTGGCGTTCTCGCGCCGGCAGTCACTGGACAGCCAGCCGGTGCAGATGAACCGCCTGGTGGTGGCCATGGACGAGCTGCTGCAACGCAGCCTGGATGAAAGCATTCGCCTGCACATGAACCTGGGCGAAGAACTGTGGGTGGCCGAGGCCGACCCGCACCAGCTGGAAAGCGCCCTGCTCAACCTGGTGATCAACGCCCGCGACGCCATGCCCAACGGCGGCGAGCTGGTGGTGCAGACCCGCAACTGCCACCTGGACGCTGCTTTTACCCGTGGCCAGAGCAACCTGGCCGTGGGCGACTACGTGTGCCTCAGCGTGCGCGACAACGGCTGCGGCATGCCCCAGAGCGTGATCAACCGCGCCTTCGACCCCTTCTTCACCACCAAGCCCATCGGCCAGGGCACCGGCCTGGGCCTGTCGATGATCTATGGCTTCAGCAAGCAGTCCCAGGGCCATGTGGCCATCGACAGCGAAATCGGCAAGGGCACCACGGTGAGCCTGTACCTGCCGCGTTTCCGCGGCGAGCTGCCCGGCCAGGCCGACGCCCCCGTGGCCCGGGCCAGGCGGGCGCGCAGTGGCGAGACGGTGCTGATCGTCGAGGACGACAGCGCCGTGCGGGTGCTGGTGGGCGAGGTGCTGCGGGAGTTGGGCTACACCTGGATCGAAGCCGCCGACTCGGCCGGCGCCCTGCCCATCCTCAACTCGCCCCGGCGAATCGACTTGCTGATCAGCGACGTGGGCTTGCCCGGCGGCATGAACGGCCGGCAACTGGCAGAGATCGGCCGGCACCTGCGGCCGGGGCTCAAGGTGCTGTTCATCACCGGCTACGCCGAACACGCGGCGGTGCGCGGCGGCTTCCTGGACCCGGGCATGCAGATGATCACCAAGCCGTTTGCGTTTGATTTGCTGACGGCGAAGGTGCGGGAGATGATCGAGGTGTGACGCGGCCTGCGGCCGCTGCTACACGATCCCGTAGCAGCGGCCGCAGGCCGCGTCCTCACACCAGCAATTGCTGGATTTTTTCCCCCAGGGTATCGAGGTCGAACGGCTTGGCCAGAATCGGCGCGTTGCGGGTGATGGGGCTGCCGGACTCGATGATTTCCTGCGGGTAGCCGCTGATGAAAATCACCTTCAACTCCGGGCGCAGCTTCAGCGCCGGTTCGGCGATCTGCACGCCCGAAATGCCACCCGGCAAACGATAATCGGTGACCATCAGGTCCAGGTGCGGCTTGCGCGCCAGGATCTCGAACGCCTGGGCGCCGTTCTCGGCCTCCAGCACGTGGTACCCCTCGCCTTTCAGGTAGTCGGACAACACCATCAGAATCGAGGGTTCATCCTCGACAATGAGGACAACGTCTTGTGCATCTTCACTCATGGTAACGCCTATGTACTTTTAGGTTGGCTGCCTATGTGACCGTGGCCGCCCGTAGAGGTTGCGTGCCGCCTGGCGCTTGTTACAGCGGCAGGCTGACGATGAACGTCGAACCCTCGCCCAAGGCGCTCTGCACCGTGATGGAGCCGCCATGGGCGACCACGATCTGCTCGGAAATGAACAGCCCCAGGCCCAGCCCTGCCACCACGTGGGTGGCCGACACGCGCTCGAACTGCTGGAAGATGCGCGCCTGGTTTTCCTTGCTGATGCCGATGCCGTGGTCGCGCACCTCCACCAGCGCCGCGCCCTTCTGCGCGTACACGCTGACTTCGATGGGGCCGCGGCCGCCGTAGCGCAGGGCGTTGGACACCAGGTTGGAGATCACCTGCTCCACGCGGAATTCGTCCCAGGTGCCCACCACCGGTTCGCTGGCGTGCAAGCTGATGCTGCACTCGGCGGCGGCGACCTGGGGGGCGAAGTTGTCCAGCAGGTTGGCCACCAGTTGCGTCAGGTCGAACTCGCTGGGGCGGATGGACAGCTTGCCGGTGCGGATGCGCGACACGTCGAGCATGTCCTCGATCAGGCGGATCAGGCTCTGGATCTGCCGCTCGTCGCGCTCGACCATGCCGCGCATTTTCTCCAGGGTGAAGGCATCGGCGTTGTCCCGGGCCAGGTGCAGCTTGCGCAGCTGGGTTTCCAGGATCAGGCCGTTGAGCGGCGTGCGCACCTCGTGGCTGACGATGGACATGAAGTCGTCGCGCATGCGCACCGCGTGCTGCAGTTCGTTCTGGGTGGCCTGCAGTTTCTTCAGCAACACCTCCTGTTCCTGGCGGCTGCGCTCCAGGGCGTCGAGCTGCTCCTTGAGGATCTTGCGCTGGCAGTACAGGTCGACGAACACGCTGACCTTGCTCTTCACCGCATGGATCTCCAGCGGCTTGTGCAGGAAGTCCACCGCGCCGCTCTCGTAGCCCTTGAAGGCGTAGTTGAGCTCGCGCCCGGCGGCGCTGACGAAGACGATGGGAATGCTCTTGGTTTTCTCGGTGCCGCGCATCAGCTCGGCCAGTTCGAAGCCGTTCATGCCCGGCATCTGCACATCGAGGATGGCCAGGGCGAATTCGTGTTGCAGCAACAGCGACAAGGCTTCGTCGGCCGACAGCGCCTTGTGTACCTCGCGGTCATCGGCCTTGATCAGCGCTTCCAGGGCCAGCAGGTTCTCCGGCAGGTCGTCGACGATCAGCAGTTTTGCTTTTATTGGGCTTGGCATGCGCTTTGTTCCAGCTCGGCGAGCAATAAGCCTATGCCGTTCAATGGGAGTATATGGTCGGGCCGGCGCAGCTTCAGCGCAGCTTCGGGCATGATTGCCACGCGCGCCTCGGCCGGGTCCTGGACAATGGTCAGACCGCCGCGCTCGCCAATGGTTGCCAGGCCGCGCGCACCGTCTTCATTGGCGCCGGTGAGCAGCACCCCGATCAGTTGCGGGCCGTAGGCATCGGCGGCCGATTCGAACAACAGGTCGATGGCCGGGCGCGAATAGTGCACCCGGTCTTCCTGGCTCAACGACAGGCTGCGGTCCTGCTCCACCGACAGGTGGTAGCCGGGGCCGGCGAAATAGAACATCCCTGGTTGTATGTCTTCCTTGTCCACTGCCTCCTTGGCAGCGCGTTGCATGCGCCGGGCGAACACCTCGGCCAGCTGGCTGTGGCGGTCATCGGGCAGGTGCAGCACGGTCAGTACCGGCAGCGCGAACGTTGGCGGCAGCATGCCGTACACGCGCAGCAGCGCCTCCACGCCGCCGGCCGAGGCGCCTACCACCACCGCTGCGTACCCGGCGCCTGCTTTCATGTCTTGCGGTAGATCCGTTCGGGTTTGGCCAGGGCTTCGAACTTGTGGCTGTAGGCAGAGAAGTCGAGGGTCTCCTTGCTGCCCAGCACCAGGAAGCCGCGGTGGCACAAGGACTCGTGGAACAGCCCGAAGGCGCGGTCCTGGAGCTTCTTGTTGAAGTAGATCAGCACGTTGCGGCACGACACCAACTGGGTTTCGGAGAACACGCTGTCGGTGGCCAGGCTGTGGTCGGCGAAGGTCACGTTCTCGCGCAGGCTGCCGTCGAAGATGGCGTTGCCGTAGGCCGCCGTGTAGTAGTTGGAAAACGCCTGCTGGCCACCCGCGCGCTGGTAGTTCTCGGTGTAGGTGCGCACGTTTTCCATGGAGTAGATGCCTTGCTTGGCCTTGTCCAGGGACTGCGGGTTAATGTCGGTGGCGTAGATGATGGTGCGTTCCAGCAGGCCTTCCTCGCGCAGCAGGATGGCCATGGAGTACACCTCCTCGCCCGTGCTGCAGCCGGCGATCCAGATCTTGATCGAGGGGTAGGTGCGCAGCAGCGGCACCACTTCGCGGCGGATGGCCAGGAAGTGCTCGGGGTCGCGAAACATCTCGCTCACCGGGATGGTCAGGTACTGCAGCAGCTGCATGAACGCGGTGGGGTCGTGCAGCACCCGCTCCTGCAGCGCCGAGATGGTGTTGCACTCCAGCTGGCGCAGGGCGTGGTGTATCCGGCGCTTGATGGAAGCGCCGGAGTAGTCGCGGAAATCATAGCTGTACTTGAGGTAGATAGCCTCGATCAGCAAGCGGATCTCGATATCGGTATTGCGCTCCACCGTCATCAACGGCGGCCTCGCAGGTTAACGGTTCGTGGCACTAAATGCGCTCCAGCTGTGGCAACCACACGCGTATCAGGGAAAACAGCCGGTCCAGGTCGATGGGCTTGGCCAGGTAGTCGTTGGCGCCGGCCTGCAGGCAGCGCTCCTGGTCGTCCTTCATGGCCTTGGCGGTCACGGCGATGATCGGCAGCTTGCGCCAGCGCGTGTCCTTGCGGATCTCGCGGGTGGCCTCGTAGCCGTCCATCTCCGGCATCATCACGTCCATCAGCACCAGGTCGATGTCTTCCACGTCATTGAGTTTGTCGATGGCCTCGCGGCCGTTGCGACCGATTTCGACGATCGCACCCTTGTGCTCCAGGGCACTGGTGAGGGCGAAAATGTTGCGTACGTCGTCGTCCACCACCAGGATCTTGCGGCCCTCGAAGACCTTGTCGCGGCTGCGCGCGGTCTTGAGCATCTTCTGTCTTTCCTGGGACAGCTGGGATTCGACTTTGTGCAGAAATAATGTCACTTCGTCCAGCAACCGCTCTGGCGAGCGCGCGCCCTTGATGATGATGGAGCGCGAGTACTTGAGCAGCTCGGCCTCTTCGTCGCGGGTCATGTTGCGGCCGGTGTAGACGATCACCGGCGGGAAGGCGCAGATTTCCTCGGTGGACATGCGCTTGAGCAGGTCATTGCCGAGCATGTCCGGCAGCTTGAGGTCGATGATCATGCAGTCGTAGACGTTGTCGCGCAGCAGGTCCAGGGCCTCCTGGGCGAAGCCCACGGCGGTGATCTCGATGTCCTCGTCGCCGATCAGGCGGGCGATGCTCTCGCGCTGCAGGTCGTCGTCTTCCACCAGCAGGATACGCTTGAGCTTCTGGGTGAGCTTGGCTTCCAGGCGGGCGAACACGTCCTTGAGCTCGTCGCGGGTGGTGGGCTTCACCGCGTAGCCCACGGCGCCCATGTGCATGGCCGCCTCTACGCGGTCTTCCACGGAGATCACGTGCACCGGGATGTGGCGGGTCGCCGGCAGTTCCTTGAGGCGCTGCAGCACGGTCAGGCCGGAATGGTCGGGCAGGCGCATATCCAGCAGGATGGCGTCGGGCACGAACTGCGCCGCCAGGTTGAAGCCCTCGTCGGCGCCGTGGGCCACCAGGCAGTGGTAGTTCAGTTCATGGGCCAGGTCGAAGAGGATGCGCGCAAAGTTCGGCTCGTCCTCGATCACCAGGATGCAGCGGCGCTCGAACGGGCCTTTCTCGCGGTCGTCGGGGAAGCGCGCGATCACCACGTCCGGCACCAGCACCGGTGCAGGCTCGCTGGCGGCGCCCTGGGGCGCGGGAATGACGGTGGGCGCGGGGTGCACCTCGTCGCGCTCCATTTCCTCGTAGCGTTGCGGCAGCACCAGGGTGAACTCGCTGCCCTTGCCCAGGGTGCTGCTGACGCTGATGTAGCCGCCCAGCAGGTTGGCCAGGTCGCGGGAAATCGACAGGCCCAGGCCGGTGCCGCCGTAGCGGCGGTTGGTGGTGCCGTCGGCCTGGCGGAAAGCCTCGAAAATGGCCTGCTGCTGGTCGGTGGCCACGCCAATGCCGGTGTCGCGCACGTGGAAGGCAATGCCGTTGTCCGGCTGCGGCGCCACGGTGAGGGTCACCTGGCCCTGCTCGGTGAATTTCAGGGCGTTGGACAGCAGGTTCTTGAGGATCTGCTCCACGCGCTGGCGGTCGGTGAACAGCATGGGCGGCGCGCCATCCAGCAGCTCCACCGAGAAGTCCAGGCGCTTGTCGGCGGCCAGCGGTTCGAACATCGTCCGCAGGCCGTCCACCAGGCGTGCGGTGCTGGTGTTCTCCGGGCGCACGTCGAGCTTGCCGGCTTCCACCTTGGAAATGTCGAGGATGTCGTTGATCAGGTTCAGCAGGTCGTTGCCTGCGGAATAGATCGACTCGGCGAACTTGACCTGCTCGCCGGTGAGGTTCTCCTCGGCGTTCTCCGACAGCAGCTTGGCCAGGATCAGCGAGCTGTTGAGCGGCGTGCGCAGCTCGTGGGACATGTTGGCGAGGAATTCGGATTTGTACTTGCTGGAGCGCTGCAGCTCCTCGGCGCGCTCTTCCAGCTCCACTTGCGCGCGGTTGAGCTCCAGGTTCTTGGCGTCCAGGGCGTCGCGCTGCTCGGCCAGGGCGTCGGTGCGCTCGGCCAGCTGTTCGTTGGTCTGCTCCAGTTCCGCCTGCTGGGTCTCCAGGTGCGCCTGGGACTCCTTGAGCACCCGCGACTGTTCCTCCAGCTCTTCGTTGGCGGTTTTCAGCTCTTCCTGCTGCACTTGCAGCTCTTCGTTGAGCTGCTGGGTCTCGGCCAGCACTTCCTGCAGGCGCTGGCGGTAGCGCGCAGCCTCGATGGAGGTGCCCATGTTGCTGGCCAGCAGCTCCAGCAGTTCCACGTCGCGGTCGCTCAGGGGGCGCAGGAAGCCCAGCTCCACCACGCCATTGATACCGTCGTCATTGTGGGTGGGCACGATCAGCACGCTGTGCGGCAGGCCCTCGCCCAGGCCGGAGGTGAACTTGAAGTAGTCCTGGGGCACCTCGTCCAGGCGCATCAGGCGCCCGGTCTGGGCCACCTGGCCAATCACGCCCTCGCCGTTGATGATGACCTGGTCGCGGTTCTCCTGCTCGCGGGAGAAGCCATAGCTGGCCACGCGGCGCAGGCTGCCGTGCTCCTCGCGCACGTACACCGCAGCCACCACGCTGCCCAGGTAGTTGGCGAAGAACTGCAGCACATTGCGCCCCAGCATTTGCAGGGTCAGTTGCCCCAGCACCTGCTCGGCCAGTTGGGTCTGCCCGGTGCGCAGCCAGGCCTGGCCTTCCAGGCGTTCGGCGCTGCGGCGCTGGGCGTCGAGGTTTTCCGCGTAGGTGGTGGACAGGGTGAGCATGTCGCGGCGGCCGAAATAGGCCAGCACGGCGCTGATCAGCACCAGGAACACGATGTAGAGGGTGATCGACATCGTGATGGTGTGCGACACGTCCTCGCTGCGCTGCTGGCGCAGGTTGTGCTCCATGGCCAGGAAGTCGTCGAACTCACCGCGCACCGCATCGGTCAGGCGCTTGCCGCGGCCGGTCTGCACCACCGAGGAGTAGTCGCCGGTGCTGCGCTTCATGTCGATCATGGATTGGGAGTAGTTCATCCACTCCTTCTGCAGCGCCGCGACGCGGGTCAGGCGGTCGACCTGGGCGGAGTTGTCGGCCACCAGTTCCTTGAGCGCCGGCACTTCGGCGGCAAGGCGCGGCTTGGCCAGCTCGAAGGGGTCCAGGTAGTCTTCCTTGCCGGTCAACAGGTAGCCGCGCATGCCGGTTTCCATGTCGATGGACAGCTTGGCGATTTCGTTGGCGTTATTGATGACCCGGTCGGTGTGTTCCACCCAATCGATGGTGTTCATCAGGTAGCCGATGATGCTGACGAACACCACGCCGCTCAGCAGGCCCACGCCCAGGGGCAGGCTGACGTTGCGGGTCAGCAGCTTGCGAAAGCTCTGCTCATCGATGCTGGAGGGTTTGCTCATGTCCCTTGCGTCCCTGGTGAGGTGGTAAAACGGCAGAGTTTGCCGGAATTCCACGTAGAAGATCCAAATATTCCCGCATCACATGAGAAATTTCGCACGGAACTTTCCATGTTCTCTTACGCTTTCTAGAAGGCGACAACGGTTTTGGCCAGCAAATGCGGGATTATTTTGCATATGAGTGGCACGCCGGTATCCTTGTGCCACTGTTTTTGCGTTTTGGTAACCGTTGCACGGAACTTGCCGGCGCCCCTGCTTACTCATTAAAGACTGGCGGCGCCTGCCGCGCCCTGCCTTTTCCGTCACCGCCCAGGACTGCTCCAATGTCAAACGCCGCCGCCCCAACCATTCTTGTCGTCGAGGACGACGACATCGTGCGCATGCTGATCGTCGATGTGCTGGAGGAGCTGGAGTACCAGGTGCTCGAGGCCGCCGATGCCGAGGCGGCGCTGACGATTTTGCGCCAGGACAACGTCATTCACCTGATGATGACCGACCAGGGCCTGCCGGACATGGAAGGCACGGCGCTGGCCAAACAAGCCCGCGAGCTGCGCACCGCCCTGCCCGTGTTGTTCGCCAGCGGCTACGCCGAAAACATCGACCTGCCCGCTGGCATGCACATGATCGGCAAGCCCTTCTCCATCGACCAGCTGCGCGACAAGGTCAAGGCCGTGCTCGCCCAGCCCTGAGTTGATCTGCCGGCAGCGTCTAAAAGGGTAATCGGCACGCAAACGATTTTCTTGAAAGTTGGATCCGAGTTTTCAAAACCCGCCTACACTTTCGGAATAATCCAAAACGCCTGTCGCTCCTCCTACCCCCAGGGACGCTGCCACCATGACGGACATCAACCCACCCGACCTGTCGCACAAGGTCTACAACACCCCTTTCATGCAACAGGTCATCCTGGTGGCGGAGCAGTTGCGACACCGCGGTGGCGCCAGCGAGGAAAAACAGACCGCGCTGTTCAAGGTCGCGTATTTCATTTTGCAGACCCCCTGGCTGTCGCCGACCCTGAACATCGAGCGCATGGCCGAAGGCGCCCATACCTCCACGGCCGCGGTCAACCGCCTGGCCAACCACATGGGCTACAACGGCTTTACCGGCATGCGCGAGGCCCTGGTGCGGCATTTGCTGCAACTGGTGTCGCCGGCCGACCTGGTGCAGCACGAGGTGGCCCACCACCCCGAGCGCGGCTTTGACCTGAGCCAGCAGGTGCGCCTGAGCAACGGCAACCTGGAGGCCGTGCTCAACGCCAACGACGATGCGCAGTTCGAGGCCCTGGTGACGGCCATCAGCCAGGCCACCAACCTGTATATCCTGGGCTTCGGCAACAGCCACTACCTGGCCGGGCTGGCGGCCAGTTGCCTGATTCCCCATTGCGCCCACGTGATCACCCTGAACATGGAAGGCGGCAGCGAAAACGCCACCTACCGTCTGGCCACCATCAGCGAAGGCGACGTGCTGCTGACCCTGGCCTTGCCGCCCTATACCCGCGACACCCTGCGCATGGCCCAATACGCCGTGGGCCGCGGCGCCACAGTGCTGGCCATTACCGACTCGCCCGCCTCGCCCCTGGTGGACATCGCCGACCACTGCCTGTACGCCTCGCCCCAGCACCCGGTACTGCGCAACTCCAAGGTGGCCCTGGTGGCGGTCATCGAGGCGCTGGCCACCGCCGTGCGCCTGCGCAACCACGAGCCGGTGAACGAGTCCATCCGCCTGGCCGAGGACGCCCTGGCCTATATCCAGCGTACCGGCAGCGACCCGGCCGGCTGACCGGCCATTGCGCCGCCCGCAGCGGTTTGATTACTCTGGCAGCCCCTGGCAAACAACAATAAGCGGCCAAGGCATGACCCGACCCAGCAGAATCACCGATCCGTCCTACGAGCTGATGGACGATCACGAAGGCCTGTCGATCATCTACCGCCAGCACGGCTTCCCCTGCCCGCTGGTGCGCTGGCACTTCCACAAGGAATACGAGCTGCACCTGATCGTCGCCAGCGCCGGCAAGGTGTTCATCGGCGACTACATCGGCAATTTCACCGCCAATAGCCTGTTTCTCACCGGCCCCAACCTGCCCCACAACTGGATCAGCCAGGTGGAGCCCGACCAGGTGGTGGAAAAGCGCGACATGCTGGTGAATTTCACCGATGAGCTGTTCGACAGTGCCCTGCCGGTGTTCAGCGAGCTGAAAACCCTGGGCCCGCTGCTGGAGCGCGCCCGCCACGGCATCGAGTTCCGTTGCCCGCACACCCTGGCCCAGGCCACCGAATTGATGCAGCGCATCGCCGACAGCCGTGGCGTGAGCCGCCTGGGGCACTTCCTGATCCTGATGGAGCTGCTGGCCGCCTGCGAGGACTACCAGCTGCTGTCGGACGGCAACTCGCCGCAGCTGGCCGACGAACACAGCATCGACCGCACCAACCGCGCGGTTGACTATATCTTCAGCCACTACGGCCGCGAGCTGCCGCTGGAGGAAGTGGCGCAGTACCTGGGCATGAAGCCCACGTATTTCTCCCGGGTGTTCAAGCAGGCCACCGGGCGCTGCTTCGTGGAATTCGTCAACCGCCTGCGCATCAGCAAGTCCTGCGAGCTGCTGGCCGATGGCGACAAGCCGGTGACCGACGTGTGCTTCGAGTCGGGCTTCAACAACATCTCCAACTTCAACCGCCGCTTCCAGCAGCTCAAGGGCATGACCCCCAGCCATTACCGGCGCCTGGCAGTGCAGCGCCTGACCGAGCAGAACCTGGGGGCTTGAGAGCGTGTTGGTTTCGATGGGCATGCCTTGGGTTTTTTCGCGCTCATGAAATCGAGCGCCGCCCGCGCGGCGCATCGCGACCAAGGTCGGCTCCTACCGTCTGTTTCGGGCCAATCACGCCAGGACCATCGCCTTGTCCGCCCTGGTTCTTCACTGCCGATTTGTGGTGCCACCAACAAGGCGGTCGCGGCGATCCCACAAACAAAACTGGCCCGAAACAGACGTAGGAGCCGACCTTGGTCGCGATGCGCCGCGCGGGCGGCGCTCGATCTCAAGAACCCAACAAACCTCGCGCCAAGTGCAAAATAGTACAGACGCCACTGCCTCCAAGGATTTGTAACCAACCCATTTTGGGTCTGTAATCAATCCCAGCTGCTTCCCACGCTTCAGGAAGACACAACAACAATAACCAGGCTTCGTGCCCACCGGGCACCGAAGAGGAGTGTGTAATGTCGACGCCCAGAATCCTGCTTGCCCGCGCCAGCCTCGCCGCCCTGCTGGGGCTCTGCGTCACGGCCCACGCCGACCAGACGCTGACCATCGCCACCGTCAACAACAGCGACATGATCCGCATGCAGCGGCTGTCGAAAACCTTCGAGGAACAGCACCCCGACATCAAGCTCAAATGGGTGGTGCTGGAAGAAAACGTGCTGCGCCAACGCCTGACCACTGACATTGCCACCCAGGGTGGCCAGTTCGACGTGCTGACCATTGGCATGTACGAAGCGGCACTGTGGGGCGCCAAGGGCTGGCTGGAACCGATGAAGGACCTGCCTGCCGACTACAACCTGGACGACGTGTTCCCCTCGGTGCGCGACGGCCTCTCGGTGAAGGGCACGCTGTACGCCCTGCCCTTCTACGCCGAAAGCTCGATGACCTACTACCGCACCGACCTGTTCAAGGCCGCCGGGCTGACCATGCCCGAGCACCCCACCTGGACGCAGATGGGCGAGTTTGCCGCCAAGCTCAACAAGCCCGACCAGGGCCAGTACGGCATCTGCCTGCGCGGCAAGGCCGGCTGGGGCGAGAACATGGCGCTGATCACCACCCTGGCCAACAGTTGGGGCGGGCGCTGGTTCGACGAGAAATGGCAGCCTGAATTCACCGGCCCGGAATGGACCGGCGCGCTGACCTTCTACGTCGACACCATGAAGAAGTACGGGCCGCCCGGCGCCTCCAGCAACGGCTTCAACGAGAACCTGGCGCTGTTCAACAGCGGCAAGTGCGCCATGTGGGTCGACGCCACCGTGGCCGGCTCGTTTGTCACCGACAAGAGCCAGAGCAAGGTCGCCGACAACGTCGGCTTCACCTACGCGCCGCACGAGAAAACCGACAAGGGCTCGGCCTGGCTGTATTCCTGGGCGCTGGCCATTCCCACCAGCTCCAAGGCCAAGGACGCCGCCAGCACCTTCACCCAGTGGGCCACCTCCCAGGCCTACGCCAAGCTTGTGGCCGACAAGGACGGCATCAGCAACGTGCCGCCAGGCACCCGCGCCTCCACCTACAGCGATGCCTACATGAAGGCTGCGCCGTTCGCGAAGATCACCCTGGAATCGCTGAAGACCGTGGACCCGAAAAGCCCGTCGGCCAAGCCCGTGCCCTACGTGGGCATCCAGTTGGTGACCATCCCTGAATTCCAGGGCATCGGCACCCAGGTGGGCAAGCTGTTCGCCGGCGCCCTGGTGGGCACCAGCACGGTGGAGAAAGCCCTGGCCGACGCACAGTCGACCACCGAGCGTGAAATGAAGCGCGCGGGCTATCCCAAGTAGCGCCCCCAGCCACCGGCCTGCGATGGCCAGCCCTGCCCCGGGGCTGGCCAGCCTTTCAAGGTACCTATCATGAGCACGTCCACTGCCAAGGCGCAGTCCCAGGCCCATCAAGACCTGGGCAAGCGCCGCCTGAACAACCCCGGCTGGTTCCTGGTCACCCCTTCGGTAGCGCTGCTACTGTTGTGGATGATCGTGCCGCTGGCCATGACCGTCTACTTCTCGCTGATGCGCTACAACCTGCTGGACGGCGGCGAGAAGACCTTCACCGGCCTGGGCAACTTCCAGTTCTTCTTCACCGACGAGGGCTTTATCCCCGGCATGACCAACACCCTGTTGCTGGTAGGCAGCGTGCTGCTGATCAGCGTGGTGCTGGGCGTGCTGATTGCCGCGCTGCTGGAGGCCAGCGAGTTTTTCGGCCGCGGCATCGTGCGGGTGCTGTTGATCTCGCCGTTCTTCATCATGCCCACGGTGGGCGCGCTGGTGTTCAAGAACCTGATCTTCCACCCGGTGTCGGGCATCCTCGCCGACCTGTGGCGGTACTTCGGCGCGCAGCCCATAGACTGGCTGGCCAACTACCCGCTGCTGTCGATCATCATCATTGTCAGCTGGCAGTGGCTGCCGTTCGCCATCCTGCTGCTGATGACCGCCATGCAGTCCCTGGACCAGGAACAGAAAGAGGCCGCGCGCCTGGACGGTGCCGGGCCCATCGCGATTTTCTGGCACCTGACCCTGCCGCACCTGGCCCGGCCGATTGCGGTGGTGGTGATGATCGAGACCATCTTCCTGCTGTCGGTGTTCGCCGAGATCTTCACCACCACCAACGGCGGCCCGGGCTTTGCCTCCACCAACCTCGCCTACCTGATCTACAACCAGGCCCTGGTGCAGTTCGACGTGGGCATGGCCTCGGCCGGTGGCTTGATCGCCGTGGTGATCGCCAACATCGCCGCCATCATCCTGGTGCGGATGATCGGCAAAAATCTTACCGACCAGCCTTGAGGCCCGCGCCATGACCCTCACACTCAAGCAACACCGGCGCCTGCAAAGCGTGCTGCTGGGCCTGCTGGCCTGGGCCATCGCCCTGCTGCTGTTCTTCCCCATCTTCTGGATGGTGCTGACCAGCTTCAAGACCGAGATCGACGCCTTCGCCACGCCGCCGCAGTTCATCTTCACGCCGACGCTGGAGAACTACATCCACATCCAGGAGCGCAGTGACTACTTCCACTTCGCCGGGAACTCGGTGCTGATTTCCTTCAGCGCCACCCTGTTGTGCATGCTGATCGCGGTGCCGGCGGCCTACTCCATGGCCTTCTACGAGACCAAGCGCACCAAGCAGACGCTGCTGTGGATGCTGTCCACCAAGATGCTGCCGCCGGTGGGCGTGCTGATGCCCATCTACCTGCTGGCCAAGGGTTTCGGCCTGCTGGACAGCAAGCTGGTGCTGATCGTGATCTACACCCTGATCAACCTGCCGATCGTGGTGTGGATGGTGTACACCTACTTCAAGGACATCCCGCGCGACATCCTCGAAGCGGCGCGGCTGGACGGTGCCACCTTGCTGCAGGAAATGGTGCGGGTGCTGCTACCCATCAGCAAGGGCGGCCTCGCCTCGACGCTGCTGCTGTCGTTGATTTTGTGCTGGAACGAGGCGTTCTGGTCGTTGAACCTGACCAGTTCCAATGCGGCGCCGCTGACTGCGCTGATTGCCTCCTATTCAAGCCCCGAGGGGCTGTTCTGGGCCAAGTTGTCGGCGGTGTCGACGCTTGCGTGTGCGCCGATCCTGATTTTTGGCTGGATCAGCCAGAAGCAGCTGGTGCGCGGCCTGTCGTTCGGTGCCGTCAAATGATGTTCCGACTATTGCTGGAATTCTCTGTGGGAGCTGGCTTGCCAGCGAGCCTTTCAGGCCCCAAACAGCTCGCTGGCAAGCCAGCTCCCACACATTCAGACTGCCAGGAGTAATGTCATGGCCACATTGAAAATAAAAAACCTGCAAAAGGGCTTCGAGGGCCTGTCCATCATCAAGGGCATCGACCTGCAGGTGAACGACCAGGAATTCGTGGTGTTCGTCGGCCCCTCGGGCTGCGGCAAGTCCACGCTGCTGCGCCTGATCGCCGGCCTTGAAGAAGTCACCAGCGGCACCATCGAGCTGGACGGCCGCGACATCACCCAGGTCAGCCCGGCCAAGCGCGACCTGGCCATGGTGTTCCAGACCTACGCCCTGTACCCGCACATGAGCGTACGCAAGAACATGTCGTTCGCCCTGGACCTGGCCGGCGCCGACAAGGCCGAGGTGCAGCGCAAGGTCGACGAGGCTGCGCGCATCCTCGAACTGGCGCCGCTGCTGGAGCGCAAGCCCAAGCAGCTGTCGGGCGGCCAGCGCCAGCGCGTGGCCATCGGCCGGGCCATCGTGCGCAACCCGCGGATCTTCCTGTTCGACGAACCGCTGTCCAACCTCGACGCCGCCCTACGGGTGCAGATGCGCCTGGAACTGGCGCGGCTGCACAAGGAACTGCAGGCCACCATGATCTACGTCACCCACGACCAGGTGGAAGCCATGACCCTGGCCGACAAGGTGGTGGTGCTCAGCGCCGGGCGCATCGAACAGGTGGGGTCGCCGCTGGAGCTGTACCACCACCCGGCCAACCTGTTCGTCGCCGGCTTCCTCGGCACGCCGAAAATGGGCTTCCTCAAGGGCCGCGTCAGCCGCGTCGACAGCCACGGCTGCGAAGTGGAGTTGGCTGCCGGCACGCGCATCAGCCTGCCACGCACCAGCGCCAGCCTCAGCGTGGGCAGCGAGGTGACCCTGGGCATTCGCCCCGAGCACCTGGAACTGGCGCAACCGGGGCAGCCCGGCCTGGCGGTGACCGCCGATGTCGGCGAGCGGCTGGGCAGCGACACCTTCTGCCACGTGGTCACCGACTCCGGCGAGCCGCTGACCTTGCGTATTCGCGGTGACCTGGCCAGCCAGTATGGCGAGCGCCTGAACCTGCACCTGGACCCCACCCACTGCCACCTGTTCGATGCCCAGGGCATCGCCGTGGCCAAGCCGCTGCTGGCCGCGGCCTGACGAGGACCCCTAGCGATGAAACTGACCCGCGACAACCTGAATAAACTGGCGGCGCACATCAAGCGCCCTGGCTATGCCACCGCCGACACCCGCCAAGGCATCGTGCACATTGGCGTGGGCGGCTTCCACCGTGCCCACCAGGCGTTTTACACCGACGCCTTGATGAACACCGGCGAAGGCCTGGACTGGGCCATCTGCGGCGCCGGGCTGCGCAGCGACGACCGCGCCATGCACGACGCGCTCAAGGCCCAGGACTCGCTCTACACCCTGGTGGAACTGGGCGACGGCACTGGCCATGAAGTGCGGGTGATCGCCGCCATCAGCGGCATGCTGCTGGGCGAGGACAGCCCCCAGGCGCTGATCGACAAGCTGGCCGACCCGGCCATTCGCATCGTCTCGCTGACCATCACCGAAGGCGGCTACTGCATCGACGACAGCACCGGCGAGTTCATGGCCCACCTGCCGGCCATCCAGCACGACCTGGCCCACCCCGACGCGCCCCGCACGGTGTTCGGTTTCCTCTGCGCGGCCCTGGCCCGGCGCCGCGACGCCGGCACCCCGGCCTTCACGGTGATGTCCTGCGATAACCTGCCGCACAACGGCGCCGTGGCGCGCAAGACCCTGCTGGCCTTCGCCGACCTGCGCGAGCCGGCCCTGCGTGACTGGATCGACCGCCACGTGAGTTTCCCCAACGCCATGGTCGACCGCATCACGCCCATGACCAGCGCCGCCCACAAGCGCCAGTTGCTGGAGCAGCATGGTGTCGACGACGCCTGGCCGGTGGTGTGCGAGCCCTTCGTGCAGTGGGTGCTGGAAGACAAGTTCGGCAACGGTCGGCCGGCCTGGGAAAAGGTCGGCGTGCAATTCACCGACGACGTCACCCCCTACGAGGAAATGAAGATCAAGCTGCTCAACGGCAGCCACCTGGCGCTGACCTACCTGGGCTTCCTGAAAGGCTACCGCTTCGTCCACGAGACCATGAACGATCCACTGTTTGTGCGCTACATCCGCGCCTACATGGACCGCGACGTGACCCCGCAGCTGGCCTCGGTGCCCGGCATCGACCTGGAAGGCTACAAGGACACGCTGATCGAGCGCTTCAGCAACCAGGCCATCGCCGACCAACTGGAGCGAGTGTGCTCGGACGGCTCGTCGAAGTTCCCCAAGTTTACCGTGCCCACGATCAACAAGCTCATCGAGGCAGGCGCCGGGCTGGACCGCGCCGCCCTGGTGGTGGCCGCCTGGGCCCTGTACCTCAAGGGCGTGGATGAAAACGGCACGCACTTCAAGATCCCCGACCCGCGCGCCGAGTTCTGCCAGGCGCTGGTGGCCGACGACGTGATGCTGACCCAGCGCCTGCTGGGCGTGGAGGAGATTTTCGGCAAGGCCATTCCGCAGTCGGCGGCCTTCGTCGCGGCCTTCGAGAACCAGCTCAAGCACCTGCGCCAACTGGGGGTCGACAAGACCCTGGAACGCCTGCTCAGCTACGAGGAGTAAGCCTATGTACCTGGGCATCGACTGCGGCACCCAAGGCACCAAGGCGCTGTTGCTGGACCCGGCCAGCGGCCAGGTGCTGGGCCAGGGCAGCGCGCACCACGACATGATCAGTGGCGCCAACGGCCGCCGCGAGCAGGACCCGGCGCAGTGGGTGGACGCCCTGTGCACGGCGGTGGCCCAGGCCCTGGCCGAGGCCGGCGTCGACGGCCAGCAGGTGCGCGGCCTGGGCGTGTCCGGGCAACAGCATGGCCTGGTGCTGCTGGACGCCAGCGGCCAGGTGCTGCGCCCGGCCAAGCTGTGGTGCGACACCGAATCCACCGTGCAGAACCAGCGCCTGCTCGACCACCTGGGCGGCCCCCAGGGCTCGCTCGACCGCCTGGGCGTGGCCATCGCCCCCGGCTACACAGTCTCCAAGCTGCTGTGGACCCGTGAGGAACACCCCGAGGTGTTCCGCCGCATCGCGCGCATCCTGCTGCCCCATGACTATTTGAACTTCTGGCTCACCGGCCGCGCCTGCGCCGAATACGGCGATGCCTCCGGTACCGGCTATTTCGACGTGCGCAACCGCCAGTGGGACCTGCAACTGCTGCGCGACATCGACCCCGACGGCCGCCTGCAGCAGGCGCTGCCGGAACTGATCGGCCCGCGCGACAGCGTCGGCACGCTGCTGCCCGAGGTGGCGCGGCGCCTGGGCCTGAGCCCCCAGGTGCGGGTGGCCAGTGGCGGCGGCGACAACATGATGGGCGCCCTGGGCACCGGCAACATCCAGCCGGGCGTGGTGACCATGAGCCTGGGGTCCTCCGGCACCGTGTACGCCTACAGCGCCGAGCCCACGGTGAGCCCCGAGCCCGAGGTGGCGACCTTCTGTTCCTCAAGCGGTGGCTGGCTGCCGCTGATCTGCACCATGAACCTGACCAACGTCACCAGCGCCGTGCGCGAGCTGTTCGCGCTGAGCATCGAGGCCTTCAACCGCCAGGTCGAGATGGCCCCCATCGGCGCCGACGGCGTGCTGATGCTGCCCTTCCTCAACGGCGAGCGCGTGCCCGCCCTGCCCCTGGCCACCGGCAGCCTGCAGGGCCTGACCGCGGCCAACCTGAACGCCGCCAACCTGTGCCGCGCGGCGGTGGAAGGCACCACCTTCGGCCTGCGCTATGGCCTGGACCTGTTGCGCGCAGGGGGCCTGGCCAGCCACAGTATCCGCCTGATCGGCGGCGGCGCACGCAGCGCGGTGTGGCGGCAGATGGTGGCCGACATCATGAACACCGAGGTCACCTGCCCCCGGCACACCGAGGCCGCCGCCCTGGGCGCGGCCATCCAGGCCGCCTGGTGCGACGGCGCTGGCGAGCTGGCCAGCCTGTGCCAGCGCTGCGTGCAACTGGACCCTGCCCAGGGCGCGCAGCCCATTGCCGCCAACGTGCAGGCCTACGAGCAGGTGTACCGGCACTATCGTCAGCGCCTCGAAGCGCTGTGAATTCATAGGGAGGCATCATGTATCTGGTATGTGGCGAAGCGCTGTTCGATTTCTTCTGCGAGCCAGACCGTTTCGGCCAGGCCGCGCGCCTGGGCTACGAGGCGGTGGCCGGTGGTTCGCCGTTCAACGTGGCGGTGGGCCTGGCGCGTTTGGGCGTGCCGGCGGCGCTGCTGGCGGGGGTGTCCCAGGATTTCCTGGGGCAACGGCTGCGCACGGTGCTGGCCGGCGAAGGCGTGGCCGACCGCTACCTGCACGACTTTGACGCGCCCACCACCCTGGCCATGGTCGCCGTGGGCAGTGACGGCACGCCGCAGTACAGCTTCCGCGGCCAGGGCTGCGCCGACCGGCTGCTGACCCTGGCGCACCTGCCCGCCCTGGATGACAGCGTGCATGGCCTGCACTTCGGCTCGTTCTCGCTGGTGGTGGAACCGGTGGGCAGCACCCTGTTGGCCCTGGCCCGGCGCGAGCACGACCAGCGCCTGATCAGCCTGGACCCCAACGTGCGCCTCAACCCGGCACCCGACATCGGCCTGTGGCGGCGACGCATCGGCGAATTTGCCAGCCTGGCGCACCTGATCAAGGTCAGCGCCGAGGACCTGGCGCTGCTGTATCCGGACCAGGCACCCGACGAGATTGCCGCTCAATGGCTCAACGAACGCTGCCAACTGGTGTTCGTCACCCGCGGCGCCGACGGCGCCAGCCTGTACAGCCGCCAGCACGGCGAATTGAGCGTGCCAGCGCAAAACGTGGCCATGGCCGACACCGTGGGCGCCGGCGACACCTTCCAGGCGGCCCTGCTGGCCTGGCTGGCCGAACACCGGCTGGATTCGCCCCAGGGCCTTGCCCAACTCAGCCGCGAACAATTAAACGCCATCCTGCAGTTCGCCACCCAGGCTGCGGCGCTCACCTGCGCCAAGGTCGGGCCGGACTTGCCCTATCGCCGCCAGCTGCCCTGACCTGCCCACGCCCCGGGGGCTCCCGTCCCCCGGGCAACCCCATGTTTCATGTTGCGCATGTACTTATTGATTAACACCTTCTTGCGAACTTTCCGAAAGCCTTAGGAAAGTTCTTACAAAGTTATCGGAAACTTCAAAACTTGACGTCCTACATTTGCACCAAAATGAACCCTTCGCCCTCTCCCGCAGCACACTAAATCAATTCGCTATTCGCACAAAACATTGAAGCAGGCCATTTACAGCGGCACGGCCTGCCACTATTCTCTGTTTCCGCAGAGCCAGCGACTTATCAATTTCCTGATAGTGAAAGTTACCCCCGGGCAGCGTGGCAAGGCCAGTGGCGCCCGAGCGGTTCAAATAGATGATTGGAGAATAAAAAAGTGTCCAGACTCGCCGAGTTCCGCGCCGCCGAAAGAGCCCTTCAGGCCCAGCTGGCCCAGCTGGAAACCCTGAAGAACGATGCAGGCCTGAAAAAGGAGATTGAATTCGAGCACAAGTTGCAGGAGTTGATGCTCGAGTACGGCAAGGGGCTGCGTGACGTCATCGCCATTCTCGACCCTACTCGCAACGAGCCACGCCTGCCGTTCCAGCACGTGCGCGCCCATCGCCGGCCTCGCGCGGTCAAGGTCTACGAGAACCCTCATACCGGCGAGCTGATCGAGACCAAGGGCGGCAACCACCGTGGCCTCAAGGCGTGGAAATTGCAGTACGGGCGTGACACGGTGGAAGGCTGGCTGCGCGGCTGACGAAAGGTGAGCCGGGGCATTTTTTTTCACAGGATTTTCACAGCGGATCTTCCACGATGGAATCTGCTAATGGACTAGCGCCCCAATGCCCGCTTCGGCGGGCTTCTTATTGCCTGCGATTTGCTATTTCCCCACCTGGCATTTGGCCTGGGCGCGACAGTTGCGTATCATGGCAGGTCTTACAAGAACTCTTATCTCCCCACGGCGGCACAATCGGGTTGTGGCGCCGTTATTCATATTCCCTGTTCTGGAGTTCCCATGAGCCTGCACGACTTGAACACCTTCCCCGGCGTTACCGCCGAACCGGATGCCGCCACCCGCAACTTCGTCTTCAACCACACCATGCTGCGCGTGAAGAACATCGAGAAGTCGCTGGACTTCTACACCCGCGTGCTGGGCTTCAGCCTGGTGGAAAAACGCGACTTCCCGGAAGCCGAATTCAGCCTGTACTTCCTGGCCCTGGTGGACAAGGCCCAGATCCCCGCCGACGACGCCCAGCGCCACACCTGGATGAAGTCGATGCCTGGCATCCTGGAACTGACCCACAACCACGGCACCGAAAACGACGCCGACTTCGCCTACCACAACGGCAACACCGACCCGCGTGGGTTTGGTCACATCTGCGTGTCGGTGCCTGACATTCAGGCGGCCTGCGAGCGCTTTGAAGCGCTGGGCGTGGACTTCCAGAAGCGTTTGACTGATGGGCGCATGAAAAACATTGCGTTCATCAAGGACCCGGATGCTTACTGGGTCGAGATCATCCAGCCGAACTTCTAAGCCCTGCCCAGCGCAGCGCAGCCGCGTTTGATCTGCTTGTGATCTGCTTGTGATCTGCTTGTGATCTTGATCTTGATCTGGCTCTTGATCTTGATCTTGATCTTGATCTTGATCTTGCTTGTGATCTTGATTGTATGCCCCGTAAAGCGCCCGGGCCGACTGGAGGCGTCGATCAACGGGCTGCCCGAAGGGCCGAGGCCGCAGGCCGAAGAGACGGTAACCCGCAGGCTTCTATAGCGGGTGCCGTCTGCCCGTTGAGCGGCGCCGGAAGGAGGGGACCCGTAGCGCAGCGGAGGGCCCAAGCAGGGGCAAGCGTTTTTTGCTTACTTTTTTTGGCGTTTGAAAAAAAGTGAGTCGCCGTAAGGGCGAAACGGTCGGTAGTCGCACCACGAAAATGGATATGTTCGAAACCCTCAAAAGCGGGATCCACATATCGTGAACATATCCATTACCAAGGGTGATGCAGAATCACCTTTCCGGCCCTACGCCGGGTCACTTTTTGACAAACGCCTCAAAAAGTAACCAAAAAAGGCTTGCCCCTGCTTGGTCCCTCCGCTCCGCTGCGGGTCCCCTCCCTCCGGCGTCGCCCAAGCGGCCGACGGCCCGGAATAGAAGCGCCTCCGGTTCCGTCTTCTTCGGCTACGCCTCAGCCCGCTTGGCCAACGCCTCCAGTCGGCCCTGGCGCTTTATGGGGCACACAATCAAGGTCAAAGGCCGCACGGGATCAAGATCAAAAGCCGTGCGCGGCGTTCTCTCGGCATGTAAAAAAGCCCGCAGACCTTACGGTCAGCGGGCTTTTTTTTGGCCAGAAAAATCAGGCCGGCGCAGAAGTCCGAATCAGGTGATCAAACGCCGCCAACGACGCCTTGGCCCCCTCACCCAACGCAATCACGATCTGCTTGAACGGCACAGTGGTCACGTCACCCGCCGCAAAGATACCCGGCAGGTCGGTCTCCCCACGCGCATCCACCATGATCTCACCACGCGGCGACAGCTCGATGGTGCCCTTGAGCCAATCGGTGTTGGGCAACAGGCCGATCTGCACGAAGATACCTTCCAGCTCCACGGTGTGGGTTTCGCTGGTCTGGCGATCCTTGTAGCGCAGGCCATTGACCTTCTGGCCATCGCCGGTCACTTCGCTGGTCAAGGCGCTGGTGATCACGGTGACGTTGGGCAGGCTGTGCAGCTTGCGTTGCAACACGGCGTCGGCGCGCAGCTGGCCGTCGTACTCCAACAGGGTCACGTGGGCAACGATGCCCGCCAGGTCGATGGCCGCCTCGACACCGGAGTTGCCGCCGCCGATCACCGCCACGCGCTTGCCCTTGAACAGCGGACCGTCGCAGTGCGGGCAGTAGGCCACGCCGCGGTTGCGGTACTCTTGCTCGCCCGGCACGTTCATTTCGCGCCAGCGCGCGCCGGTGGCCAGGATCACGGTCTTGGCCTTGAGGCTCGCGCCGCTGGCGAAGCGTACTTCATGCAGCTGGCCGTCCTTGCCCGGGATCAGGGCTTCAGCGCGTTGCAGGTTCATGATGTCCACGTCGTATTCCTTGACGTGCTCTTCCAGCGCCACGGCCAGTTTCGGGCCTTCGGTGTGCTGCACCGAGATAAAGTTCTCGATGGCCATGGTGTCCAGCACCTGGCCACCAAAGCGCTCGGCAGCAACACCGGTGCGGATGCCCTTGCGCGCGGCGTAGATGGCCGCTGCGGAGCCGGCTGGGCCACCGCCCACGACCAGCACGTCGAAGGCGTCCTTGGCGTTGAGCTTCTCGGCCGCCTTGTCGCCGGCGCTGGTGTCGATCTTGGCGAGGATTTCTTCCAGGCCCATGCGGCCCTGGCCGAACACTTCGCCGTTGAGGTACAGGCTGGGCACCGCCATCACCTGGCGGGCGTCGACTTCGGCCTGGAACAACGCGCCGTCGATGGCCACGTGGCGCACGTTGGGGTTGAGCACGGCCATCAGGTTCAGGGCCTGGACCACGTCCGGGCAGTTTTGGCAGGACAGCGAGAAGTAGGTTTCAAAGTTGAATTCACCCTTGAGCCCGGCGATCTGTTCGATGACCTCGGCGCTCGCTTTCGAAGGGTGGCCACCCACTTGCAGCAGGGCCAGCACCAACGAGGTGAATTCGTGGCCCATGGGGATACCAGCGAAACGCAGGCTGATATCCGCGCCAGGGCGGTTGATCGAGAACGACGGCTTGCGGGCGTCGTTGCCGTTGTCCAGCAGCGTGATCTTGTCCGACAGGGCCTGGATGTCACGCAGCAGGTTGAGCAATTCCTGGGATTTCGCGCCGTCATCAAGGGACGCGACGATCTCGATCGGTTGGGTGACCCGTTCCAGGTACGACTTCAACTGGGCTTTAAGATTGGCGTCCAACATGCGGGCGATTCCTTTTCAATACGGTATAAAAAACAACGCCCGGGCGAATTCGCCCGGGCGCTTTCAGGGCGATGATGGTGTTACGCGATGACGCCACTCATCATCGTCATGAGGTCTTAGATCTTGCCGACCAGGTCCAGCGATGGAGCCAGGGTGGCTTCGCCTTCTTTCCACTTGGCCGGGCAGACTTCGCCTGGGTGGGCAGCGACGTACTGGGCAGCCTTGACCTTGCGCAGCAGCTCGGAAGCGTCACGGCCAACGCCGCCGTCGTTCAGCTCGACGATTTTGATCTGGCCTTCTGGGTTGATCACGAAAGTGCCACGGTCAGCGATACCGGCTTCTTCGATCAGCACGTCGAAGTTGCGCGAGATGACGTGGGTCGGGTCGCCGATCAGTGGGTACTGGATCTTGGCGATGGTTTCCGAGGTGTCGTGCCAGGCTTTATGGGTGAAGTGGGTGTCGGTCGACACGCCGTAGATCTCGACGCCCAGGTCTTTGAATTGAGCGTAGTTGTCAGCCAGGTCGCCCAGTTCGGTTGGGCAGACGAAGGTGAAGTCGGCTGGGTAGAAGAACACGACAGACCATTTGCCTTTCAGATCGGCTTCGGTGACTTCTACGAACTTGCCGCCGTGGTAAGCCTGGGCTTTGAAAGGTTTGACTTGGCTGTTGATGATCGGCATCAGTAAATCTCCATGGGTTGTCGAAGGGGGTGAAAACTTTGTAGGGCTCATCCTAGCCAAGTGAGCGCCTGAGCGCTCATTGGCAAAGCTGATGTGCGTGATTGGTTTTACCTATCAGCGCGCCTAATATATAGAAGAATTGCATGAAGATCAGTCGTAGGCGAAGGTGAATGTCGCCAACGCCCCTGCACTGCCGGCAGTGATGGTGTTTTCGGTCTGCAGGTAGCGCGCCTGCAGCGGTACATCGAACGTCACCTGGCCGTTTATCACGCTGCCCGCAGGCCAGCGGGCAGGATCGCCATCGGCGGCGGATTCGGGGCCCAGCTGGACCGGGTTGCCCTGGAACTGAATCTCCACGCCCACGCCTTGCGCACGGGCATCCTGGCGCAAGCCAAGGACCTTGCTGCGGTTGGAGGGATCGGTGGCGTCGGTCAGGATCACCGACACGTACAACCTGTCGCCGCCCCCTCCGCCATGGCAGGCCAGGCGCAGGTTGAAGGGCACCAGCCCCGAGCCGCTGCCCGGTCCGTTGAAGTCACGCACCAGCGGTTCGCCCAGGTCCACCAAGATGTACTGGCTGCCCGGGGCCACGCTGCAGGTGGGCTGGCGCAGCACGATGTCAACGTCACCATCGAACTGCAGACGGATCGCCTCCAACGCGCCATATCGCCGGGAAGCGCCAGCGCTGGACAGACGCAGGCGATCCTCATGGATATCACCGGTCTTGACCAATGTGATGAAATAGGCAGGCGTTGCAGTGAAAACGCCAGCGCCGATGGCGCTGCGCAGGCGCGGCCAGTGCAGCGGCTGCCTCGAACTTTCCTCCTCGATACGCATGCCCACCCCCGCCACATTGGTCGGGTAGACCCCATCAGGGCCTTGCTGTGGCCCGGGGTCGGCAAGCAAGCCATTGTCCAGCTCATCTGGCTGGGTGCATTCGACCCTCGCCGAATTACCCTTGGCGGTGCCTTGCCAGAGGATGTCGCCCACGGCCGCCATCGACGAGACGATCACTTGAGCGCCAAGGTCCGCCGACACCATCTGGTGCCCGCTGCCCGGGTAAAACGCACAGGCGCCATGGGCGGCGCTGCCTGCAGCCAGCAGGCAGGCCAAAGCCATCGCGTGTAGTGCCTTCATGGTGTATTCCCCTGTTCAGCCGCGCAGGTCGCCTTCATTACCTGAAGCGCCTTGCCAGCCGTCTCCATTTCGTAGTCGGCGACGCAGCGCTGCGCCTGCTGGTCACCCCATTGCACCTGCAACTGCCCCTTGCCTTGCAGCCCCCTGGCCAACACCCGGCTGCCCTGCCCTACCACGCCCAATGCTGCGCCACTGCCGTCGCTGACCTGGGCGCCGAAGGGCAAAGGACCGCCCGCCGCAAGGCGCAGTTCGATCAATGCCGTGCGCCCCGTGCGGGTCGGGTAGCGCAACAACGGCACTGCCCCGGCACGCGGCGCCACCTGCTGGCTGTTGGTGGCCAACTCCACGTCCAGCGGCAAGCCCGTGGGGTCCACGTCGACCCGGTTCAGCTGGTAAGGCACCAGTTGCGGGACAATGGCGTGGCCACGACCATCGACGCGCACCTGGCTGCCGTTGACCACCCGGGCGCCCTTGGCCTCGGGCACCTCGACGATGGCGAAGGTTTCAGCCAGCGGTTGCGCAAAGGTCACGCCGCCGGGGTGGGCAACCACCGCGCCACGGGCCCCCGCCGACACCTGGCGGCTGCGGTCCCCCTGCCCCAGCGAGGCGCTGAGTTCACCATAGGGTGCCCGCCAGCCGCCGAAGCCATTGAACTGCGCCGTGCCCCGGCCTTCGCTGACGCTGACGCCGTAGTTGTAGCGGTCGGTGCCATTGCGGTACCCGGCCTGCGCCTGGTGGCCCTGGCTACCCTGGTTGAGGCCCGCAGTCAGGTTCCCGCGGCCGCCCCCCAGGGGCAGGCTCAGGTTCAGCTGCCACACCGTTTCATCGCGGCCATGCAGGTCGCGCTCGCGGCTGGCGGTCAGCACATACCCCAGGTCGGCAAAGCGGTTGGCGTAGCCCAGCGAATAGCCCAGGCGAGCGCCGCCGCCCTCCCAGCTGCTGGAATGCCAGGCGCTGCCATTGAGCTGCCCCCAGGCGCTGCCCAGCGGCTGATTGATGCTGGCGGTGGTGCGCGCGCGCTCACGCAAGCTCAATGCACGGTGGTCGTACGCTTGGGCCAGGGTGCGGTAACCGGGCCCGGTGGCCTGCTGGTAACTCAGGCCCAGGCGGGTGTCGCTGGCCATCAACAAGGTGCCGTAGGACAGGCGAAGTCGGCCACCCTGCTCGCCATTGGCCTGGGCACGCGCGACGTCCAGGCCCACCGCGCCCAGCGGCGTGTTGAGCGCCGAGCCCAGCAGCCATTGTTGATATTCCGCGGCCAGGGTGGTGCCCAGATAACCGGTAAAACTATCGCTCAGGCCCTGCTGCCAGGTGCCTTGGGCGAACCACGGCGCCTGTGCCTGCACTTGCTCGTGCAATTGCCCCACGCTGATGCCGAAGCGTGACCGGCCTTCGCGCAACGCCAGCGGGGCGGCGGCGTTGGTCACGGTAAAGCGCTGCTCGCTGCCGTCGGCCTCGCTGACCGTGACCTGCAGGTCGCCGCCCACGCTGGCCGCGTAGAGGTCGTCGATCACGAAGGCGCCCGGGGGGACCACCACCTCACGCAGCAGCCGTTCGCCCTGGCGGATGGCCACCCGTGCGTTGCCCCGTGCCACGCCGCGCACCACCGGCGCGTAGCCGCGCTGGGAGGCCGGCAGCATGCGGTCATCACTGAACAGGTGGATGCCACGCAGCTGCTGGGCATCGAGCAGATCGCCCTGGGTGGTGACCTGCCCCAGGCGCAGTTGCGCGCCCCATGGCGCAACCTCCCGTTGCAGGTAGTGGCTCAGGGTCTGGTAGCCACCGTCGCTCGAGAGGCTGCCTTGGTGCCGCCAGTGCCAGCGCCCCAGGTTCAGGCCGCTGGACAGGCCGGCATAGGTTTGCGTATGGGCGCTTCCCTGGCCGCTGTCAACGTCGAACACCGACAGGTCGTAGCCGCTGAAGGCGCTGGTCACGCCCCAGTCCCATGACTCGGCATCCACGAAGCCATCGGGCTCGCGCACCTGCCAGGCCTGGGGAATGTCCAGCGCCAGGCGCTGCTGGGGAAAATCCAGGTGTTCGGCGGCCCCGGGCAGCCATTGCTCAAGGCGACGACAGCTATCGCCGCCCTTGGGCAACGCGTCCACCGCCACCCCCAGCCGGCGCAGCAGCGGCCGGTCGAAACAGCCATGGGCGCCGGCTTCACCCGCACCCTGGCGATAAGGGATCAACAAACGCCCCAAAGGCCGCTGGTTGACTTGCACCTGCAGCCAATAGTCGCCTGGCATCACCCGCGCCGGTTGCGAGAACACGCTCAGGTCCACGTTGCCGGCAGCACCGGGCCGCAGGAAACGCTGTTCGAATTCGATCGGTTCGGGCACCTGCGCCGCCACGGCCAGCTGCAGCCCGCCACCGGCCAGCAGCCCGGAGAACCGCAGGCGCCTCATGGCAACGCGACCTGGGCTTCGCCGGGGCGCCCGGTCCCGTAGTCATCCAGGGCAATGTAGCCAACCTGCGCGGTCGCGCCTGGCACTGCCGCCCCTTGCAGGGGAAAACGTGCGCTACCGAACGGTAGGATGTGCCCAGCCCCCGCCTCCAGGACCTGGCCGGCGCTGCGCAGATCGACCGCGCCGAGGTTGACCACGAACGGCCTCGGGTTGTGACCTTCGACGACCCATAGCTGTTGCTCGCGGCGCACGCTCCAGCGTACGGCCCCAGGCGCATCGGCCGCACGGCCTGTGAGGCCCTGGGGCCGAAACATCAGTTTGATCCGCGTGCGGATCGCCATCTGCAATTGGTTGTTGCCCGCCTCGCCCCGAGGCGGGATCTGCAATACGTTGAGCCAGAACAGGCTCTCGCGGTCGGCCGCCAGGGGCTCGCCGGTGTGCATCACCCGTAGCGCCTGGCCTTGGCTGGCCTCGATGCGCACCATTGCCGGGCTGACGATAAAGGGGACGGCCAGGGTCTGCGGGTTGGCCCCCGCGTCGCCGTCGTCCAGCCACGCCTGCACAAGCGCGGGCGCGGCGTCGGGGTTGAGCAGTTGCACGGTGACTTCGGGCGCGCCGGCCGGGTAAATGACCCGGGTAGCGCCAATGATCACGCTGGCATGGCCAGGCGCTGCCAGCAGCAACGCCGCCAGCAGGGCAAAAACAGGCTTGAACATGGAGAGAATCCCTTCGCTACAACAACGACGCATGGCCTGCCCGCAGGCAGGCCATGCGCGGCACCATCACGGATAGACGAGGGAGTACATGACCCGCGTGTTCACCTCACCCGCCGTCACCACGCCTGTGGCAACGTATTCGGCGTAGTACTCGAGGTTGGCGCTGCCCGCCACGATGTCCACGGCCTGGGACTTCTGGCCCGGGAAGGCCTGGTTCAGCTCCATCTGCTGGAAGCTGTCGTTGAGCAGCGCCACTTCGACGAAGTCCGCCTGCCCGGCGCCCGGGTCGGTAATCAGCCGGCCGCTGGTGGGGCTGATGGTGGGGCCGGCCTCGAAATAGGTGGCGACTTTGCCGGTATCAGGCATGCATTCGGTGAGCTGCAAGTCAAAACGCGTGCGGCCTGCGCTTTGCCCGACCGTGGCCAGTGCAGTGCGCGAGACCGGTGGCAGATCGACCTGGAAGTTCGGTTGCCCGCCGTTGATGTTGCAAGTATTACCCTTGATTTCGCCGACGAAATCGATCTGGCCGTCCGCGGCAAATGCAGCTGGCATCGACAGCGCGGCACACAAGGCGGTTACCGCCGTGGCTAATTTCATTTTCATGGAAGCGTTCCTTATCCCTAACAGTGAACGGCAGCGCTCATCGCTGCCGCAGCGCTCGATTGCGCCGGCCCAGTATGTAATTGGCTCACTTAAAAAGAACGTCGGAAGGATTTGCCGAACGTGTAGGACCAGGGCGCGGGGACGATCGGAAAGTCGTTGAAGCCACGCACAAGAAGGCTTTAGGACGGGGTTTGTGGAGATGTAACAAGAAGAGTAATGGTTAAAAAAGATTACGGCGGATACCACAAAATGGATCCGCCGAAACCTGTTGAAAACAACAGCTAGTACATTTTGATACGTACTTAACGCACCGATGACCGCATGGTCACAAATTCTTCGGCCGCCGTCGGATGGACCCCAATGGTTTCATCGAACACCTGCTTGGTCGCGCCAGCCTTCAACGCCACCGCCAACCCCTGGATGATCTCCCCAGCCTCTGGGCCGACCATGTGCACGCCCAGGACGCGATCGGTGCTGGCATCCACCACCAATTTCATCAGGGTACGCTCCTGGCACTCGGTGAGGGTCAGCTTCATTGGCCGGAAGCGGCTTTCGAAGATTTTCACCTCATGGCCTTGCTCCAGCGCCTGCTCTTCGGTAAGGCCCACGGTGCCAATGTTCGGCAGGCTGAATACAGCAGTGGGGATGTAGGCATAGTCCACCGGGCGGTACTGTTCGGGCTTGAACAGGCGGCGGGCCACGGCCATGCCTTCGGCCAGGGCTACGGGGGTCAGCTGCACGCGGCCGATCACGTCGCCCAGGGCCAGGATCGACGGCTCGCTGGTCTGGAACTGCTCGTCCACGGCGATGAAGCCCTTGTCGTCGAGCTTCACCGATACGTTTTCAAGGCCCAGGTTGTCGAGCATCGGGCGGCGGCCGGTGGCGTAGAAGATGCAATCGGCCTCCAACACGCGGCCGTCCTTGAGCGTGGCGGCCAGGGTGCCGTCGGCCTGTTTGTCGATGCGCTGGATGTCGCTGTTGAACTGCAGGTTCAGGCCGCGCTTGGTCAGCTCTTCGCTCAAGTGCTCGCGCACCGAGCGGTCGAAACCACGCAGGAACAGGTCCTTGCGGTACAGCAGCGTGGTGTCGGCGCCCAGGCCGTGGAAGATGCCGGCGAACTCCACGGCGATGTAGCCGCCGCCCACCACCAGCACGCGCTTGGGCAACTGCGGCAGGAAGAATGCTTCGTTGGAGGTGATGGCGTGCTCGCGGCCCGGAATGTCCGGGATCTGCGGCCAGCCACCGGTGGCGATCAGAATGCGTTCGGTGCTGAAACGCTGGCCGTCGACTTCCACGTGGTGGGCGTCGACGATGCGCGCATGGCCTTCGAGCAGCGTCACGCCGCTGTTGACCAGCAGGTTGCGGTAGATGCCGTTGAGGCGCTGGATCTCGCGGTTCTTGTTGCCGATCAGGGTTTGCCAGTTGAAATCGGCCTCGCCCAAGGTCCAGCCGAAGCCTTGGGCCTGCTCGAAGTCCTCGGCGAAGTGGGCGCCGTACACCAGCAGTTTCTTCGGCACGCAGCCGACGTTGACACAGGTGCCGCCCAGGTAGCGGCTTTCCGCCACGGCCACCTTGGCGCCGAAACCTGCGGCAAAGCGCGCCGCGCGAACACCGCCGGAACCGGCGCCTATTACAAACAGATCAAAATCGTGGGCCATTGCTTAAGTCTCCTTGGCAGGGAACCAATACTACCCTACCCAACCGGGCCATGCGCCCCCGTAACAGCGGCCGCCAGGCCGCGTCTGCCGGCGCCGCGTATTATCGATGGCACCGCGGGGCATTCGGACGCCGCCTGCGGCAGCTGCTACGGGATTGCCATAAACCCGTAGCAGCGGCCGCCAGGCCGCGTCACGAGGCCACGGGCGCAGAAACGAAAACGCCGCGGCTTTCAAGGCCGCGGCGTCGGGTGTCGCATCAACCAGCCTGGCGTCAGAACGCCTTGCCAGTCTTGTAGAAGTTCTCGAAGCAGAAGTTGGTGGCGTCGATGTAGCCTTCGGCGCCGCCGCAGTCGAAACGCTGGCCCTTGAACTTGTACGCCAGCACGCAACCGGCCTGGGCCTGTTTCATCAGGGCGTCGGTGATCTGGATCTCGCCACCCTTGCCTGGCTCGGTCTGCTCGATCAGGTCGAAGATGTCCGGAGTCAGGATGTAACGGCCGATGATGGCCAGGTTGGACGGCGCATCTTCAGGCTTTGGCTTCTCGACCATGCTGTTGACGCGGTAGATGTCGTCGCGAATCATCTCGCCGGCGATGACGCCATACTTGTTGGTTTCCGACGGGTCGACTTCCTGGATGGCCACGATCGAGCAACGGAACTGGTTGTACAGCTTGACCATCTGGGCCAGCACGCCGTCGCCTTCCAGGTTCACGCACAGGTCGTCCGCCAGGACCACGGCGAAGGGTTCGTCACCGATCAGCGGGCGGCCGGTGAGAATGGCGTGGCCCAGGCCTTTCATTTCGGTCTGACGGGTGTACGAGAAGGTGCACTCGTCCAACAGCTTGCGAATACCGACCAGGTATTTTTCCTTGTCGGTGCCCTTGATCTGGTTTTCCAGCTCGTAGCTGATGTCGAAGTGGTCTTCCAGGGCGCGCTTGCCGCGGCCGGTGACGATCGAGATCTGGTTCAGGCCAGCTTCCAATGCCTCTTCGACACCGTATTGGATCAGTGGCTTGTTGACCACCGGCAGCATTTCCTTGGGCATGGCTTTGGTCGCTGGCAGGAAGCGAGTGCCGTAACCGGCTGCTGGGAACAAGCATTTCTTGATCATATGAGTCCTTACAAAGGGCTGTGCTTTACGAGTTTCGGCGCAGTCTAATCAGGCAGAGGCCACCTTACAATGCCCTGCCCCCGGCCAACCAATGGAGAAATAGAGAAAACCTGTTACAGATAGTTCCGCGCGCGACACAAATTTACGCCACCGTATTGGTTTTAGCAGCAATCGCGCCAAGGGCAAGGCAGAATTTCACTGCGGGGCTGTTCGCCGCCCGCCGCGTTGTATAGCATCAGACGTCCCCCGTTGGCGCACCCCGCGCCCCGGCAGGATGGCCGCCGTTCGTGCCGCCGCCCTTCCACCCTTGCCTATGATGAAACATTCGATGAACAGATTCCTGGTACTTTTCGCGGTCCTGGCCCTGGGCGGCTGCGCGTCTGCCACGCCCACGGTGCTGAAGAACGGCAAGCAGGGCGTGAGCATCGACTGCTCGGGCGCCGCAGCGTCCTGGGACGCCTGCTACCAGAAAGCCACCGACGCCTGCAGCAACGGCCGCTATGACATCGTCGGCACCGCCGGCGCCGGCCCCAAGGACAGCGACAAGACCCTGGGCGCCGACATTGGCAACTACACCAGCCGCACCCTGACCATCATGTGCAAGTAACCACGCCGCCCTGCGGTCATTCGCCGGAGATACAGGCCGTGACCGCGCGCTGCACGTCATGCGGGCGGATCGGCACGTTGGAGATGCGCTCATGCAGCTTGATGCTGCTGCCATCGTTGGAGCGCTTGTCGATGTCGATCACCGCCGCCGGGGCCGAGGACAGTTTCTGCGGCACGATCACCCGGTAGCCTTCGCGCCAGGGTTCGACGGTTGACGGTTTGCGGCTGTCGGCCAGGTGCTTGACCACGCAATCGCTGAACTCCTTGGGCGACTTGCCGGAAATCACCCCCATGGTCTCGGGGCTTTTCTCGATGTCCGAGACACTGGCGCACCCACCCAGCAAAGCCACCACCGCAACCCACGCCCATTTCATAAACGAACTCCCTTGCAAAAGACTCTGTGACCGCCCAAGTGGCCATTTGCTCCACCTGGTCGCAAATTTTCCTGCGCAGTGCAGGAAACGCGGCGCCATGAAGCCTGCCATGGTATCGTTTTGGTTTGCCAAAAGATGCATCCCGGAGATTCACATGAAATTCGTACACCAGCGCGAGCACCTCAACGAAGATGACCTGGTGGTCATCGAGTGCTCCCAGCGCTGCAACATCCGTCTGATGAGCGACGCCAACTTCCGCAGTTTCAAGAACGGCGGGCGTCACACCTACCATGGCGGCCAGTTCGATACCTTCCCGGCCAAGATCACCGCGCCCAGCACCGGTTTCTGGAACATCACCATCGACACCACCGGCGCCAAGCTGGCCATGGGCGCGCACCGCAAGGCGTTCACCCACAAGATCAAGATCGTGCGCCGTTCGGCCTCCAAGTTCAGCTGATTCCCTTTCGCAGGTAACTTTTCGTGACCAAGTACGTGATCCACTACAAAATCAACGGCGAGCGCCGTTGGGACTTCGCTCATCTGGCCACCGGCTCGCTGGAAGAGGCCAAGGCTGCCCTGGCCGCCATCCATGGCGACAGCGACGAGCCGATCACCGAGATCCGCGTCAGCAAGGCGCTGTAAGCGCCCTGCCCCGCCTGCCGTGCCATGAACCTGGACCTGTTCGACGAGGCGGCCACCCGCCAGCCGCCGCGGGTCGAGCAGCTTGGCCCGCAGACCTTCGTGCTGCGCGCCTTCGCCCTGCCCTTCGTCGATGAGCTGCTGCCACCGTTGCGCAGCGTGCTCAAGGCCGCGCCGTTTCGGCGCATGGTCACCCCCGGTGGCCAGACGATGTCGGTGGCGCTGAGCAATTGCGGCCCCCTGGGCTGGACCACCGACGCCCATGGCTACCGCTACACCCCGCTCGACCCGCGCACCGGCCAGCCCTGGCCTGGCCTGCCCGCGGTATTCTGCCGCCTGGCCGGCGAAGCCGCCGCGGTGGCGGGGTTTGCCGATTTCGTGCCCGACGCCTGCCTGATCAACCGCTACGTGCCCGGCGCGCGCATGTCGTTGCACCAGGACAAAAACGAGCGCGACTACGATGCGCCCATCGTCTCCGTGTCCCTGGGCCTGCCGGCGATGTTCCAGATGGGCGGCCTGGCCCGCAGCGACCGCCCGCTGCGGGTGCCGCTGCTGCACGGCGACGTGATGGTGTGGGGCGGCGTCGACCGCCTGCGCTTCCACGGCGTGCTGCCGCTCAAGGAAGGCACGCACGCCGTGATGGGCCCCCAGCGCATCAACTTCACCCTGCGCAAGGCCGGTTGACCGCCGGACGCGGCCATGCGGCCGCTAGCAGCAACTGTCTTGAAATGGCGTTGTCTGCATCGCGACTAAAGTCGGCTCCTACACTATTCGTGGTAGGAGCCGGCCTTGGCCGCGATGCAGGCGACGCGGTCCATGGGGTATCCACATTCGCGTAACAGCTGCCGAAGGCTGCGTCAGGGTGCGCCAAGCAGCTCGCTGATCCACGCCACCTGCTGGTTCACCTCGGCCAATTTCGCCGCCGGCACCGCCTGCCGCGCCTGGGCGAACTGCGCCAGGGTCTTGCGCCGCTGGCGCAGCACGTGCTGCCACTTGAGCAGGAACGCCGGGCTGCGCGCCTGCAGCTGCAACGGGCCGAAGTACAGCTCGCGGTCGCAGTAACTCACCGGCCCGCTGCGCTCGGCGACGATGATCTCGTAGTCGAAGCGGTGCTCGCGCAGCACTTCCTCGTGAATGATGCGGTAGTGGTTGGCCATCAGCCACTGGCGCAACGGCGGCTCGCCGCCGTTGGGCTGCAGGATCAAGCGTTCCTGCCCGCTAAGGCGCCCAGCGCCGGCCAGCAGGATGTCGCGAATGGTCTCGCCGCCCATGCCGCACATTGTGATGGCGGTGATGCCATCGCCTGGCTCGATGGCCGCCAGGCCGTTGGCCAGGCGCACGGTCACCACAGCCTCCAGGCCGTTGTCGCGCACCGTGCGCTCGGCGGCCTGGAACGGTGTCACCGCCACCTCGCCGGCCACCGCCGTGGCAATCGCGCCACGGCGCAGCAGCGCCACCGGCAGGTAGGCGTGATCGGAGCCGATATCGGCCAGGCGCGCCCCGGCCGGCACCTGCGCGGCCACGCGCGCCAGGCGCATGGACAATGTCTGTTGGTTCAACGGCAACCCCTCGTGGCCACGGACGTCCGGCCTCGGCGACCGGATCGGGCGGCGATTCTGTCGGGGACGACGGTGAATTTCAACCGCTGGGCCGACGAATTTGCACCTATAGTGTCTTGTTCCCAACCCTACCGTGGAACTGCCCCATGACCTCCATCGCCATCGTTTACTTCAGCGGCTACGGCCACACCGCCAAGCAGGCCGAAGCCGTGCACGCCGGCGCCGCCGCAGCACCGGGCGCCCAGGCCACGCTGTACCGCATCGACGCCAACGGCGACCTCGGCGACGCCGACTGGGAAGCCATCAGCGCCGCCGACGCCATCATCTACGGCAGCCCCACCTACATGGGCGGGCCGGCCTGGCAGTTCAAGAAGTTCGCCGACACCTCGTCCAAGCCCTGGTTTGGCCAGGCCTGGAAAGACAAGGTAGCCGCCGGCTTCACCAACTCGGCCTCGGTGAACGGCGACAAGTTCTCCACCATCACCTACTTCTGGACCCTGTCCCAGCAGCACGGCCAGGTGTGGATCGGCACCGGCCTGATGCCCGCCAACACCAAGGCCCACGGCCCCAACGACATCAACTGGACCGCAGGCTTTGGCGGCGCGCTGGCGGTGTCGCCGTCGGACGCCTCGCCGGACGAAGCACCACGCGGCGGCGACCTGGAGACCGCCAAGCTACTGGGCCAGCGCGTGGCCGAGTTCGCCGCACGGCTGAAACGCTGAAGCCTGCGCATGCACAGCGCTTCCTCTCGCCGTGACGGGGCGGCGCTGGATGCGCTGAACTTCTTCCTGGCCGACGTCCGCGATGGGCTGGGCCCTTACCTGGCCATCTACCTGCTGGCCGAGCACCACTGGGACGCCGCGCAGATCGGCCTGGTAATGACCCTGGCCGGCCTCGCCGCCCTGGTGGCGCAGACGCCCGCCGGGGCGCTGATCGACGGCACGCAGCGCAAGCGCGGCACGGTGATCATCGCCGCGCTGCTGGTGACGGCCAGCTGCCTGGCACTGCCCTGGACCGCCGCCTTTACCTGGGTAGCCATCACCCAGTCGCTCAGCGCCGTCGCCGCGTCGGTGTTCGCCCCGGCCATTGCCGCGCTGTCCCTGGGCATCGTCGGGCCACGGGCGTTCACCCGCCGCACCGGCCGCAACGAAGCTTTCAACCACGCCGGCAACGCCGTGGCTGCGCTGCTGGCCGGCGCCCTGGCCCTGTGGCTGGGGCCCACGGCGGTGTTCTACCTGATGGCGTTCATGGCCCTGGCCAGCGTCGCGGCCACCTGGGCTATCGACCCGCGCACCATCGACCACCAGCAGGCCCGGGGCCTGGGCGGAACGCCCCCCGCCGCGAGCGCCCCGGCCCTGGGCGTGCTGCTGGGCAACCGCCCACTGCTGACCCTGGCGCTGTGCTGCGCGCTGTTCCACCTGGCCAACGCCGCCATGCTGCCCCTGGTCAGCCAGAAGCTGGCGTTGCATGACCTGGCCCTGGCCACGCCGCTGACCTCGGCCTGCATCATCGCCGCCCAGCTGGTGATGGTGCCCATGGCCTGGCTGGTGGGTGCCCGAGCCGACCAGTGGGGGCGCAAGCCGCTGTTGCTGGCCGGCTTCCTGATTCTGCCGCTGCGCGGCGTGCTCTACACCCTGTCCGATGACGCCGCCTGGCTGGTGGCCATCCAGACCCTCGACGGCATCGGCGCCGGCCTGTTCGGCGCGCTGCTGCCGCTGATGGTCAAGGACCTGACCCAAGGCACCGGCCACTTCAACGTGGCCCTGGGCGCAGTGACCACCGTCTTCGGCCTGGGCGCCGCACTGAGCGCCGGGCTGGCCGGGCTGATGGTGCACTGGGGCGGCTACAGCGCCGGCTTCCTGACCCTGGCCGCAGTGGCCTGCGTGGCGTTGCTGTTGCTGTGGGTGAAAATGCCGGAGACACTGCCCGCCACAGACACCTCCCCTACCCTTGCCCGAGCCCGTTGAATGCCCTTCACCCCCACGCAACTGCTGATCTGGGCCGTCGCCCTGCTGGCCACCCTGGGTATCCTGCTGCGCCCCTGGCGCTCGCCCGAATACGCCTGGGCTGCAGGCGCTGCGCTGCTGTTGACCGGTACCGGGCTGATCCCGCTGCCCAGCGCCCTGGCAGCGGTGGCCAAGGGCACCGACGTGTACCTGTTCCTGATCGGCATGATGGCGCTGGCGGAACTGGCGCGGCAAAAAGGCCTGTTCGACTGGCTGGCCATGGTCGCCGCCGGCCATGCCAAGGGCTCGGCAACGCGGCTATTCGACCTGGTGTTTCTGGTCGGCACGCTGGTGACGGTGCTGCTGTCCAACGACGCCACCGCCGTGGTGCTGACGCCGGCGGTGTACGCCGCCGCCCGTGCGGCACGCGCCGAGCCGCTGCCGTACCTGTTCGTGTGCGCGTTCATCGCCAACGCCGCCAGCTTCGTGCTGCCCATCTCCAACCCCGCCAACCTGGTGGTGTTCGGCAGCCACATGCCGCCGCTGCCCACCTGGCTGGCGCACTTCAGCCTGCCATCGCTGGCGGCCATCGTGCTGACCTATGCGGTGCTGCGCTTCAGCCAGCGCCACGCCTTGCGCGCGCCGCTGGCCACCGAGTTCACGCCCCAGCCGCTGACCACCAGCGCGCGCCTGACCGCCTGGGGCATCGGCCTGACGGCGGCGGTGCTGCTGCTGGCCTCGGCGCTGGACTGGCAACTGGGCCTGCCAACCTTCTGCGCCGGCCTGGCAACGGTGCTGGGCGTGCACCTGCTGGAGCGCGCCAGCCCGTTGCCGGTGCTGCGCCATGTGGCCTGGGGGGTGTTGCCGCTGGTGGCAGGGCTGTTCGTGCTGGTGGCGGGGCTGACCCAGACCGGGCTCACCACCTGGCTGGCGCGAGAACTGGCGGCGCTGGCCGCGCAGTCACCCACCCAGGCCGGGTGGCTGGGCGGCGTGGTGATTGGCGTGGCCAGCAACCTGATCAACAACCTGCCGGCGGGGCTGATCGCCGGCTCCATGAACCAGATTGCGCCGCTGCCCACGGCCACCACCGCCGCGTTGCTGATTGGCGTGGACCTGGGCCCGAACCTGTCGGTGACCGGCTCGCTGGCGACCCTGCTGTGGCTGATTGCAGTGCGCCGCGAGGGCGGCCATGTCAGCGCCCTGGGGTTCCTGCGGCTGGGCGCGCTGGTGATGCCGCCGGCGTTGCTGGCGGCGTTGGCGCTGATATGACGCAATCGGCGGGTTGCGCGCGCGAACGCGTATCCCCCATGAATCGCGTCGCCTGCATCGCGGTCAATGCCCGGCCTTCATCGCCGCCACCAACTTGTCGACGTTGTAATGGAACATCTTCGCGTAGGTGGAGGCCGGGCCGTCCGCCGGGCTCAGGGCCTCCACGTACAGCTCGCCGCCCGGCTGCGCGCCGGTGGCCGCGGCAATCTGCTTGACCAGCCGCGGGTCGCCGGAGTTCTCGAAGAAGTAGGCGCTGACGTGCTCGCCCTTGATCTGCCGGATCAACTTCGACACGTCCGCCGCCGACGCCTCGTTCTCGGTGGAGAAGCCCAGCGGCGACAGGAACGTCACGCCATAGGCGTCACCGAAGTAGCCGAAGGCGTCGTGGGAGGTCAGCACCTTGCGCTGGGCCTTGGGGATGCTGGCAATCTCACTGCGGGCGTAGCGGTCCAGGGCCTGCAACTGGTCGATGTAGCGGTCGCCATTGGCCTGGAATTCGGCAGCGTCGGCGGGGTCGGCCTGCTTCAGCGCGGCGACGATGTTACGCACATACACCACGCCATTGGCGGCGCTGTTCCAGGCGTGGGGGTCGGTGATCTGCTGGCCGTCCTCCTCCATGCTGCGGGTCTTGATGCCCGTGGACAACACCACCGGCGTCCCCTGGTAGCCCGACGCGGTGATCAGCCGGTCCATCCAGCCTTCCAGGTGCAGGCCGCTGACGAAGGTGAGGTCGGCGTGGCGCAGGGCCTGGGCATCGGCCGGGGTCGGTTCGTAAACATGGGGGTCGCCGTTTGGGCCGATCAGCGAAGTCACGTGTACGTGCTCGCCGCCCACGGTGTGCACCATGTCGGCAATCACGGTGAACGAGGCCACCGCTTCCAGGGGCTTGGCCTGGGCCAGGGCGCTGAACGCGGACAGGGTAAGCACAGCAGCAGCCACAAGGAGTGTGCGTTTCATGGTGGTCCTTCAGTTTGACAGGTGGGGTTGGGGGAAGAAGCGCCGCAGCATGCCGCTGCGGCCGAACAGCACCGACACGCCGTAGAAGGCGCTGGCGGTGAGCACGATGGCGGGGCCGGAAGCCACGCCCAGGTGATAAGAGACGATCAGTCCAATCAACCCGGACAGCGTCGCGATCAGGGTCGAAACCAGCATCAGCGCGGTCAGCGAAGTGGCCCAGAAACGCGCGGCGGTGGCCGGCAGCATCATCATGCCCACCGCCATCAGCGTGCCCAGCGCCTGGAAACCGGACACCAGGTTGAGCACCACCAGCAGCAAGAACAGCACGTGGTACAGCGAGCCGCGGCCGCCCACGGCGCGCAGGAAGCCGGGGTCGAAACACTCCAGCACCAGTGGCCGGAAGATCAGCGCCAGCAGCATCAGGGTGAACGAGGCGATGCCGGCGACCATGTAGATGGCCTGGTCATCGATGGCCAGGATGGTGCCGAACAGCACGTGCAACAGGTCGATGTTGGAGCCGTGCAGCGAGACAATCATCACCCCGGCCGCCAGCGAGGCCAGGTAGAAACTGGCGAAGCTGGCGTCTTCCTTCAGCGTGGTCAGGCGGCTGACCAGCCCGGCCAGCAGCGCCACGGTGAGCCCGGCGATCAGCCCGCCCAGGCCCATGGCCGGCAGCGACAGGCCAGCCACCAGGAAGCCCAGCGCCGCCCCCGGCAACACCGCGTGGCTCATGGCGTCGCCCACCAGGCTCATGCGCCGCAGCATCAGCAGCACGCCCACCGGCCCCGAGCCGATGCCCAGCGCCAGGCACGCCACCAGCGCGCGGCGCATGAAACCGAACTCCACGAACGGCTGTACCAGGTTGCTGTAGAGCATCATGGCCGCGCTCCCGTGTCGGCCTGGCACAGCGCGGCGTCGGCGCTCCAGAACTCGGCCATGTTGCGCGCCTGGCGCAGGTTGGCGCTGCACAGCACCTCACCCGTGGCGCCCCAGCCGATGCGCTCGCGGGCCAGCAGCAGGGTCTGCGGGAAATGCTCGCGCACCTGTTCCAGGTCGTGCAGCACGGCAATCACCGTGCGGCCCTGGCCGTGCCAGGTGCGCACCAGCTGCAGCAGGTCGTGGGTGGTGCGCGCGTCGATGGCGGTGAAGGGTTCGTCCAGCACGATCAGCTGGGCGTCCTGCACCAGCAGGCGGGCAAACAGCACCCGCTGCAGTTGCCCGGAGGACAGTGAGCCGATGGCACGCGCCTCGAAACCTTCCAGCCCTACCGCCTCCAGCGCCTCGCGGGCACGCCGGGCCAGGCCGCCGGTGAGCGCGCGCCAGGCGCCGATCTGGCCCCAGGCGCCCATGGCCACGGTGTCGGCAACACTGATGGGGAAGCTGCGATCGATCTCCGCCGCCTGCGGCAGGTAGCCGATGGCGCGGGCGCTGAGGCCGCCCAGACGCACCTGGCCCTGGGCCGGTTGCAGCACGCCGACGATGGCCTTGATCAGTGTCGACTTGCCGGCGCCGTTGGGGCCGACCACGGCGGTGAGGCTGCCGGCATCGAAGCGGCCGCTGACGTGGTGCACGGCGGCGCGGCGTTCGTAGGTGACGGTCAGGTCTTCGAGGATGACGGCGGCGCTCATGGAATGGCCACCGCCCAGGCGACAGCGGCCCATAGCAGGGCCAGGGGCAGCAACGACAGCGCCAGGCGCTGGAGCGCCGAGCGGGTCAGGGTGGAGAGTGGGTGGGGGATCACGGTGATTACTCGACAAGATTTGTTACATTATAACATTGCAATATTGAGATCTGTCCAGTGGCGTTTGATGAAATCGTGGGGGACGGGACGCGGCCTGTGGGAGCTGGCTTGCCAGCGAGCTGTTGGGACCATAAAAGCTCGCTGGCAAGCCAGCTCCCACAAGACAGTTGCTGCTACGGGGATGGTGGGGCGGGGTCAGGGCCTGGCCGCCCAGGCCACGGCATCGTGGGGGTGCAGGCTTTCGCGGTGGGAGACGAACACCTGCACCTGGTCATGGGTGGCCTGTAGCGCCTGGGTCAGCTTGCGCGCGGCGTCCTCGACGTACATCAGGTGCTCGCCGTTAAGCTGCGCGAAGGCCTGCTCGTCGGCGCGCTTGACCGCGGTCTGCAGCGGCGTGCCCAGGGCGGCCTCGGCCTGGTCGATCAGCGCCATCAGGCCCAGTGTGCCGGCGTGCCCGGCAATGCTCACCTCGATACTGGCCACGCTGCGCTGGCTGTGGGGCGTGGCGGCGCTGGCGTTGGCGCGCAGCCAGGCCGCCACCTCCTGCGCGCCAAGGCCTCCGCGCTGGCCGAACTGGTCGAGGAAACGTTGCTCCACCACCTGCCGGGCCAGCGCCGCCGAGCACGGGCAGGTCGACGAATACCCCACCTCGACCCGCGCCCGCAGCTGCAGCACGCCGGCGTGCCAATGGGCGCGCAGGCGCACCGGGTAGCCCTTCCAGCCGCTGAGCCCGCTGCTGACCAGCGCCGGGCGCCGGCACAACAGGGTGAATGCCAGTTGCAGGCGCGCCTGGCGGGACTGGCAGTCGGCGTGGCTTTCCACCATCTGCGCCAGCACCCGGGCCAGGCTGGCCGGGCTCAGCGCCTGCCCTTCCAGCAGGTCGAGCAAGCGATACAGCCGCGACATGTGAATGCCCTTGGTGGCGGCGTCGGGCAGGTCGACCTGCACATCGGCCTGGGCTGCTACCGTGCCCAGGCAGCCTGGCTCGGCCACTTGCACGGGCAGCTCGATGTGCTGCATGCCGACCCAGTCCAGTGGGCCATGGGCAGGCGGCAGGTCGGTAAGGGCGACGTCGGGAAGCGCAGCAACGAGGGGCATCGGCAAGTGTCCATGGCAACAATAGTTGTTGTTACACTATAACATAACCATAAACAAATCTACCGTAGCAGCGGCCGCAGGCCGCGTCACGCGCAACGCGGTGGCCGTGACGCGGCCTGCGGCCGCTGCTACAGGGTGGGGCGCGCCTTCAGGTTGGTGCGGGCGTTGGCCACCTGGTCGATGGTCACTGGCGCCGCGGCGTTGCCCCAGCTGTTGCGGATGTAGGTCAGCACCGCCGCCGTCTGCGCGTCCGACAGCTTCCAGCTGAAGTTGGGCATGGCCGCCGCCGTCGGGTTGGCCTGGGTGGCCGCGCCACGGCTGCCCAGCAACACCGTGCGGATCAGGCTGGAGGCGTCCGGCGCCTGGATGCCCGCCGCGCCCTTGAACGAGGTGACCATGCCGTCCACGCCCTGCCCCGTGGAAATATGGCAGGCCGCACAGTTCGCCGCGTAGATCTGCTTGCCCAGCACCATGGCCTGGTCATCGGCCTGCAACGCGTCGGGGCGCTTGTGGTCCGAGCCGGGCAGGCTCTTCAGGTACACGGCCATGGCCTTGAGGTCGGCGTCGTTGAAGTGCTGGGTGGAGTTGTACACCGCCTCGGCCATGGGCCCGGACGCCACGCTGTGAACGTTGCCGCCGGTCTTCAAATAGCCCACCAGCTCTTCCACCGACCACTGGCCCAGCCCCTGGTAAGGATTATTGGACAGCTCCGGCGCGTACCAGCCCTGCAGCTGGAAGCCTTGCAGCGGCTGGCCGCCCTTGTCGCCGCCGATGAAGTTCTTCGGCGTGTGGCAGGCGGTGCAGTGGCCCAGGCCCTGCACCAGGTAGGCGCCGCGGTTCCACTCGGCGGACTGGCCGCTGTCGGCCACGTAGGTGTGGTTGCGGAAGAACAGCAGGTTCCAGCCCCACATCATCTGGCGGATGTCGAAGGGGAACGGCATGTGCGGCGCCGGCACCTTGTTGTTCACCGCCGGCACCGTCGCCAGGTACGCCTTGATGGCCAGCAGGTCCTGGTCGCTGACCAGCGCGTAGTCGTTGTAGGGCATGGCCGGGTACAGCGGCGCGCCGTGGCGGCCGACACCGTCGCGCACCGCGTGCAGGTACTCCTGGTCGGTCCAGCCGCCGATGCCGGTGTCCTTGTCGGGGGTGATGTTGCTGGCGTAGACAATGCCAAAGCCGGTGTCCAGGGCCAGGCCGCCGGCGAACGGCTTGCCGCCGGGCGCGGTGTGGCAGGCCACGCAGTCGCCCTGTTGCGCCAGGTACAGGCCGCGCTTGACCGGGTCGACGCTGGTGGCCAGCGAGCCGGGCGTGGTGTCGGCCGAGCCGGTGAAGTCGGGTTCGGCAGGGTCGATGGCCCGCGGCCCGCGCAGGTTCCAGGCGACGAACGCCACCCCGGCAATGACCACCACGACCAGGCCGCGCAGCAGCCACGTACGCGTGCGCACGCTCATGTTCTCACCAATGGGCCAGGGGCCTTGAGGTAATGGTCCTTGATGGCCTGCGCCGCCCACAGGGTCAGCGCGCCCACGGTGCCGGTGGGGTTGTAGCCGCCGTTATTGGCGAAGGCCGAGGCGCCGACGACGAAGATGTTGTGCACGTCCCAGCACTGCAGGTAACGGTTCAGGGCGCTGGTTTTCGGGTTGTCGCCCATCACCGCGCCACCGGTGGTGTGCGAGGACAGCTGGTCCATGGGCGAGAACGGCTTGGCCGTGGGCTCGGAGCGCACCACGGTCCGGGCGCCGATGGCGTGGCCGATCTCTACCGAGCGGTCAGCCATGAAATGCGCCGAGCGGCGGTCGTTCTCGTTCCAGTCGAAGGTCACCCGCAGCAACGGCTGGCCATGGCGGTCCTTGTACAGCGGGTCCAGGTCCAGGAACACGTCGCGGTGCGGGTAGCTGTTGCCCATGCAGTACACCGAATTGGCGTTCTGGTAGCTCTGCTTGTAGGCGGCCTTCCAGCCCTTGCCCCAGCGCGGCGCGTCCGGCGGCAGGTTGCCCGCCAGGCCAATGGGCCGGCCGTTGGTGGAGTGCACCAGGGCCACGCCACCGCCGATGAAGTCGTGCTGGCTGTGGTCGAAGTTGTCGCCGTTGAAATCGTCCACCGCCTGGGCCAGCGCACCGGCGCCGATGAAGGGGTTGAGGGTCTCGTTCTCGAAGAAAATGCCGGCGCCGGCGATGGTCTGGTAGGCGTAGTTGCGCCCCACCACGCCCTCCCCGGTCTGGTGGTTGTAGGGCTTGCCGATTTTCGACAGCAGCATCAGCCGCACGTTGTCCATCTGGTAGGCGGCGATCACCACGATGTCGGCGCGCTGCTCGTGCTGCTGGCCGGCGCGGTCCACGTAGGTGACGCCGGTGGCGGTCTTGCCGTCGGCCGCCAGGTTCACCCGCAGTACCTCGCACTCGGTGATCACCGTGAAGTTTTCGCGAGCCACCACGGCCGGCAGGATGCACGCCTGGGGGCTGCTCTTGGACCAGTTGCCACAGCCGAAGAACTCGCAGTAGCCGCAGTAGGTGCACGGCGCCATGTGCACGCCCAGGGGGTTGACGTAGGCGCCGGAGGTGTTGCCGGCCGGCACCGCAAACGGGTGCAGGCCCATGGCCTCGGTGCCCTTGGTGAAAATCTCGGCCAGGCGCGTGCGCGCCAGCGGCGGCAGGGGGTAGTCACGGCTGCGCGGGCCTTCGAAGACGTTGCCGCCCGGCTGCTTGACGCCGTTAATGTTGCCGGCCTTGCCGGAGGTGCCGGCCAGGCGCTCGAACTTGTCGTAGAAGGGTTCCAGGTCGGCGTAGGTCACGCCCCAGTCCTGCACCTGCAAGCCGTCGACCAGCTTGCCCTTGCCGTAGCGCTCCACGGTCTGGCTGTAGCTCTGGAAGTCGTAGGGCAGGAAGCGCCAGGTCATGCCGTTCCAGTGGGTGCCGGCGCCGCCCACGTCCCAGCCGAACTGGTAGCAGTTCCAGTCACGCAGGGGCAGCGCCTGCTGCAGCGGCGTGTTGCGGAAGGTCAGGGTTTCCACCGCCTGGGGCTGCAGCATGCCGCGGCGGCTGGCGAAGCGCAGCTCGTCGGTGTCGATGCTGGTGGGGTACTGCGAACTGGTGTCGCGCCATGCGCCGCGTTCAATGGCCACCACGTTGAGGCCGGCCAGGGTCAGTTCGTTGGCCATCAACGAACCGGCCCAACCCAGCCCGACGATGACCACGTCGGCTTTGGGAAGAGAATTTGCCATCGGGCGATACTCCTTGCACAAAAGCAGAAGCAGAAGCAGACCAGTAGGGACAACCGGCAAGCGGCGTCAGGTGTCGCGCTGCACCATACTTACCGGAATGATGTCCAGCTTCTGGCCGCGTTGCTCGATGACGTCGCGAAAGTCGTACTGCGCGCCCGGGAAACCCACCAGCTTCCAGCCCACCATGTCCTTGTTGCCGCCGTAGATCGGGTCGGCGAAATAGCCTTCGCGCACGTTCTGCAGCACCAGGTTGAAGAAGCCGGCAACGGCGGCCGGGTTCATGCCGGGCAGCGGCAAGGTGCCGGCTTCGAGCAGGGTCAGCAAGGTGTCCTGGCGCTCGGGCGCCAGGTCGCTGAAAGCCTTTTGCTCCTGGGCGTTGCAGTACTGCTCCAGCGCGGCCAGGGCGCTGCGGTAGCGCTCGGCGGGGGTCTGCTTGAACTGCGGGCCCTGCTGCGCGGTGCCTTCCAGGAACGGCCCCTCGCGGTATTGGGTGCCGGCGTTGCCGAACGGCCCGGCCAGTTGGCGATCGATGAATTGCACGCAGCCGGCCTCGGTGGCGCCCATGCCCAGCTCATCCGCCGGGATCAGGCGGTCGGCGATGGCGCTCAGGGTCTTGGCTTCGGCGGCGGAGAGAAAGGTCAGCCCGCCCGCCTTGAACGGCTCGGGTGGCTGGGTGGACTCGGGGGCCCAGGGCGCTTCGCCACGAATGATGGCGGCCTTGGCCGGGGGAAGCGTGCCAGCGGCGGCGAGCACGACGATGGACGTAAGTACCTCTCGACGTTGCATGAAGCGTTCTCCACTCAGGCTGTGCAGGCTCTTCTAGGGGCCTTTGAGTGAAGCAAATCAGGTATCCAAAGCTTGTCAAACCCGCTTGGATGAAGAAAGACCACCGGGCAGGTTCAGGCGCGTTTCACCTGGGTGCCCTGCACCTCGTCACGGGCCAGGCGCAGTTCTTCGGCGTCCTGGTTGAGGCGGTGGATCACGCCCAGCAGGCGCTGGCGCAGCACCTCGTCGCCCAGTTGGTCGAGGGCGCGCATCACGTCCAGGGCCGCCGACTGGTTGTTGGCTGCCACGGCGTCCAGGGTCTTGCGCAGGTGTCTTGCAGGTCGGTTCACAGAGTCTGTCCTCGTTATGTCGGCGTGGACTGTAGGACAACAATGTTTCGGTTTGATTTCAGCCAGTTATCGCCCCTCTTGATCCTGACTGACGGTGCCCATCGCGCACCTGCGTGCTTTTGCCGGCAGGCTGTGATTTCATCCCGGAACTCAACAACAAGAGCGCCCCCATGAAGCTTGCCACCTGCCTGCTGGCTACCCTCCTCCCTGGCCTGGCCCTGGCCGACACCCTGCCGTCGCGCCTGGAACTCATCCAACAGCGCGGCCACCTCAACGTCTGCACCACGGGCGACTACAAGCCCTACACCTTCAAAAAGGCCGATGGCAGCTACGAGGGCATCGACGTCAGCCTGGCGCAAAACCTGGCCCAGAGCCTGGGCGCCACGGTGCAGTGGGTGCCCACCACCTGGAAAACCCTGATGCCCGATTTTCTCGCCGGCCAGTGCGACCTCGCCGTGGGCGGCATCTCGGTGACCCTGGCGCGGCAGAAGCAGGCGTGGTTCAGCAGCATCCTCGACGTGGACGGCAAGGTGCCGCTGGTGCGTTGCGAAGACCAGGCCAAGTACCAGCGCATCGAGCAGATCAACCGCCCCCAGGTGCGGGTGATAGAACCGGCCGGTGGCACCAACGAAGCCTTCGTCCACGCCTACCTGCCCAAGGCGCAGCTGAGCCTGCACGACAACGTGACGATCTTCGAGGAACTGCGCCAGCACAAGGCCGACGTGATGATCACCGACGCCTCCGAGGCGCTGTACCACCAGAAACTGCAGCCGGGGCTGTGCGCGGTGAACCCGGCGCAGTACATGCAATACGGTGAAAAAGCCTACCTGCTGCCCCAGGGCGACCTCACCTGGAAGCTGTACGTGGACCAATGGCTGCACCTGGCCAAGGCCACCGGCACCTACCGCCAGGCCCAATCCCAATGGCTCCCCACCGCGCCGTAACCGCGGCGCCTGGGGCGCGGCCTGCGGCTGCTACATCCTGTGGGAGCTGGCTTGCCAGCGAGCTGTTGGGGCCTAAAAGCTCGCTGGCAAGCCAGCTCCCACAAGACAGTTGCTGCTACGGGATTATGCCCATACGCGCCACCACGGGGCTTTCTGCGGGCGGTTGATGGGCAGCACCTCGGGCATATCGCGCAGGCGAATCCACGGTTCATCCTGCCAATACAGCACCTTCACCTGCCCACCATGGGCGCACATGGCCGTTACCGCCGGCACCTCGCCGGGGCCCATGCGCCGCAGCGTCGGCACCACTTCCAGCGTCAGCCACTGGCGCAGCGCGCGGTTCTCGGGCATCTGGCTGTGCATGATCAAGGTCACCGCGCCGGTCTCGCTCACCAGCAAGTGCCGGCCCCACTCCCCGTCCAGCTGCACCCACGCCTCGCGGTGCTGGTCGGCGTCCAGGCTGCGGATGCGCCGCTCCACGAAATGCACGCCCATCAGCCGGCCCAGGTCGTGGATGCACAGCCAGGCCTGGTCCTCGATCATCAGCGCGCGCAAGGGCAGTTGGTGGCGGAAAAAGGTGGTGGCGACGAAGGTGGCCATGGCGGAAGCTCCTTGCGGGTGAAGGGCTGCCACGATTGTTGGGAATTGGGGTGGCAGCTGCGTGCAGGTTAGCGAACCGGGCGGTACCGGCAGACCGTAAGGTCTCCCACACGCAGCTGCCATAACACTTATCGCAGGCGTGGGAGCCTGAAACAAGCGGTATGGTGCTGCAGTGTTCCGCGCAGGTCGCTAAACCTGATCCCCGAGGCTTCGGAGACGGTGCGCAGGGTAAGGGCGCACCGGGCAGGGTGGCAATCGAAGGAGTGTTAAGGGTTGTGTCGAACCCCATGCGCGCGGCCTCAATCGATCAGCTCGGCATGCTGCGCCTGGCGTTGCATCGACTCCAGGTTCTTCTCGATGGTCTCGCAGATGGCGTCCATCTTGATCTGGTGCTCGCTGGGCTTGAACGGGCTTTGCAGGTCGGTGCCGATGCGCTCGATGGCCAGCAGCATGAAGCCCACCACGGTCGAGGCCAGCGGCGTGTACCACTCCAACGACTCCACCAGGCCCACCGGCACGATCAGGCAGAACACCGAGATGAATAGCCGCGGGAAGTACACGTAGGGGAACGGCAGCGGCGTGTTGCCAATGCGCTCCAGGCCGCCCTGGCTGTTGGACAGGTCCACCAGGGTCGACTCCAGCCGCGCCAGGCGGATGCTGTCCAGGCGCCCGGCCTTGTACTCGCGGGCCAGCAGGTTGGCCGAGCCGTTGAGGATGTCGTTGGCGAAGTTGTTGGAGCTGGCGCTGCGCTCGAACTCGTCGGCGCGCACGAAGGCCTTCAGCTCCGGTGGGCACTGGCTGCCCTTGAGCGCAGCGGCCAGGCTGTTGACGTAGGCCACGTGGCGGCGCAGCAGCGTGGCTTTCACCGGGTTGGCGTCGCCGTTCTCGTCGTCGATCAGGGTCAGCACCTGCCGGGCGAAGCTGCGCGAGCTGTTCACCAGCCCGCCCCACAGGGTGCGCGCCTCCCACCAGCGGTTGTAGGCGCTACTGTTGCGAAAACTGATCAGCACCACCAGCGCCGAACCCAGCAGGGTCAGGGGCATCAGCGGCAGGGTGACCTTGCTGTTGAGGTAGAGCATGAAGTCCACGGTCACCAGGATGTCCCAGATCAGCAGCCAGAACAGCGCCCAGCCCACGTAGCCCAGGGTCTTGATGATCAGGCGGTACTTCTTGATGATGGCGTCTTTCAAAAGCGTTAACCTCCCAGAGTCCACACCTTCGGACGCCCATTCCCGGCGAAGGTTCGCCGCAAGGTCCCGCCCCATGCGCATCGTCACCCCTGAACAATGGTTCGAAGTACAGCCGCTGGCCGACGGCGTGAAGCTGATTCACGAGCCGTTCATCAAGCCGTTCTACCGCTGCAACCTGTGGCACATCAGCGGCCGCGACCGTGACGTGCTGGTGGACACCGGCTCAGGGCTGGTCAGCCTGCGCCAGCAGTTGCCCTGGCTGACCGAGCGGCCGCTGCTGGCGGTGGCCAGCCACAGCCACTTCGACCACATCGCCGGCCACCACGAGTTCAGCGACCGCCTGGCGCACCCGGCCGAAGCCGCTATCATGGCCGACCCGCGCAACGACCTGACCCTGGCCGACCTGTGCATCGGCGACCCAATGTTCGACGCCCACCCCGGCTGCCCGCTGTGCTACGAGGAATACCGGGTGAAGGCAGCGCCGGTCACCCGCCTGATCGACGAAGGCGACGTGCTGGACCTTGGCGACCGGGTGCTGGAAGTGCTGCACACCCCCGGCCATTCGCCGGGCGGCATCTGCCTGTGGGAAGCGGCCAGCGGCACGCTGTTCTCCGGCGACATCGTCTACGACGGCCCGCTGATCGAGGACGCCTACCACTCCAACCTCGAGCAGTACCGCGCCAGCCTCGAGCGGCTGCAAAACCTGCCGGTGCGTACCGTGCACGGCGGCCACTTCCCGAGTTTTTCCGGGGAGCGCCTGCGCGCAATGATCCACGACTGGCTGGCCGCTCACCCCTGAGCGCGGGCCAGGGCCAGGTACGCCTGCACCGCACCGCTGGTTTCATCCGGGCGGCTGAGCATGCTCAGTTCGGTGTGCATGCCGGCGATGGCCAGCGGCTTGTACACCAGCTGCGCCAGGGCCACCTGCACCAGCGGTTCGGGCACCAGCGCCAGGCCCAGGCCCGCGGCGGCCAGGGCCAATACGGTGAGGCTGTTGCCGGCGCGGTGGGCCACCTTGAGGCTGCCGCCCAGGGCCTCGCGCAGGCTGGCTTCCAGACTGCGGTCGTGGGGGTCGGCGGCGTACAGAATCATCGGTTCATCGTGCAGCATCGCTGCGGTCAACAGAGGCTCGCCGGCCAACCGGTGGCTGCGCTCCATGGCCATCAGCAAGGGCCAGCGGCCTACCGCGTCCAGGCGCAGCGGCACGGCCTCGCCCACCACCTGCGCCGGGGTGTAGCCGATGTCCAGCTGGCCGGCCAGCAGCGCCTCGCCCTGGCGTGACGGCGCCACCTCTTCCACCACCAACTCGGCGTCCGGGTAGGCGGCGTGGAAGGCGCGCAGGTCGCTCATCAGCTTGCCGCTGAACACCGCGTTGCCGGCAAAGCCCACCCGCACCCGTCCGGTCTCGCCGCGTAGCGAGCGTTGCACGGTCAACCGCGCATGCTCGGCCTGCTCCAGGGTGCGCCGGGCCTGCTCGCGAAAGGCCTCGCCGGCCTCGGTCAGGCGCACCTGGCGGCTGGTGCGCACGAACAGCGGGCCGCCCAGTTCCTCCTCCAGCGCGCGAATCTGCATGCTCAGCGCCGACTGCACGATATGCACGCGCTCGGCGGCACGGCCGAAATGGCCCTCTTCCGCCACGGCGAGAAAGTACCGCAAGTGCCGCAGTTCCATGGTCGCCCTCAATCAATCATTTAAAGTGATGGATCTGTCAGATCTATCTATTTGAGGTTAACCGCAAACCGGCAGAAGCTGAAGCCCTCACCCACTGAACCGGAACACACCATGAGCCACACCCTGGAAGACCGCCAACAGATCACCGACCTGATTACCGGCTGGATGCACCGCGACCTCGGCAACTGGGACGAGTTGCGCAACCTGTTCCACCCCGACGGCACCGTCGCCGTGACCTGGTTCGAGGGCCTGGCCAGCGACTTCATCGACGGCTCCATCCGCATGGGCGCCTCGACCCTGCGCAACAAGCACTTCATCGCCACGCCCATGGTGACTTTCCACGGCGACAAGGCCATCGCCGAGACCAACTCGATGATCATCGGCGAAGACACCCGCCTGAACCTGGGCTGCAACACCCACGCACGCTTCTACGACCTGGTGGAAAAACGCGACGGCCAGTGGAAGCTGTTCAAGCGCCAGGCCGTCTATGACATGGGCTACTTCACCTTCCCCCTGGGCCCGGTCGAGATCGACAGCGCCGTGGTGGCCAAGTACCCGCGTGAATACGCCAGCCTGGCGTACCTGCTGGAGAAGGCCGGCTTCCCGTTGGGCCGGGTGTTCGCCACCCGTGGCAGTGAGTTGGAACAACAGATGCGCGAACACGCCAAGGCCTGGCTGCACGCGTAAGGCGACGGCGGGCGCAAGCCCGCCGTATCAGAAGGCCAGCTTGTAGCCGATGGACAGCAGCATGAACGCCAGGCACGGGCGCAGCACCGCATCGGGAATGCGCCCGGTGAGCTGGCTGCCCAGGTAGATGCCGGGCAGCGAGCCCATCAGCAGGAAGCCCAGCAGTTCCCAGTTCATGTTGCCCATGCTGGCGTGGCCCAGGCCCGCCACCAGGGTCAGCGGCACGGCGTGGGCAATCTCGGTGCCTACAAGGCGCCGGGTGGGCAGCAGCGGGTAAAGAATGAACAGCGCCACGGTGCCCAGGGCGCCGGCGCCGATGGAAGTCAGGGCCACCATGGTGCCCAGCACCAGGCCGGTGATCACCGTCAGCACATTCAGGCGCGTGCCGCTGAACAGCGACTTGTCACCGCCACGGCGGTGGGCGAACGCCAGCAGCTTGTGCTTGAACAGCACCGCCGCCGAGGTCAGCAGCAGCACATAGCCCAACGCCTGGGTGATCAGGCCATTGAGGGCCTTGGGGTTGGTGTCGAAGCTCTTCAGGAACCACAGCGTCAGCGCCACCGCCGGCACGCTGCCCAGGGTCAACCAGCCGGTCACGCCCCAGTCGATGTTCTTGTTCTTGCGGTGCACCAGCACGCCACCGGACTTGGTGATGGCCGCGTACAGCAGGTCAGTGCCCACGGCCGTCGCCGGGTTGATACCGAACCACAACAGGATCGGGGTCATCAGCGAACCGCCGCCGACACCGGTCATCCCTACTACAAAGCCGACGATAAGGCCTGCAACCACAAAACCGAAATTACCGACATCCATTGCTGAGCCTTAAACACGCGCAAAAACTGGCGGGCAGGATAGCCGCTTCCGTTATTAACGTTTAGATCGTTATTGACTATGGTTATAACCAAGCTGCGCGCCAAGCGCAGGCTGTCAGCGCATCGGCTCCCACGGATTGATGAGCTCGATGGGCAGATGCTGAAAATCCTTTGTGTTGCGAGTGGCCAGGGTCTGCAGCCGGACCTTGCGCTGCCCGCTTGGCAGGCCGGCAAGCCCGAAGAGCACTTCTGCCACGGTAATGGAGGTGGTGGTCAGGTCACCGGCGTCCTGGTTGTCCAGCCATTCGAGGACATTGGCAGCCGGCGCCGGCCGCATGAGCTCAGAAAGCACGTTGGTGTCGAGGACAATCACCGGAAAAGATCCTCGCCCCGAGGCGCCTCCGAGCGATCCGGCAGTTCAAGCTCGATGGCGTCCTCGGCGAAGCGCGCGTGAATGCGGCTGCCAAACCCGCTTTTCGCGGGGGGTTTCACCAGCGCGCGACGGAGAAGGACCCGAGCTTCCTCCTCCATTGAACGATTATTGTTGGCGGCTTCGATGCGCAGCAACGCCTTCAGGCTGTCTTCGATGTTTCTGATGGTAATACTGGCCATGAGCGCCTCCGTATTGCAATCAATGATCTCATTGCAGTCATAGCAGAAGTCGGTGGCAGCAAACTGTCTTGAACCAGCGTCGTCTGCATCGCGACTAAAGTCGGCTCCTACGCCGTCCGTGGTAGGAGCCGGCCTTGGCCGCGATGCAGACGGCGCGATCGACGACGGTACACGCGCCCCCCGTAGTAGCGGCCTCCAGGCCGCGTCATGGACCCTGCGGTGTGCCTGGTTCAACGCATGAAGCAGACGCAGCCTGGCGGCAGCTGCTACGGGTCAGTTGTTGCGCAGCGCCTTGTGGTTTTGCACCACTTCGTCGATGACCACGCGGAACACCCGTTGCACCACGTCTTCGCTAACGCCGTGCTGCGCCGCCAGCGCTGCGTAGCGCTGGGCCTGGCGGGCTTCGCGGGCCGGGTCCACGGCGTCGAGTTGTTGGCTGGCCTTGAGCTCGCCGACCTTTTGCGTGGCCACGAAGCGCTGGCCCAGCAGGCGGATCACCGCCTCGTCCAACGCGTCGATTTCCGCGCGAAGGGTGTTCAATTCATTGTCTTGCATGGTTCGTGTCCTGTTCAGCGGCGTCCCTGCCAAGGGTTATTTCTGCGCCTTGGGCGAGGCAAACATGTCCCAGGCCAGCGCCAGGGCGCCGGCGGTTATAGCGATGTCAGCGAGGTTGAACACGCCAGTGTGGGCGGCACCGACGTTGATAATCAGGTAATCCACCACGTGGCCGTCGCGGAACACGCGGTCGATCAGGTTGCCGGCGCCGCCCAGGGCGATGGCGTAGACGGCCAGTGCCTTGCCGGTGGCGGTGGGCCAGTGCTTCAGCGCCCAATAGCCCGCCCAACCGACTACTACGGCCACGCCGATGATGAAGATCAGTTGCTTGACCAATGGCGGCAGCGCGGCGCCTACGCTGAGGAACGCACCAGGGTTGAGGCTCAACGCCAGCGCCAGGTTGACGGGGTCGCTGCCAAATTTGAAGCTCTGGGTCTGCAAGGCTGCCAGGGCCAACAGCTTGACCAGTTGATCGGCGACGATGAACGCCACCCCGACCAGCAGCACCCACGCGCGGTTCTTCATCCTGCCTTGCATGCACCACTCCCTGTAGGAAAAGCTGCCACCCGAGCGGGCCCAGCGCGGGCGCGACGATAGCGCAGGGGCAGCGGCGCGTCCATCCTACGGCGCCGTGGCGCAATGTCGCCATGCGAGCATTGGGCAGCTAGACGACCGGTCTGTTTCATGCATAATGGCTGGCATGACATTGACCAAGAAAGCCGAAGCCACCCGCCAGCACATCCTCGACACCGGCCAGCAGCTGGTGCTGCGCAAGGGATTCGTGGGCGTCGGGTTGCTGGAAATCCTCAAGGCCTGCGGGGTACCCAAGGGCTCGTTCTATCATTACTTCCCGTCCAAGGAAGCCTTCGGTTGCGCGCTGTTGCAGCAGTACGTGGCCCAGTACGGCCAGCGCTTGAACGCACTCCTGGCGGCCGACGGCAGCAGCGGCCGCGAGCGGCTGATGCGCTACTGGCAGGCGTGGCTCGCCGAGGCCGGGGAAGACGGCTGGGCTGAAGACTGCCTGGTGGTGAAACTGGCCGCCGAGGTGGCCGACCTCTCCGAAGACATGCGCCAGGTGCTGGACGCCGGCGTCGCCGCGCTGGTAGCGCGCCTGGCTGCGCTGATTCGCGAAGGCCGCGCCGACGGTTCGCTGCCGGCCGGTGCCGAGCCCCTGGCGCTGGCCCAGGTGCTGTACCAGATGTGGCTGGGCGCCGCGCTGCTGGCCAAGCTGGGCCGCGACAAGACGCCTTTGCACCAGGCCCTGGCCGCCACCGGCGCGCTGCTGGCTTGCCACCCTACCCCTTCCCCCTCGCTGCCCATCCAACAACAAGGAGCTCCACATGCACAGTGCCCTGCACCCCACCTTTGGTGAGCCCGCCGACGTTCTCTGCCTGGGCGACAGCCCGCTGCCCGAGCCAGGCCCCGGCCAGGTCCGGATCAAGACGTTGCTGGCGCCGATCCACAACCACGACCTGTGGACCATCCGCGGCCAGTACGGCTACAAGCCGACGTTGCCGGCCATTGGCGGCAGCGAAGCGGTGGGCGTGATCGACGCCCTGGGCGCAGGCGTGGAAGGCATCACCCTGGGCCAGCGCTTCGCCGTGGCCGCCGTGCATGGCACCTGGGCCGAGTATTTCCTGGCCCCCGCCAAGCTGCTGGTACCGCTGCCACCGGCGATCGCCGACGAGGCCGCGGCGCAGCTGATCGCCATGCCCCTGAGCGCGCTGATGCTGCTGGAATTCCTTGAAGTGCAACCGGGCGATTTCATCCTGCAGAACACCGCCAACGGCGCGGTGGGCAAGACCCTGGCGATGCTGGCTGCCGCGCGCGGCGTCAACACCATCAACCTGGTGCGCCGCGACGCCGGCGTGGCCGAGCTGACCGAACTGGGCATCGGCAACGCCGTGTCCACCGCCCAGGCCGGCTGGCAGGACAAGGTCCGCGCCATTGCCGGTGACGCGCCGATTCGTGCGGCCGTGGATTCGGTGGGCGGCAGCGCCGCCGGCGACCTGCTGGGGCTGCTGGCGGAGAACGGCCTGTTGGTGTCGTTCGGCTCCATGACCGGCGAGCCCATGCAGATCTCTTCCGGCGACCTGATCTTCAAGCAGGCCACGGTCAAGGGGTTCTGGGGCAGCACCGTGGGCGCGAAGTTGTCGGTGGACGAAAAGCGCCGGCTGATCGGCGAACTGCTGCGCCTGGCGGCCAGTGGCGAGCTGAAATTGCCGGTGGAAGCGATCTACGACCTGTCCGACGTGGCCCAGGCCGCAGCCGCCAGCCTGCAGCCCGGCCGCAAGGGCAAGATCCTGCTGCGCCCCTGATACCCCGGACCGCAGGATTTCCGTAGCAGCGGCCGCAGGCCGCGTCCAAGGCGCCGCGGTTTTGCAGGAAAACCGCATCAGGGCCGGACGCGGCCTGCGGCCGCTGCTACGCCCCTTGGGCCGCGGCGCGCTTGCGCAGCACCGGTATCGACAACGCTATCAACGACGCCAGCACGCACAACATCCCGGCCACGAAAAACGCCGGGATGTAGCTGGCCATCAAGGTACGGGTCAGCCCTGCCCCGTACGCCGCGAACGCCGCCCCCAGCTGGTGGCCGGCAAACACCCAGCCAAAGACAATGTTGGCGCGCTCGCTGCCGAAAGTCTGCGCCACCAGCTTGACCGTGGGCGGCACCGTGGCGATCCAATCCAGGCCATACAGCACCGCGAACAGCGACAGCCCCCACACGGTGAAGTCGGTGAACGGCAGCATCATCAGCGCCACCCCGCGCAAACCGTAGTACCAGAACAGCAGCCAGCGGTTGTCGAAACGGTCGGACAGCCAGCCCGAGCCCACGGTGCCGAAGAAGTCGCAGATGCCCATCATCGCCAGGATGCCCGCCGCGCTGGTGGCCACCAGGCCGTAGTCGCCGCACAGGCTGATGAAGTGGGTCTGCACCAAGCCATTGGTGCTGGCACCACACACGAAGAAGGTCAGGAACAGCACCCAGAAGGTCCAGCTGCCACTGACGTCGCGCAGCACGCGCCAGGGGCTGATCAGCATCGCCAGCAGGCTCGCGGCGCCGGCCGGTGCGGGCGCAACCGCACTGTCGCCATACGCCGGCAGGTTCATGTCCGCCGGGCGGTCACGCAGCAGCATCACCACCGCCACGGCCGCTATCGCCATGGCGCAGCAGATGAACGACAGCCCCACCCGCCAGCCATGATGCTCGGTGAGCGACGCCAGCAACGGCATGAACACCAACTGCCCTGTAGCAGTGCTGGCCGACAGCAGCCCCACCACCAGGCCGCGGCGCTGGCTGAACCAGCGCGTGGCCACGGTGGCGCCCAGCACCATGGCGGTGAGCCCGGTGCCCACGCCGATGACCACGCCCCACAGCAGCACCAGCTGCCAGAATTGCGTCATGACCATCGACCCCAATAGCCCGCACAACACCACCGCCACGGCCACCAGCACCACCCGGCGCAGGCCGAAGTAGTTCATGAAGGCCGCCGCGAACGGCCCCATCAGCCCGAACAGGGCGAAACGCACGGCCAGCGCCGAGGAGATCTGCGCACTGCTCCAGCCGAACTCGCGCTCCAGCGGCACGATGAACACGCCCGGCGCACCCATGGCGCCAGCCATTACCAGCATGGTCAGGAAGGTCACGGCCGCCACGACCCAGCCGTAGTGGACGTTGCGCGGCGCCAGGCGGCTGGCGACAAAGGTGGAAAGCATGGTCGTTCCTTCAGGGGCCGTGGCCGTCAATGAGTCGGTGCGTACTGCATCTCGCCCTGGCCGAACGACCAGTCTTCGCGGTTGACCTCCACCAGGCTGATCCACACGTCGTCCTTGCGAATGCCGGTGCGCTCGTGGATACCGCTGGCCACCGCCTGGTAGAAGGCTTTTTTAACTTCGGTGCTGCGCCCGGTGTTCCAGGTCACCTGGATGAACACGATGCGTGGCGTGTAGCTGACGCCCAGGTAGCCTTCGGCCGGGTACACCAACTCGTCGCTGGCATGGCGGCTGATGATCTGGAACTTGTCGTGGGCCGGCACGTTGGCGGTGCGGGTCATGGCCTCGTAGACCACGTCGCTGATGGCCTTTACGGTGTCGGTGGAGGTGTCCTTGGCTACATCGATGCGCACGAGCGGCATGGCGGCGTTCCTTTTGTCATTGTTAAATAGATGATGAACAACCTTTATACGAGCAATGTTTTACAACATGTTGCCATAACCTGCAAGCACGCTCAGTCGTCGTTCAAGCACACCTGTTCATGCCACACCTTGAAGCTCGACCAGCGCGGTTGCGGCGGCCCCTGGCGCGACCAGTACAGCACCTGGCCGCGGGCATTGACGCAGAAATAGTCGCCATCGGCTTCGATGAAGGGCAGCAGGTCGCGGGGCACGCCCTGGTGCTTCCAGGCCGTGTGGGCGATATCGATCAGGTCCAGCTCAGCCGAACCCGGCAACACCACGGCAGGCTCGAAGGCGGCGTTGGCGACATCACTGCCGCCCTTGAGGAAGGCCCGGTAGGCCTCGGGGAAGTCCATGCCCAGGCGCTGTTCGGCAGCGTCTATCTCGGCATCGGTGGGAATACGGAACGGGTCGTGACGCATAGGCAAGTGTCCTCATGGCGCATGAGGACACTAAAGCACGGATCCACGCCCGTGGGAAACCGCCGCGGCTCAGGCCTCGCGGGGCTGCCCCACCGGCACCGGGGCCTTGGGCAGGCCATAGCGGTGGGTGATGATGCCGCACCACACCAGCCCGGCCAACGCCAGCACGCCGCCCACCACGCCGACGTTGGCCACGCCCATGTGGCTGCTGACCACGCTGCCCAGCAGCGCGCCGCCGCCGATGCCGACGTTGTAGATGCCCGAATGCAGGGCCATGGCCACGTCGGTGGCGTCCGGCGCCAGGGACAGCACCTTGGCCTGCAGGATCAGGCCGAAGCACATGATCGACATGCCCCACACCACGCTCATGCTGCCCAACCCGGCAGGGTGCCCGGCCAGCGGCAACAGCAGCGCCAGGCACAGGGCCAGGGCGGCGATGGCGAAGACCAGCAGGCCACGGGGGAAGCGGTTGTTGAACAGGCTGAAGACGATCGAACCAATCACCCCGGCGCCGCCGAACAGCAGCAACAGCACGGTGGTCATCTCGCCGCTCAGGTGCGCCACCAACTGGGCGAACGGCTCGATGTAGCTGTAGGCGGTGAACTGCGCGGTCACCACCACGGCGGTCAGCAGGTACAGCGACATCAGCGCCGGGCGCTTGAAGATGATCGGCAGGCTCTGCAGCGAGCCGGAGTTCTGGCTGGGCAGCAACGGCAGCGACCGCGCCAGGATCAACACGGTCACCGCCGACACGCCGGCGATGGCCATGAAGGTCATGCGCCAGCCCAGCCACTCGCCCACCACCCGACCCAGGGGAATGCCCAGCACCATGGCCAGCGAAGTACCAGTGGCCAACAGGCCCAGCGCTTGCACCTGCTTGCCCGCCGGCGCCACGCGCACTGCCAGCGACGCGGTGATCGACCAGAACACCGCGTGCGCCACGGCAATGCCGATACGGCTCACCAGCAGCACCGCAAAGCTGGGCGCCAGGCCCGACAGCACGTGGCTGGCGATGAACATCGCGAACACGAACATCAGCAGCTTGCGGCGCTCGATGTTGCGGGTCAGCAGCATCATCGGCAGCGACATCAACGACACCACCCAGGCATACACCGTCAACATCAGGCCGACCTGGGCCGTGGTCATCTGGAAACTGCCGCCGATGGCGCTCAACAGCCCCACCGGGACGAATTCCGTGGTGTTGAAGATAAAGGCGGCCAGCGCCAGGGCGATCACGCTCAGCCAGCTGCCGTTGCGGGTATCGGTGGTGTTCATGGGTGCCGTCATTGCCTCCGCTGGATAAAGGCCTGCCCCCCGAAAAATCCACGCACGAACGCCCTGCCCGGGTGATGAATGCCCGGGCAGAGCGCTAGGTCAGATTCTTATGGGTATTGGGGGGTAAAGCCTGATGGGCGTGATTCTACGCTTCGGGCGGTGGGCTCACAACGGGGGGAGGCTTGATGTTGAGCGGTTGGCGACGACTGGGAGGGGGAAACCGTACAGCGCAGCGCAGCACCGCCCCGCTCTTGCTCCTGCTCTTGCTCCTGCTCTTGCTTTGGCTTTGGCTTTGGCTTTGGCTTTGGCTTTGGCTTTGGCTTTGGCTTTGGCTTTTGATCTTGGCCCCGTAAAGCGCCAGGGCCGACTGGAGGCGTCGATCAAGCGGTCCACGGCGTAGCCGGGGAAGACGGAACCGGAGGCGCTTCTATTCCGGGCCGTCGTCCGCTTGAGCGACGCCGGAGGGAGG
>NZ_JBSKHP010000035.1:0-63835 GCF_057128625.1 Pseudomonas imperatae | reverse complement strand
ACTTCGGTTAACTCGTTGAGTTTCAAGGAGTTTTCCGTTTCGGTTGCGCCGGAAGTGGGGCGAATTATAGAGAGATTCGGGGGCGGGTCAAGCGTTGTTTTCACAGAAATGCCATATAGATCAAAAGCATCCTCGCGGGCGACCGCATCAGGGCCGCCAGGTGCATGCCTTGAGGATTTCATGCCTCATGGCATCGAGCGCCGCCCGCGCGGCGCATCGCGGCCAAGGCCGGCTCCTACATCCGTTGCAACGTGCCCCGCTATAGATAGGTGTTGCGCCTGGTCGCACCAACGCAGAGCTGCAGTGAACCAACAAGGCGGACACCACGATGGCACTGCCATGACTGGCCCGAAACAGATGTAGGAGCCGGGCTTGCCCGCGATGCGCCGCGCGGGCGGCGCTCGATCTCAAGGGCGCCAGAAAAACAACGACATGCACCTGGCGGCCTTAATGCAATCTCACGACATCCCCCTGCGCAATATATTGCCCAAACCCGATTTCCCCCCCATCATGCTCCCACCTGATCCCTTCTTCTATATAGACGGACCCACTCCGCGATGAACAACAAGACCCGCAGCCTGGCCTCCTCGCTGTTTCCCATCGGCCTGCTGCTGATTGCCATGGCCTCCATCCAGTCTGGCGCGTCGCTGGCCAAGACCATGTTCCCGGTGATCGGCGCCCAGGGCACGACCACCCTGCGGCTGATGTTCGCTGCGGTCATCATGGTGCTGCTGTTGCGCCCCTGGCGTGCGACGCTGACGGCGCGCTCGCTGCTGACCGTGGTCATCTACGGCATTTCCCTGGGCGGGATGAACTTCCTCTTCTATATGGCACTGCGCAGCGTGCCGCTGGGGATCGCCGTGGCCCTGGAGTTCACCGGGCCGTTGGCGGTGGCGCTGTACGCCTCGCGCCGGCCGCTGGACTTCGTGTGGATCGCGCTGGCGGTGCTGGGCCTGATCCTGCTGATCCCCATGGGAGATGCCAAGGCCAGCCTCGACCTGACCGGCGTTGCCTACGCCCTGGGCGCCGGTGCCTGCTGGGCGCTGTATATCCTGTTCGGGCAAAAGGCCGGCAATGACAACGGTATCCAGACCGCAGCCCTGGGCGTGGTGATCGCCGCGCTGTTCATCGCCCCCATCGGTATCGTGCACGCAGGTAGCGCGCTGCTCTCCCCTGCCCTGCTGCCCGTGGCGCTGGGGGTAGCGGTGTTGTCGACCGCCCTGCCCTACAGCCTGGAGATGGTGGCCCTCACCCGGTTGCCGGCGCGCACCTTCGGCACGCTGATGAGCATCGAACCGGCGTTTGGCGCGCTGTCCGGCCTGCTGTTCCTGCACGAAGTGCTGTCGCTCGCCCAATGGCTGGCGATCGCGGCCATCATTACCGCGTCCATCGGCGCCACCCTGACCATGCAACGCGAACCGCACCCTACGCCGGTGGCGGATTGAAGTGAAAATCGATACAGAAAAGTCGTCATTGGCAATTGCGGCAAAGGGCCAGCCCCTTTAGGCTGTAACCCTTCGACAAACTTGAAGTTTTTCGACCGTGACATGGAGGTCCAAAGCGGGTCAGGTGATAAGCCGATAATCAGACCTGGGCACTAGATCCGGGCATGCCACTAAGGACATCAATGAAACATTTGCTGATCATGGCAGCCATCCTGGCCATCGCCGGTTGCGCTGCCACTTCGCACACCTCCGTCAAGCACGGCAGGAAGGGGTTGCACATCAACTGCTCGGGCCTGTCCTCGTCGTGGGACAAGTGCTATCAGGCGGCGGCCGACGCCTGCGGCACCAAGGGCTACAAGGTGCTGGCCAAATCCGGCGACGCGGTCGAAGACCCGGGCGACTACCCGTTCGGCCTGAACCCGGCCGGCTACACCAGCCGCAGCATGATCGTCATCTGCAAGTAGCCCTGTGATATAGCGGATTCACCCTTCAGAAAGGGCCGGCCACTGGTTGCCGGCCCGCCCGTCCCCGCCTAGGATCGTTCCATCGACAAACGAAGGAACCGCCCCATGGCTTCTGCTTCCGACAACAACAAAGTCGTGCTGGTGATCGGCGCCGGTGATGCCACCGGTGGCGCCATTGCCCGCCGTTTCGCCCGCGAAGGCTATATCGCCTGCGTGGTACGCCGCAGCGCCGACAAGCTGCAACCCCTGGTAGACAGCATCCGCGCCGACGGCGGCCAGGCCATTGGCTATGGCTGCGATGCGCGCAAGGAGGAAGACGTCATCGACCTGGTGGCGCGCATCGAACGCGAGGTGGGCGTCATCGAGGCCTACGTGTTCAACATCGGCGCCAACGTGCCCTGCAGCATCCTCGACGAAACCGCACGCAAGTATTTCAAGATCTGGGAAATGGCGTGTTTCTCGGCGTTCCTCACGGCCCGCGAGGTGGCCAAGCGCATGGTCACCCGCAAGCGCGGCACCCTGCTGTTCACCGGCGCAACGGCCGGCACTCGCGGGGCCGCCCACTTCGCCGCGTTCGCCGGCGCCAAGCACGCGCTGCGGGCCCTGGCCCAGAGCATGGCCCGCGAACTGGGCCCCCTGAACCTGCACGTGGCCCATGTGATAGTCGATGGCGCCATCGACACCGAGTTCATCCGCACCCAGTTCCCCGAAAAATACGCCGAGAAAGACCAGGACGGCATCCTCAACCCCGAGCATATCGCCGACAACTACTGGTTCCTGCACACCCAGCCACGGGACGCCTGGACCTTCGAGCTTGACCTGCGCCCCTGGGGCGAACGCTGGTAACTCACCCTCTACCCACCGGGAGCCACCATCATGACCAAGACCGTTGAGTTCTACTTCGACCTGGGCAGCCCCGCCAGCTACCTGGCCTGGACCCAGTTGCCAGCGTTGTGCGCCGAGACCGGCGGGCAGCTGGTGTACCACCCCATGTTGCTGGGTGGCGTGTTCAAGGCCACCGGCAATGCGTCGCCTGCGAGCATTCCGGCCAAGGGCCGCTACATGAACCGCGACCTGCAGCGCTACGCCGAGCGTTATCAGGTGCCGCTGCGCTTCAGTGCCCACTTCCCCATCAACACGCTACCGCTGATGCGCATGGTCACCGGCGTGCAGATGCGCCAGCCCGAGCGCTTTCTCAGCCTGCTGGACTGCCTGTTTGCGGCGCTGTGGGTACGCGGGCTGAACCTGGGCGACCCGGCCGTGGTGCAAGAGGTGCTGGAGGCCGATGGCTTTGACAGCCAGGCGTTGCAGGCGCTGGTGCTGGACGAGGCGGTGAAAGAACGGCTCAAGGACACCACCGAGCAGGCGCTGCAGCGCGGGGTGTTTGGCGCGCCGAGCCTGTTCGTTGACGATGAGTTGTACTTTGGCCAGGACCGGCTGGAGTTTGTGCGCGAGGCGTTGCTGCGCAATTGATGCGGGGGACGCGGCCTTTGGCCGCTGCTACAGGTTTCGGTAGCAGCTGCCGCAGGCTGCGTCAGGCCGTCAAACGGCCGCGGTACGGGTCTGCAACCACGCCAGCGCCGCGCCTTGCACCAACGGCCCGACGCGCTCCAGCACCTGGCGGTGATAGGCGTTCAGCCACTCACGCTCCTCGGCTGTCAGTTTTTCCACCAGCAGACAGCGGGTGTCGATCGGGCACAGGGTCAAGGTCTCGAACTTGAGGAATTCGCCGAACTCGCTGCTGCCCGCTTCCTGGTTCATCGCCAGGTTCTCGATACGCACGCCCCACTGGCCCGGACGGTAGGTGCCCGGTTCGATCGAGGTGATCATGCCGGCCTGCATCGCCGTCTGCGGGCCTGGCGCCGCCTGGTAGGCGATGACCTGCGGGCCTTCGTGCACGTTCATGAAGTAACCCACGCCATGGCCGGTGCCGTGGCCGTAGTCGACGTTGTCGGCCCAGATGGGCGCGCGGGCGATGGCGTCCAGCAACGGCGAGAGAATGCCCTTGGGGAAGCGCGCGCGGGACAAGGCGATGACGCCCTTGAGCACCCGCGTGCAATCCGCCTTCTGGGCAGCGGTAGGTGTGCCGACCGGCACCATGCGGGTGATGTCGGTGGTGCCGCCCAGGTACTGGCCGCCGGAGTCGATCAGCAGCAGGCCATCGCCCTGGATGACGGCGTGGGATTCATCCGTGGCGCGGTAGTGCGGCATGGCCCCGTTGGCGTTGAACGCGGCAATGGTGGCGAAGCTCAGCGAAACATAGTTCGGGCGGCGGGCACGGGCGGCGGTGAGGTGGGTGTCGACGTCCACTTCGGTGACCGTGCCCTGGGCCAGGGCCGGCTCCAGCCAGGCGAAGAACTCGCACAAGGCCGCGCCGTCCTGCTCCATGGCCTGGCGAATATGCACCGCGTCGGCCTCGCTCTTGCGTGACTTGGCGAAGGTGCTTGGCGCAATGCCTTCCACCAGCACCACCTCGGCGCCCAGGTTGTCCAGCAGGCCACAGGTCACCTTCAGCGGGTCGACCAGCAGGCGCGCGCCGGCCGGCACTTCGGCCAGGGCGCCGCCCACGTCGTGGTAGTCACGCAGGGTCACGCCTTCCGCGGCCAGGGTGCGCGCCAGCTCGGCGTCCACCTTGCCGGCGCCGACGAACAGCAGGGCCTGGTCGTGGCTGATCAGCGCGAACGACAGGAACACCGGGTTGTAGGACACGTCGCTGCCGCGCAGGTTGAACAGCCAGGCGATGTCATCAACCGTGGCGATGAAGTGCCAGTCGGCGCCACGCGCCTTCATCTCTGCACGCACGCCAGCGAGCTTGTCGGTGCGCGCGACCGTGGCGTAGGGCGGCAGGTGCGCATACACCGGCGCAGCCGGCAGGGCCTCGCGGTCGTGCCAGATCTCGCCCAGCAGGTCACGGTCGATACGCAGGGTGGCGCCGCGGCTGCGCAGCTTTTCGTCCAAGGTGCGGCGCGAGGCCAGGGCCATGACCGCGCCGTCCACCGCCGCCGTGCCGTTGTCGGGGGTGTTGTCGGCCAGCCACTCCAGCGGCCCCGGCTTGCCCGGCCCCAGTTTCACCAGTTCGATGCCGCTGCCCGCCAGTTCCTTCTCGGCCTGCTCCCAGTAACGGCTGTCGGCCCACAGGCCGGCGAACTGCTGGCTGACCACCAGGGTACCCACCGAACCATGGAAGCCGGACAGCCACTGGCGCCCCTGCCAGTAGCCGGGCAGGTACTCGGACAGGTGCGGGTCGGCGGATGGCACCAGCAGCGCATCGACGCCTTCGCGGGCCATCACCGCGCGGATTTGCGCCAGGCGGGCTGGCACCTGGTTAGGGGTTGAAGACTGCGTGCTCATGCTCACTCCTGCGGCCACGGTGTTCATCGTTATAAGAAGCCGATAATGAAGCAGCGCCGGCCGGCGGGCAACCGTGGCACTGCTTGCGGCATGTGTCCGGCTGTTCAGCGAACAACAGCGCTTCCACACAACCCGGCCCTATCAACAGCTCCCCACCTCTGCACTCGCCTAATCCTCGCGAAAAACCACGCCAAACGAATTGGCATAAAAAATGCCATTCACCTACCAAGCATGACTATACGAATAGAAAGCTGAGCCCAATCATCTATTCAGCAGGACGACTTTATGCATTCGGTTTCATGGGGAGAATCACACCAACTGGCCCGGGCCATCCGCCTGGCCACCCTGGGGCTAGGCTCGGCGCTGATGCTGGCCAACACTGCGCACGCCGACGACGCCACCACGCCGCAGCTCAAGACCGTGACCGTGGAGGTCAAGAAACAGACCCCGGTGCAGGCCGCCAAGAGCCAGCTGGACGAAGTGCCCGGCGGCACCAGCGTGGTCGACAGCGAGGACGTGGCCAAGGGCCGCACCGCCACCCTGCAGGACACCCTCGCCTACCAGCCCGGCGTGTTCGTGCAGTCCACGGGCGGCACCGACGCGGCGAAGATTTCCATTCGTGGCTCGGGCGCCAACACCTCGCCAGGCTATTTCCGCGAGGGCATCAAGTTCCTCTTCGACGGCCTGCCCATCACCGGCCCCGGCGGCACGCCCTATGAACTACTGGGCGGCGCCGGGGTGAACTACACCGAGATCCTGCGCGGCGCCAACGCGTTCCAGTACGGGGCGCTGAGCCTGGGCGGGGCGATCAACTTCGTCAACCAGACCGGCTACACCGCCCCCGACCTGCGCGTGCGCGCGGAAACCGGCAGCTACGGCTACAACAAGCAGAGCGCCAGCTACGGCGGCGTCGAAGGGCCGCTGGACTACTACATCAACGTCGACAACTACCGCAACGACGGCTACCGCGACTACAGCCTGGCCAAGAGCCAGGGCGTGGTGGCCAACTTCGGCTACCAGATCAACCCGAACCTGAAGACCGAGTTGCTGCTGCGCTACCGCGACGAGTTCCACGACGACCCCAGCCCCACCACCCTCTCCCAGGTGCTGCACCACCCGTCCCAGGCCAGCGCCACCGCGGCGTCCAGCGGCGCCGGCAGCCGCCGCCCGGGCAGCCTGTGGGCCGGCAGCAAGACCACCTACACCTTCGACGACGACTCGACCCTGGCCGTGGGCTTCACCTACTACAAGTACAACCACCACAACAGCCCGAACAGCCCCACCAACCCCAGCTACTGGGAGTGGACCGACCTGAGCGCGCTGCTCGACTACGAGCGCAGCGACGAGTTGCTGGGCCACCAGACCCGCTCCAGCCTGTCCTTCACCACCACTGACCACATCCGCGGCCAGGTGGACTCCACCTTCGCCAACAAGGCCAGCCGCAAGTTCGTCGACTACAACGGCTCGTTCGACCGCGTGTTCGCCCTGGGCAACGACCTGGAACTGACCGATGGCCTGTGGCTGACCAGCGGCCTGTCGGCCATCAACGTCAAGCGCGACGTCGACGTGAAATCGTCCTTGGTGGCCAACACCAGCGAATACCCAGGCTCGGTGGACTACAACAACTGGAGCCTCGCCCCACGCCTCGGCCTGCGCTATGAACTCACCCCGCAACTGCAGGTGTTCGCCAACGTCAGCCGCAGCATCGACCCGCCAGCCGACTGGGAATACTCCGGCTCCGGCCCTACCCAGCCGTACGTGCGGCCACTGGTGGAACAAAAGGCCAACACCGTGGAGTTCGGCATCAAGGGCTCGTCCGGGCCCTTCGATGGCAGCCTGACGCTGTACCGCTCCTGGCTGCGCGACGAACTGCTCAACGTGCAGTTGATCGCTGCCACCTCCACCGCCGCCGCGGTCACCGGCGCGTTCAACGCCTCGCCCACCATTCACCAGGGCATCGAGGCGGGCCTGAACACGCAACTGTGGCAAGGCGCCAACGGCGACAAGGTCAACTTCCGCCAGGTGTACACCTACAGCGACTTCCACTACCGCCACGACGCCACCTTTGGCGACAACCAGCTGCCGGGCATTCCCAAGCACGTCTACCAGGGCGAGCTGCAATACCAGCAGCCCGGCGGCTTCTACACCGGCGTCAACGTGCAATCGAGCTCGCGCACGGCGGTGGACTACGCCAACACCTTCTATGCGCCTTCCTACACCATCTACGGCGCCAACGTCGGCTACGAGGCCCCCAGCAAAAAGTGGAAGGTCTCGCTGGACCTGAAGAACCTGACCGACAAGAAGTACGTCACGGCGGTGCAGCCGGCGTATAACGTACAGGGGCAGGACACCGCGGCGCTGTACCCCGGCGACGGGATTGGCGCGTACGTGGGTGTGGAATACCGCTACTGAGCCAGGGACGCGGCCTGCGGCCGCTGCTACCGCTTCCCCGTAGCAGCTGCCGAAGGCTGCGTCCTCCCCCCGCCGCCCCACAAACTGAACTATCTCCCCACCCCACCATTCAAACACTGCAAAGACCGCCCGCCCCACTCCACGGGAGCCGCCCATGCCCAGCACGCCACGCAAATCCGGGGTTGTCCTGCTGCCCGGCGCCACGCCGACGCCGGACCACGAACGCGCCGTGCACCTGGGCCTGGCGAAGCGCATCGCCACGCTGCTAGGCACCCGGTTCCTCGCTGAGGACGAACGCCAGGGCGTGCCGGAGCACGAGCTCTACTACCTGCCCGCCGACACCCTCATCGACCCCCAGGCCTGGCGCCAGCGCTGCGGCATCACCTGCGTGGACGACTTCTTCGGCGGCCTGGTCAGCCAGCCGTTCATGATCACCAAGGCCATTTCCCACCCCCGCGTCGAGGGCGGTGCAGCGCCCACCGGCTGGGCCGATGCCTTTGCCGCGCACGCTGGCGACGCCCTGCTGGACGGCCACACCGTGTTCGACCTGGAGGACGCCCGCAAAGCCGCGGCGCACCTGCTCAAGGAGGCGCCGCTGCGGCTCAAGCCGGTGCGCGCCACCGCCGGGCGCGGGCAGACCATTATCCGCGACAGCCAGGAGCTGGACTCGGTGCTCAACCACCTCGACGACGAAGAAATTCGCCTGTGGGGCCTGGTGCTGGAGCAGAACCTCACCGAGGTGCGCACCTACAGCGTCGGCCAGGTGCAGGTGGCCGGAATCACCGCCTCGTACCACGGCACCCAGCAGTTGACCGAAGACCACCGCGGCGAGCTGGTGTACGGCGGCTCGGACCTGGTGGTAGTGCGCGGTGGCTACGAGCAGCTGCTGGCCCTGCCGCTGGACGATGACACCCGCCTGGCCGTGGACCAGGCGCGGCGCTACGAACAGGCCGCGCGCAACGCCTTCCCCGGCTTCGTCGCCTCGCGGCGCAACTACGACGTCGCCCGCGGCCTCGACCATCGCGGCCGGCCGCGCAGCGGCGTGCTGGAGCAATCCTGGCGGGTGGGTGGCGCCAGCAGCGCCGAAATCCTCGCGCTGCAGGCCTTCGCCGCCGACCCGGCGCTGGCCTGCGTGCAGGCCTCCACCCATGAAGTGTTCGACAACAGCCCCATCCCGGCCGACGCCACCCTGTTCTACCAGGGCGACGACACCGAACTCGGCCGCCTGAGCAAATATGCAAGGATCCGCGACTATGAGCGTCCATAGCGAACCCATCGACATCCAGGTAGGCGGCGAGACCATCGCCGGCACGCTACTAAGCCCCGGCAGCAAGGTCCCCGGGATTCTGTTCGTGCACGGCTGGGGCGGCAGCCAGCAGCGCGACCTGGCGCGGGCCAAGAACATCACCGGGCTTGGCTGCGTGTGCCTGACCTTCGACCTGCGCGGCCACGAGAAAACCGCCAGCCAGCGCGAAAGCGTGACCCGCGAGCAGAACCTGGAAGACCTGTTGGCCGCCTACGACATGCTGGTCAGCCACCCGGCCGTGGACAGCCGCGCCATCACCGTGATCGGCAGCAGCTACGGCGGCTACCTGGCCGCCATCCTCACCCGCCTGCGCCCGGTACGCTGGCTGGCACTACGGGTGCCGGCGCTGTACTGGGACAACGAATGGAACGTACCCAAGTACGCCCTGGACCGCAGTGGCCTGCAGATCTACCGGCGTGAAAACCTGGGGCCCGCGGACAATCGTGCCCTGGCGGCGTGCGCGGAATTCGAAGGGGACGTGTTGCTGGTGGAATCGGAGCAGGACGACTATGTGCCGCACACTACCCTGATGAGTTACCGCTCGGCGTTCGTGGGGGCGCATTCCATGACCCATCGCATCGTCGATGGCGCCGATCACGCGCTGTCCACCGATGCCAACCAGAAAGCCTACAGCGCGATCCTGACCCAGTGGGTCAGCGAGATGGTGATAGGCGCGCGGCTGGAGAAATATCCGCACCACTCACCGCGGTATTCCTGATCAGCCTTCGCTCAGGCCTTTGCCGGCAACGGCGTGCTGGCCGATGACTTCGCGGGTCTGCGAGCGTTCGATGCGGGCGCGTTCACGCTGGTATTCGTCGAACGACAGGCCGCGGCGGCTGAGGTTTTCCAGCGCCAGTTCATGCTGTTCCTCGACGCTGTAGCCGCGAGTTTCAGGGTGGTTGTCGGCGCAACCGGCGAGGGCGGCGGTGAGGACTGCAAGGCTGAACGCGAGGGCGGTTTTCATGGGGGGCCTCCTGCACCCTGGGGTGCTTCATGTGGCTGATTCGATGTGGAAAGGTTACTGCCGGGGGCCCTTGGAGGAACAATCACTGCTCTCAATAGTGGCTATTGGATTTTTTGCCCTCGATGGTGGGGGGGGGGACGCGGCCTGCGGCCGCTGCTACGGGGGTATATTCTTTGGTGATCTATTTGGATTACTTCTTGGTCTTTTACGGCATAAGCCTGCTTCCTCTATAACAGTGGCTGCCGCACCTGCCGCTGTTGCGCCAGCCACTGTTGCCCCAGCAACAGCCATTCCACAGCACGTCGCACCAGCGACACCGGCGGGGGTCGGCCATTTCGCGCCAGCCCAGGCGGGGCGCGGCTTCCAGGGATTGGTACGGTGCTTGCTCTGGAGCCTTCACTGTCCATTGAGCCACTGTTGAGGAATACACATGTCACGCCCATTGAACGTTGTTGCCGTTTCCGGGGGCACCTGGCGCCCGTCGCGCACCCTGGTGCTGACCCAGGCCATCGTCGCCCAGCTGGGTGAGCTGCTGCCCATCCAGGCCCAGGTCATCGAACTCACCGACATCGCCCGCCCCCTGGGCGCCGCGCTGTCGCGCCAGGAAGCCGCTGCCGAGGTGGAAGCCAGCCTGGCCGCCATTGAAAACGCCGACCTGTTGATCGTCGCCTCGCCGGTGTACCGCGGCTCCTACCCCGGCCTGCTCAAGCACCTGTTCGACCTGGTCGACCTCAATGCCCTGATCGACACCCCGGTGCTGCTGGCCGCCACCGGTGGCAGCGACCGCCACGCGCTGGTGCTCGACCACCAGCTGCGCCCGCTGTTCAGCTTCTTCCAGGCGCTGACCCTGCCCATTGGCGTGTACGCCACCGAGGCCGACTTCAGCAATTACCAGATCATCAGCGAGCTGCTGCAGGCGCGCATTCGCCTGGCAGCCGAACGTGCCGCGCCGCTGTTCGGCGGCCTGTCCAACCACCTGCTGAAAATTGCCTGAGGCCTGACATGGATGTTTTCTGGTTCCTGCCCACCCACGGTGACGGCCATTACCTGGGCACCACCCAGGGCGCCCGCCCGGTGACCCTCAATTACCTCAAGCAGGTGGCCCAGGCCGCCGACGACCTGGGCTACCACGGCGTGCTGATTCCCACCGGCCGCTCGTGCGAAGACTCCTGGGTGATCGCCTCGGCGCTGGTGCCGCTCACCGAGCGCCTGCGCTACCTGGTAGCGATCCGCCCGGGCATCATCTCGCCCACGGTGTCGGCGCGCATGGCCGCCACCCTCGACCGGCTGTCCAACGGCCGCCTGCTGATCAACGTGGTCACCGGCGGTGACCCTGACGAAAACCGTGGCGACGGCAGCTTCCTGACCCACGCCGAACGCTACGAGGTCACCGACGAATTCCTGCACATCTGGCGCCGCGTACTGCAAGGCGAGGCCGTGGATTTCGAAGGCAAGCACCTGCACGTGCAGAACGCCAAGGCCCTCTACCCGCCGGTGCAGAAGCCCTACCCGCCGCTGTACTTCGGTGGTTCTTCCGAGGCCGCCCACGCGTTGGCCGCGGAGCAGGTGGACGTCTACCTGACCTGGGGCGAACCGCCGGCCGCGGTGGCCGCCAAGCTCGCCGACATTCGCGAACGCGCCGCCCGCCATGGCCGCCAGGTGCGCTTCGGCATCCGCCTGCACGTGATCGTGCGCCCCACCAGCGAAGAGGCCTGGGACGCCGCCAACCGCCTGATCGAACACATCAGCGACGACACCATCGCCGCCGCCCAGCAGTCGTTCGCGCGCTTCGACTCCGAAGGCCAGCGGCGCATGGCGGCGCTGCACGGTGGCCGCCGCGACGGCCTGGAAATCGCCCCCAACCTGTGGGCCGGCGTCGGCCTGGTGCGTGGCGGCGCCGGTACTGCGCTGGTAGGCAACCCGCAGGAAGTGGCCGCACGCATCAAGGAATACGCGGACCTGGGCATCGAGAGCTTCATCTTCTCCGGCTACCCGCACCTGGAAGAGGCCTACCGCTTCGCCGAGCTGGTGTTCCCGCTGCTGCCCGAGCCGTACGCCAGCCTGGCCGGCCGCGGCATCACCAACCTCACCGGGCCGTTCGGCGAGATGATCGCCAACGACGTGCTGCCCGCCGCCAAGGCCACGCCATGAGCGAGTTGAATACGCCCCTGGAGATCGCCCGCGCCCTGGCCGCCGACTTCGCCGAAACCGCCGTGGAGCGTGACCTGCGCGGCGGCACGCCGAAGGCCGAGCGCGACGCCCTGCGCCGCAGCGGCCTGCTGGCCATGAGCATTCCCCAGGCGTTCGGTGGCCAGGGCGCCAGCTGGACCGACACCCTGGGGGTGGTGCGCGAGCTGGCGCGGGTCGACAGTTCCATCGCCCACGTGTTCGGCTTTCATCACCTGATGCTGGCCACCGTGCGCCTGTTCGCCCGCCCCGAGCAGTGGCAACCGTGGTTCGAGCAGACCGCCCGCCAGCAGTGGTTCTGGGGCAACGCCCTGAACCCGCTGGACACCCGCACCGTGGTGCGCCACTTCAACGGCTGGTGCGAGTTTTCCGGCAAGAAGAGCTTCTGCTCCGGCGCCAGCGACTCGCAGATGCTGATTGCCTCGGCGGTGGATGAGACGGCGGGCGGCAAGCTGCTGATCGCCGCCATCCCCAGCAGCCGCAGCGGCATCACCCTGCACGACGACTGGGACAACTTCGGCCAGCGCCAGACCGATAGCGGCAGCGCCAGCTTCGAGCGGGTGCGGGTGGAGCAGTCCGAGCTGCTGCTGGACCCCGGCCCCCTGAGCACGCCATTCGCCTGCCTGCGGCCGCTGATCGCGCAGCTGACCTTCACCCACATGTTCCTCGGCCTCACCGAGGGCGCGGTGGAAGAAGCGCGGCACTACACGCTGCACGAGACCCGGCCATGGTTCAAGTCCGGCAGCCAGGAGGCGCGCCACGACCCTTACGTGCTGGCCCACTACGGCGAGTTCTGGGTGGCCCTGGAGTCGGTGCGCCTGCTGGTGGAACGCGCCACCCACCTGCTGGACCAGGCCTGGGCCCGTGGCCCGGCGCTGACCGCAGATGAACGCGGGCACCTGGCCGTGGCCATCGCCACCGCCAAGGTGGCCGCCAGCCGCCACGGCCTGGAGATCTGCAGCCGCCTGTTCGAAGCCACCGGTGCCCGCGCCACCCACGCCTCGCTGCGCCTGGACCGCTACTGGCGCAACCTGCGCACCCAGAGCCTGCACGACCCTATCGACTACAAGCTTCACGAACTCGGCGACTGGGCCCTGAACCGGACGCTGCCGATTCCCACTTTTTATTCCTAGAGAAGCCCATGCAGCTATTGACCTTGCCGCCCTCGCCCGCCCTCGCGACTTCCATCCGCGCCACCGCCCAAGTGTTCGAAGACCCCAAGTCGCGAGCCCTGCTGGCGCACCTGCAACAGATCGCCCCCAGTGAGGCCAGCGTGCTGATCATCGGCGAGACCGGCACGGGCAAGGAGCTGGTGGCCCGCCACATTCACAACCTCAGCGGCCGTTGCAACCGGCCGTTCGTGGCGGTCAACTGCGGGGCGTTCTCGGAGTCGCTGGTGGAGGCCGAGCTGTTCGGCCACGAGAAAGGCGCCTTCACCGGCGCCCTGGCGGCCAAGGCCGGCTGGTTCGAGGAAGCCAACGGCGGCACGCTGTTCCTCGACGAGATCGGCGACCTGCCCATGGCCATCCAGGTGAAACTGCTGCGGGTGCTGCAGGAACGCGAGGTGGTGCGCCTGGGCTCGCGCAAGTCCATTCCCATCGACGTGCGCGTGCTGGCAGCCACCAACGTGCAGCTGGAGCGGGCGATCAACGCCGGGCACTTCCGTGAAGACCTGTACTACCGCCTCGACGTGGTGAGCATGGACCTGAGCCCGTTGCGCGACCGCCCCGGCGACATCCTGCCGCTGACCCGGCACTTCATCAACGCCTACAGCCAGCGCCTGGGCTACGGCACCGTGACCCTGAGCCCGGAAGCCGAATTCAAGCTGCGCACCTACCAGTGGCCGGGCAACATCCGCGAGCTGGAGAACGTGATTCACCACACCCTGCTGATTTGCCGCAACGGCGTGATCCAGCCTGAGGACCTGCGCCTGTCGCACATGCGCATCGAGCGCCAGGACGACAGCCAGCCCTGCGACGACTCGGCCGAGGCGCTGCTGGAGCGGGCCTTCCAGAAGCTGTTCGCCGAGCAGGCCGGGGCGCTGCACGAGAAGGTCGAGGATGCGCTGCTGCGCGCGGCCTACAAGTTCAGCCACTACAACCAGGTGCACACCGCCAACCTACTGGGCCTGACCCGCAACGTCACGCGCACGCGGCTGATCAAGATCGGCGAACTGGCGGTGAACAAGCGCCGGCCGGGCGAGACCATCCAGCAGGACCGGGTGTTGCAGCTTTCAATCTGACAGTGGCAGGACGCAGCCTTCGGCAGCTGCTACGGCCCCCCGTAGCAGCTGCCGAAGGCTGCGTCCCTGGCCCTCAATGCTCAGGCCGGCTCAGCCAGCCGCGCGGCTTCCAGCTCACGCACCAGCGGCAACACTTGCTTGCCGAAATACTCTACCTCTTCCTGGAAGTGCAGGAACCCCGCCAGCACCAGGTCCACGCCCACCGCCTTCAGCGCGACGATACGCTCGGCGATCTGCCGCGGCGTGCCGATGAGGTTGGTCTTGAAGCCGTCGTTGTACTGCACCAGGTCCTCGTAGCTGGACTTGGCCCAGTTGCCCTCGCCTTCGGGCGAGGCGCTGCCGGCCTGCTTGGCCGCCGCACCGAAGGCGCTGACCGCCTCGAAGTCGGCCTTGTCGATGATCTCGGCCAGCACCGCGCGGGCCTCGGCCTCGGTGTCGCGGGCAATGACGAAGGCGTTGACGCCCACCTTCACCGAGTGGCCGTTGGCCGCCGCCTTGGCGCGAATGTCGTCGACCTGGGCCTTGATGCCTTCCACCGTATTGCCATTGGTGAAGTACCAGTCCGACACCCGCGCCGCCATGTCCCGCGCCGCCCGGCTGCTGCCGCCCTGGAAGATCTCCGGGTGCGGCTGCTGCAGGGGCTTGGGCTTGAGGGTGTAGTCGTTGAAGCGGTAGAAGTCGCCGCGGTAGGTGAAATGGTCCTGGGTCCAGATGCCCTTCAGCGCGGTGATGAACTCTTCCGAGCGGCGGTAGCGCTCGTCGTGCTCCAGCCACGGCTCGCCGATGGCGGTGAACTCGCCCTTGAACCAGCCGCTGACGATGTTCACGGCGATGCGCCCACCGGTGAGCTGATCGATGGTGGCCAGCTGCTTGGCGGCCAGCGCCGGCTGCCACGGGCCAGGCAAAATCGCCGCGATCACTTTCAGCTTCTGCGTGGCCGCCAGCAGCGCGTGGCTGAACGCCACCGACTCGTGCTGGTTGTCGGCGCCGTAGCCGGCGGTGAAGCGGATCTGGGTGAGGCCGTATTCGAAACCGGCGGCTTCGGCCAGCTGCGCCAGCTTGCGGTTGTAGTCGATGTCCCAGCTGGTGCGCTGGGCGATCTTGCTGACCACCAGGCCGCCGCTGACGTTGGGCACCCAATAGGCAAATTTCACGGGGGTATGGCTCATGTCGGTTCGCTCTTCGGGACAAAGGTGAAGTACCCGGAGCAGCAACCGTGCCAAACATTAAAACCTATGAAATTCAATCAGTTGGATGCAAAGGCAATCCGAGCAGCTGTCTGCCCGGATGCAATTGCTGAATCACTGTTGGCCCACCAACAGTTCACTCCAGCGCCGGGCACTCGGGCTGCGACACCCGCGCGGCGAAGCGGATGTAGGCCTTGTCCCCCACCACGTACAGGCCATAGAACGGCCGGCTGACCACCGGCGCGCCCAGGGTGGCGAGGTCCACCGACTCATCGGCCAGGGTGGTCACCCCCCATTTGCGCAGCTGCTCGGGCAGGAACTGGTAGTCGTTGGCGGCGATAAAGCGCAGTGCCGGCAGCATGCGTTGCACGCACACGCGGGCGAAGACGTTGTTGATGTCGTTGTTGTTGTCCTCCAGCACGCTGATGCTGCTGGCCTGGCTGACCTGCGGGTGGTTGAATATGTCCGTCACCACCAGCGTGCGCACAAACTGCTGCAGCTCGTTCTGCTCGCGCAGGTACTGCCCGTAGACGTAGGCGAAAGACAGGAACACCGCCAGCGGCAACGCCAGCACCAGGGTCCAGCGCACTGCCAGGCGTGCGATGAAGCCATGGGCCAGGAGCAGCAGCGCCACCAGCAACGGCGCCACGCCCACCAGGGTACGGGCGTCGGAGTTGTTGCCGAAGTCGTACAGCACCAGCAGCAACCCGCCCACCGCCAGCACGGCCCCCACGGCCGCCAATGCGGTGATGGCCAGGTACGCGGCTTTCAGCCCCGCGCGCACCGGCGTTCGCAGCGCCGTCGCCAGCGTCAGCCCCAGCCCGGCCAGGGCGCACAGCGCCAGCAGGGCGAACACCCAGCCGTTGGCGGGGGTGATGAACAGCCCGACCTTGCCGGCCAGCGCGCCCAGGCGCACGCCCCACTCGTGCAGCGTCGGCCACACCACGCCGCCGCGGTCGTTCATCAGCAGCTGGTAAGCCGTGAGGTAATAGAACACGCCGCCGGCCAGCAACACCGCCAAGTGCTGCAGCGGCTGCCACAGCAGCGCCCTGAACGTGGTGGGGATGGCGGTGTGACGAAGCAGGTCCACGCAGGCCAGGCCGACGAAGACGTTCAGCGGCAGCTGGTCCAGGCTCATGGCCGCCGTCAGCATGGCGCCGCGAACCAGCACCTGCCACCCCGCCGCGCGCAGGCTAAAGCTGATGGCCAGCACCACCAGGGCCACGCCCAGGCTCAGGGTCAGGCATTCGTACTGGTACGACAGTTCCTGCAAGTAGAACGGGTTGTACCACAGCGGCAGCAACACCAGGCAGTGGCTCAGGGTGGGCCGCCGGAACCAGTGGAACGCCAGGTGGGCCAGGGCCACGGCCATCACCAAAATCGCCAGCAGCATCGACAGCGGGAAGAAATCCGGGGTGCCGGGGGTGAAGCTTACGGCGTTGAACAGGTAGTCACCCAGCGGCCGGCCCTCGGGCTTCCACCAGGTAGCCGCCTGCATTTCCCGCAGGTTGTCGTCGATGAACAACACGTTGTCGAGGATCAGCGGCAGCACGTACAGGCCCAGCGCGGCGAGGTAGAACAGTAGCACCTGCAGCGCCGTCAGCGGCTGGCTGGCCAGGGTCTGCAACAGGCGGCCCAGGCGCGCGCCACTGACAATGGGCATTTCAGCAAGGTCGGTATCGTGCGATTGCGGCATCGAAGGCTCCACTTCAGAAAACGGTTCCTGCGACCAGTTCAGTGCAGGGCGGCGCATCCGTCCAGTGTCGGCAGGCCCACGCTTTGCTGATCCGCTGCTGCCACGCCAACAGCGCCAGGCCACCTGGCACGCGCATCGCCCCCGGAAAACGGGGCGGTGCGACGCGGCACGATGCCTGCAACGCGGTGGTATCGAACCAGAGAACCTTGCCATGACCGACCATCAGATCATCAACCCGCTGGCCACCGGCACCGACTACCAGGGCCTGGCCGCCCGCTTCCGGCCGATCTTCGCGCGCATCGCCGAAGGCGCCGTAGCCCGCGAGCAGCAGCGCACCCTGCCCCACGAACCGATTCGCTGGCTCAAGGAAGCCGGTTTCGGCGCCGTGCGCGTGCCGGTGGAGTACGGCGGTGGCGGCGCCTCGTTGCCGCAACTGTTCGAGCTGCTGATTGAACTGGCCGAGGCCGACGCCAACGTACCCCAGGCCCTGCGCGGGCATTTCGCCTTCGCCGAAGACCGCCTCAACGCCCCGCCCTCGCCGGCCCGCGACCGCTGGTTCGCGCGCTTCGTGGCCGGCGATATCGTCGGCTGTGCCTGGACCGAGATCGGCGCGGTAAACATCGGCGACGTGATCACCCAGGTCAGCCCCGACGGCGAACAATGGCGCCTCAACGGCGAGAAGTTCTACAGCACCGGCAGCCTGTTTTCCGACTGGATCGACGTGTTCGCCCGTCGCAGCGACACCGGCGCCGATGTCATCGCCGCCGTGCGCACGAACCAGCCGGGCATCGTCCAGACCGACGACTGGGATGGCTTCGGCCAGCGCACCACCGGCAGTGGCAGCTCGCGCTTCGTGGACGCGGTGGTGGAGGCCGAGCACGTGATCGACTTCGCCAGCCGCTTCAAGTACCAGACCGCGTTCTACCAACTGGTGCTGCTGGCCACCCTGTCAGGCATCGGCCGCGCCGCCCTGCGCGACGTGAGCCAGGGCGTCAGCCAGCGCCGGCGCATCTACAGCCACGGCAACGCGCCGCAGGTCAGCCAGGATGCGCAAGTGCAGCAGGTGGTGGGCGAAATCGCCGCCTGGGTGTACGCCGCCGAAGCCGCTACCTTGCGCGCCACGCAGCCGGCACAGCGCGCCTACCTGGCGCGCTTCGGCCACGACGCGGCTGCCGAACACCAGGCCAACGTCGACGCCGAGCTGGAATCGGCGCGCGCCCAGGTCGCGGTCACCGAACTGATCCAGCGCGCCACCACCACGCTGTTCAACGCCCTGGGCGCCTCGGACGTGCGCACCGGCAAGTCCCTGGACCGCCATTGGCGCAACGCGCGCACGGTGTCCTCCCACAACCCCACCATCTACAAGGCGCGCATCGTCGGTGACTGGGCCATCAACGGCACCGAACCGCCGTTCGTGTGGCAGATCGGCAACGGCCCCTCCGCCACGTAGCAGCAACTGTCTGGAAAATGGCGTCGTCTGCATCGCGACCAAGGTCGGCTCCTACGCCGTTCGTGGTAGGAGCCGGCCTTGGCCGCGATGCAGGCGACGCGGTCCATGCGGTATCCGCATTCGCGTAGCAGCTGCCGAAGGCTGCGTCCGGCGGCGGTCCTGCATTGCTCCAGGACGCGGCCTGCGGCCGCTGCTACAGGCCCCGTAGGATGCGGCGCGCCCCTGTAGCAGCTGCCGAAGGCGGCGTCACAGGCACCACGGTGGCTCCGGACGCAGCCTGGCGGCAGCGGCTACGGGGATTGTGTGACCAGGGTATTGGCCAGGGCCTTGGCTTGCAGCGCCACGTCGGTGACGGCGGTGCTTTCCCACCACAGGCCGCGCAGCGGTGGGCCCATGGCGAACAGCCGGGGCGAGGCCTGGCCGGCGGCGTCGTGCACGGCGCCGTTGGCTTGGGCAGCGATGCCCAGCGCCAGCGGGCCGGGGCGGATCAGGCCGCGCGCCAGCAGCTGCCGGGGCAGCGGCCGGTCCACGCGGCGCCAGTCGTATTCGATGCCGGTGGAGTTGATCAGCGCCACACCGGTATCGATGCGCTCGGCGGCCTGGCCGCGGTCACGCACGCGGATGCCCACCAGGCCGTCTTCGGTGGGGGCCAGGCCCAGCAGTTGCGCGGCGTCGATGCGCACCCGCCCCTCTTCCAGCAAGCGCTGCAGCAATGCATCGCTGGGCGGCGGCGAGCGGTGGTGATGGCTTTCCCACCACGGCCGCGCATGGCGCACGAACTGGCGCTTGTGCCAAGCGCTGGCACCGCTCCACAGCCGGCCGATGTGGGCGCGCACGGTGTCCAGCGGCGCCTGCCAGTCGATGCCGGCGGCCTGGGCCTCGCGGCATTGCCGGCGCAGCGCGCGCCACACCTGCAACGGCGTGCGGAGGGTGGGGTCGGCGGCCAGGAAGTCCGGCCACGTCGGCGGCTGCCGGCGCACCTGGGGCAGCAGGCCATGGCGCGAATAGATCTGGATCGGCCCGCGGTGCCCGGCCTGTTCCAGGGACACCACGGCGTCGACCATGGTCAGCCCGGAGCCGATGATCAGCACCCGGCCGTCTGGGTCGAGGCCAGCCATGGCCTGCACGTCCCATGGGTCCACCGCCGCGGCGTTGAGGCCGCTGGACTGGCGCTGGCGGGTGCGCGCCGCCGGGAACATGCCGGTGGCCAGCACCGCCTGGCTGCCGTGCACCTGGCTGCCGTCGGCGAGGGTCAGGCGCACGCCATCGGCGTCCACCTGCAGGTCGACGATTTCGCTGCGCACATGCTCCAGGGTCGATCCCCAGGTGGCGCCCGCTGCTCGCGCCGCCGCCAGGTGCTGCTGGGCGTAGACGCCAAACAACCCGCGCGGCGGGAACAACTCGGCCACCGGCACGTGCTGGCGGTCGGACTCGGGCCAGCCGCCGGCGGCGATGTGCGCAGCCAGCCACTGGGTCAGGTCCTCGGCGTTGTCGGGGTCCACGCTCATGCGCGCGGCGTTGCCGTTGAGGGTGTGGCCCAGCTCGGTGGCGCTATAGGCTTCGCCGCGGCCCAGCTCGGGGCGCGGTTCGAACACCCGCAGCCGACGCTGGCCGGGCTGGCGCAGCAGTTGCGCGGCCAGCAGGGTGCCGGACAGGCCGCCGCCGATGATCAGGATGTCTTGCATGGGGTGCTCACTGTTAGCAGTGGGGTTGCCGGGAACATCATAAACAGCTTCACGGTTTTCGGTAGCCCGCCGCCGGGTGATTGCCGGGCAGCCGCGCACCTTCGCCGAACAACTTCTCGCGCAGGGTGCCGCTGCGGTACTGGGTCTTGTAAACGCCGCGCTTCTGCAGTTCGGGCACCAGGTGGTCGACCACGTCGCTGAAGGTCTCGTGGGTCACCGCGTAGGCCAGGTTGAAGCCATCGACATCGGTGTCGGCCACCCACTCCTCCAGCAGGTCGGCGACGGTCTCGGGGCCGCCGACGAACAGCGGGCCGAAGCCGCCGATGCCCACCCAGTCCGCCAGCTCGTTGGGGGTCCAGACCGTGTCCGGGTCGGCGGTGCTGAAGGCTTCCACCGCCGACTGGATGGCGTTGGTCTTGACGTGGCGCAGGGCCTCTCCGGGCTGGAACTGGCTGAAGTCGATGCCGGTCCAGCCGCTGATCAGCGCCATGGCGCCCTCGTAGCTGACCCAGGACTTGTACTCCTCGAACTTGACCCGGGCCTTGGCGTCGGTCTCGTCGACGATCACCGTCTGCAGGTTGAAGATCAGCACGCTGCGCGGATCGCGCCCGGCCTCGGCGGCGCGGCGGCGGATGTCGGCCACGGTCTTCTTCAGCAGCACCTTGGACGGCGCGGCAACGAACACGCACTCGGCATGCTCGGCGGCGAATTGCTTGCCCCGGCTGGACGCGCCCGCCTGGTACAGCAGCGGCGTGCGCTGCGGCGACGGTTCGCACAGGTGAATGCCGGGCACCTGGAAGTGCTTGCCGTGGTGGTTGATGGGGTGGATCTTGCTCGGGTCGCTGAAGAGGCGCCGCTCGCGGTCGCGTAGCACCGCGTCCTCCTCCCAACTGCCTTCCCACAGCTTGTAGCAGACCTCCAGGTACTCCTCGGCGTAGTCATAGCGCGCGTCGTGCTCGGTCTGTGCGGCCTGGCCGATGTTCTTGGCGCCGCTCTCCAGGTACGAGGTGACGATGTTCCAGCCGGCGCGGCCCTGGGTCAGGTGGTCCAGGGTCGACAGGCGCCGGGCGAACGGGTACGGGTGCTCGAACGACAGCGACGCGGTGAGGCCGAACCCCAGGTGCTCGGTGACCATCGCCATGGGTGGAATCAGCTGCAACGGGTCGTTGACCGGCACCTGGGTGGCCTGGCGAATGGCGGCGTCGCCATTGCCCTGGTACACGTCGTAGATACCCAGCACGTCGGCGATGAACAGGCCGTCGAACTTGCCGCGCTCGAGGATTTTAGCCAGGTCGGTCCAATAGGCCAGGTCCTTGTATTCCCACGAGCGGTCCCGCGGGTGCGCCCACAGGCCTGGGGACTGATGCCCCACGCAATTCATGTCAAAGGCGTTGAGGCGGATTTCACGCGACATGCAGCTCTCCAAACTGAACAAAGATTCATACACTTGATGAGCAGGTCATTGCACAGTGCGTGCCGCTTCGCCGCGCCCCATGTTTGCGGGGCCATGGCCATAAGCCGGGGCGGCACGGGCTTGCTGTTGGCCAGCAAACTGTTGCGCGGCTGTTGGCTGGGCAACAGTGGCGGCGCGGGCGTGGGACGAAAATTTCACGGCCAGCGTTATACAGTTACTTTTTATGGGTAGACTGCCCGGTCGCCTGAGCGTCTGTTTTTATTCAACGGTAAACCGCAACGACCCTGGCCGGGTCGCGCACCTGCCTGTGCGAGCGTATGGAGATGTGATGAGAGTTGACCTGGATGCCCCGGCTGGGGATCTGCACGCCCTGCCGCGGTTCGTGCGCGCGGCCTGGCAGGCGCGCCGCCTGTTCGGCCTGATGCTGGGGCTGGGGGCGCTGCTGATGCTGGCCCTGGTGGCCGGTATTTTCGTTGAGCTGTTTACCCGTGATTCGCTGTGGGTGCCGCTGCTGTGCGGCATCAGCGCCAGCTGCCTGACCCTGCTGGGCAGCAGCCAGTGGGCCTGGCGCATCGCCCGGTGGCGCGCCGCCGCGCTCAACGGCGAACCGCTGGAACCGGTCACCGAGTGGGTGCAGGACGAGCCTCGCGGCGCCTACGACCGCCTGCTGGACCGCGTCGGCGACACCCTGGCGGTGTGGCTGCAACGCCTGGGCGTGGCGGCACTGTGGCTGATGGCCGGCTGCGTGCTGGCGCTGCTGCTGGTGAACTACGGCTGGAACCTCAACCTGGCGCCCCAGGCCCTGGGCCAGACCGCTTACGCCGTCGCCGGGCTGTTGCTGGTGGTGGCCTTCGCCCTGCTGGTGCTGGAGCGCCACCTGAACGCCTGCGACCCGGTGGAGTGGCCCGAGGCCTCGGGCCTGGCCCTGCAACTGCGCATCACCCTGGCCAGCCTGCTGCTGGCCGCGGTGTGCCTGTTCTTCGCCAACGGCGAGGCGGTGTGGCCGCTGCGCCTGGCGGTGCTGGCCGGCCTGCTGCCGGCCCTGGGCGCCCTGGAGCTGCTGGTGCGCGCGCTGCTGTCAGTGTTCAGCCCGCAGCGCCTGACCCTGGAACCGCAAATCGTCGCCGACAGCCTGTTCGCCGGCCTGCTGAACTGGCCGCCGCGCCCGCTGCGGCGCCTGCAGGATGAAATGCAGCAGCGCTTCGGCATCGACCTGCGGCAGATCTGGGCGCTGGGCTTCATGCGCCGCGCCAGCCTGCCGGTGCTGGCTTTGATCGCCCTGATCGGCTGGCTGCTGAGCGGCGTCACCCAGGTGCCCATGAACGGCCGCGCCGTGTACGAGCAGTTCGGCAAGCCGCTGACCGTCTACGCCCCGGGCCTGCATGTGGGCCTGCCGTGGCCGTTCGGCCAGGCGCGCACCGTGGAGAACGGAGTGATCCATGAGCTGGCCACCAGCGCCGAAGGCGGCGCCGGCGATGAAACCAGCAGCGCCGACGGCCCGGCGCCCGTCACCGCCAACCGCCTGTGGGACGCCTCGCACCGCGCCGAGAAATCCCAGGTCATCGCCAGCAGCGCCGGCGACAAGCAGAGCTTCCAGGTGGTGAACATGGACGTGCGCTTCGTCTACCGCATCGGCCTGACCGACAAGGCCGCCCTGGCCGCCACCTACAACAGCGCCGACGTCCCGGCGTTGATCCGCAGCACCGCCAGCCGCGTGCTGGTGCACCAGTTGGCCGGCCGCGAGCTGGACGACATGCTCGGCGAGGCCCGCGCGCAGCTGGGCGAGGACATCGGCAAGCAGGTGCAGGCCGACCTCGACCGCCTCGACAGCGGCGTCGAGCTGCTGGCCACCGTGGTGGAAGCCATCCACCCACCGGCCGGCGCCGCCGACGCCTACCACGGCGTGCAGGCCGCGCAGATCGGCGCCCAGGCGCTGATCTCCCGCGAGCGCGGCAACGCCAGCGTCACCAGCAACCAGGCGCGTACCGACGCCAGCATGGCCACCGACAACGCCCAGGCCACCAGCGCCGAGAACCTGGGCGCCGCCAAGGCCGCCGACCTGCGCTTCAGCGCTGAACTGCAAGCCTGGCATAGCGCCGGCCAGGCGTTCATCAACGAGCAGTATTTCAGCCAGCTGGCCCAGGGCATGGCCAATGCCAAGGCGTTGATCCTTGACCATCGCATTGCCCGGGACGAGCCGCCGACCCTGGACCTGAGAACCTTCGCCGCGCCGGTCGACCCCGGCCAGCCACGCCGCTAACGGCCTGCAGGAGTTTTGATTTTGAGTACATCGCACAACCACGCGGGCCACGACCACGGCCACGATCATCATGACCATGATCATGCGCACCACGACCACGACCACGGCCATGACCACGACGATGGCGCGCCGTCGCGCCCCTGGAAGCGCATCGGCATCGCCGCCCTGCTGGTGCTGTTCGCCATCGCCACCGCCTGCCTGGTGCAGGTGCGCAGCGGCGAAGCCACGGTCATCACCCGCTTCGGCAACCCCTCGCGCGTGCTGCTGGAGCCGGGCCTGAACTGGCGCCTGCCGATCCCGTTCGAATCGGCGGTGCCGGTGGACCTGCGCCTGCGCACCACCTCCAGCGGCCTGCAGGACGTGGGCACCCGCGACGGCCTGCGGATCATCGTCCAGGCCTACGTGGCGTGGCAGGTACAGGCCGACAACGCCGACGTGCAGCGCTTCATGCGCGCGGTGCAGAACCAGCCTGACGAAGCCGCACGGCAGATCCGCACGTTCCTTGGCTCGGCGCTGGAAACCTCGGCCAGCGGCTTCGACCTGTCGAGCCTGGTGAACACCGACGCCAACAAGGTGCAGATCGCCGACTTCGAAGACCACGTGCGCCAGCAGATCGCCAAGCAGCTGCTCGACACCTACGGCGTGCGCGTGCTGCAGGTGGGTATCGAACGCCTGACCCTGCCCGCCGTGACCCTCAATGCCACCGTCGAGCGCATGCGCGCCGAGCGCGAGACCATCGCCACCGAACGCACCGCCGAAGGCAAGCGCCAGGCGGCGGAGATTCGCTCCGGCGCCGAGCGTGACGCGCGCATCCTGCAGGCCGACGCCACGGTGAAGGCGGCCGATGTGGAAGCGCAGTCGCGGGTGGAAGCTGCGCAGATCTACGGCAAGGCGTACGCCGGCTCGCCCGAGCTGTACAACCTGCTGCGCTCGCTGGACACCCTGGGCACCATCGTCAACTCGGGCACGCGCCTGGTGCTGCGTACCGATGCGGCGCCGTTCCGCGCCCTGGTCGACGGCCCGCCACAGCTGGCCGCCCCCGCCGCCGCCAGCGGTGCCAAGCCATGAGTGGTGCCGCCCCCGACCCACGGCTGCCCAGCCCCTGGCTGCAGGCCGGCCGCCTGACGTTCCTGGCGCTGTACGGCGTCACCCTGCTGGCGGCCTTCGGCTGGGCCGTGTCGAACATTCGCCAGGTGGGCCCGGAAAGCCGCGCCGTGGTGCTGCGCATGGGCGCCTTGGAGCGCATCCACAGCGCCGGCCTGCTGATGGCCTGGCCGCGGCCGTTCGAGCAGGTGGTGATGCTGCCCTCGGCTGACCGCGTCATCGAACAGCGGGTGGAAACCCTGCTGCGCGAGAACCAGACCCGCGGCATCGACCCCAACACCTCGCCCAACAGCGACGCGGTGGCCGGCGCCGGCTACCTGCTGACCGGCGACGCCGGGGTGGTGCAGCTGGACGTGCGCATTTTCTACAAGGTGGTGGACCCGTACCAGTACGTGCTGCAGAGCGCCAACATGACCGCCGCACTGGACCGCCTGGTCGCCCGCAGCGCCGTGGCCGTGTCCGCCTCCCGCGACCTGGACACCATCCTGGTGGCCCGGCCGGAACTGGTGGGCAGCGACAGCCAGGCCGCCGAGCGCCGCGAGCGCCTGCGTGGCGACCTGATGCAGGGCATCAACCGCAGCCTTGACGCCTTGCAGGCCCAGGGCGCCGGCCTGGGCGTGCACATCGAGCGCGTCGACCTGCAGTCGAGCCTGCCCGATGGCGCGGTCAACGCCTTCAACGCCGTGCTCACTGCCAGCCAGAAGGCCGAGCAGAACATCGCCTCGGCCCGCAACGACGCCGCCAAGGTGACCCAGGCCGCCACCCAGGAGGCCGACCGCACCCTGCAGGTGGCCCACGCCCAGGCCAGCGAGCGCCTGGCCAAGGCCCAGGCCGACACCGCCACCATCGCCAGCCTGGCCCAGACCCAGCGCGACCACAGCGACCCGGGCCTGCTGATGCGCCTGTACCGCGAGCGCGTCCCGGCCATCCTGCAGAAGGCAGGTTCGGTCACCACCGTCGATCCCCACGACGACGCCCGTCTGATTCTGCAAGGCAGCCAACCATGAGTGCGCATTCCCACCATCACCACGGCCACGCCCACCACGGGCACTCCCATGGCCACCTCACCGGCGGCATGCTCAGCGTCGACGAGCGCCGCAGCGCCGCCCGCCAGCTGACCCTGGCCATGGTCGCCCTCGGCCTACTGGCGCTGGGGCTGGGCTGGCACTGGTTCGACCCGGCCCAGGACGGCGTGGCGCAGATCCTGTTCGGCGTGGCCTCGCTGCTGGTGGCCATTCCGGTGCTGCGCTCGGCCTGGTTCAGCATCCGCCACCCCAGCCTGCACGGCCTCACCGACCAGCTGGTGGCCATCGCTCTGCTGGGCGCCTGGGCCACCGGCGACCTGCTGACCGCGGCGTTGTTGCCGATCCTGATGATCTTCGGCCACGTGCTGGAGGAACGCAGCGTGATCGGCTCCCAGGAGGCCATCGAGTCCCTGGGCAAGCTGACCCGTAGCCATGCGCGGCTCATAGCCGCCGACGGCAGCATCCGCGAAGTAGACAACGCCAGCCTCAAGGCCGGCGACCAGGTGGAAGTGCGCGCCGGCGACCGCGTGCCGGCCGACGGCCGCGTGCTGGAAGGCCAGGCCAGCCTGGACACCGCGCCCATCACCGGCGAATCGGTGCCGGTGCAGGCCGCGCCGGGCATGGACGTGTTCGGCGGCGCCATCAACCTCGATGGCCTGCTGCGCATCGAGGTGTCGCGTACCGGCGAAGACTCGACCCTGGGCAAGGTCATCGCGCTGATGCAGAAGGCCGAGCAGTCGAAGCCGCCGATCACCCGTCTGCTGGAGCGCTACGCCGGCCAGTACATGGTGCTGGTGCTGCTGATTGCCGCCGTCACCTGGTTCATCACCAACGACCCGCAGGCGATGCTCGCCGTGCTGGTGGCCGCCTGCCCGTGCGCGCTGGTGCTGTCGGCACCGGCCACGGCCATCGCCGGCATCGCCGTGGCCGCACGCCATGGCATCCTGATCCGCAGCTCGGCGTTCCTGGAAGAGTTCGCCGACCTCAGCTCGCTGGTGATCGACAAGACCGGCACCCTCACCTACGGCGCCCTGCACCTGCAGCGCCTGCAGGTGGTGCCCGAGTGCAGCGCCGACGAGCCGACCCTGCTGCACCTGGCCGCCAGCCTCGGCGCGGCCAGTAGCCACCCGGTGAGCCGCGCCCTGGCCACCCTGGTGCCCCAGGACGCCTACCACCCGCTGGAGCAGTTGCGCGAGCGCCAGGGCCTGGGCGTGATCGCCCAGACCCCGCAGGGCGAAGCGGCCCTGGGCCGCGCCGAGTTGTTCCAGCAGCTGGGCGTGGACCTGCCGCCGGTGCCCGAGCACGACGGGCCGATCGCCGGCCTGGCGTTGAACGGGCGCTTCCTGGCCTGGCTGCTGCTGGCCGACCAGGTGCGCCCGGAGGCCGCCGCGGCGCTGGCCGACCTGCGTGAACTGGGCCTGGGCCGCCAGCTGCTGCTGACCGGCGACCGCCTGCCGGTGGCCAACGCCCTGGCCGCCGAGGTGGGCATCACCAACGTGGTGGCCCAGGCGCTGCCGGAAGACAAGCTGCACCGGGTCACCGACGAAATCGGCAACGGCTTCCGGCCGCTGGTGGTGGGTGACGGCATCAACGACTCGCTGGCGCTGAAAGCTGGCGTGGTGGGCGTGGCCATGGGCGCCGGCGGTGCCGACATCGCCCTGGCCTCGGCCGACATCGTGCTGATCGGCAGCGACCTGCGCCGCCTGGGCACCTGCGTGCGCCTGAGCCGCCAGTGCCGCCGCACCTTGCAGGTGAACGTCGCCATCGGCCTGGGCTGGACCCTGGCCATCGTCGCGGCGGCGGCCTTCGGCATGCTGGGTGTGGCGGGCGCGGTGGTGGCGGCGTTGCTGCATAACCTCAGCACGCTGCTGGTGCTGGGCAATGCCGGGCGCTTGCTGCGGATCGAGGAGCCTCTCAAATAGGGGCTCGACTCCGATTCATTGCCAGGCACGCAAGGTGGACCGGGTGATGTCACAGACATAATTGGCCCGAAACAAATGTAGGAGCCGACCTTGGTCGCGATGCGCCGCGCGGGCGGCGCTCGATCTCATGGGCCCAGCAGGCCGAACGGCAAGCGCCCAGTCGCCATTATGCCATCCAGCAGCCTGACCCCAGCAGCTACCCCGGACCGCTGGGTTGCTGATAGGTGCTTGTCGGTAGTCCTTCGGTGTTCCAGCAATCGAGCGCCGCCCGCGCGGCGCATCGCGACCAAGGTCGGCTCCTACTGTCTATTTCGGGCCAGTTATGCCTGTGACATCACCTCGTTAGCCTTGTTTGCAGGGCCTTTGATCTTTGCAGGGCTACCCCCGGCCGCGCAACGCGATCGGGCGGTACAGGGTGCGCAAGCCATACTTCTCGCGATACTCACTCAACGCATGCCCCGTCACCCGCAGGAAAATCTTGCGTAGCGCGCCGACGTCCTGGTAGCCCACGCTGGCGGCGATCTGGTCGACGTTGCGCTGGCTGGTTTCCAGCAGATGGCAGGCGCGGGCAATGCGCAGGTGCTGGCAGTATTCGGTGGGCTTGAGGCCGGTGCTGGCGTGGAAACGACGCAGGAAGGTGCGCGGCTCCAGCCCGGCGCAGGCGGCCATGTCATCCAGGGTCACGCCCATGGCGCGGTTGTCCTGCAGCCACAGTTGCACCTTGAGCACCGCCGCGTGGCCGTGGTCCAGGCGCGGCTGGAACGGGCTGGGGGGCAGCGGCTGGTCGCGTGGCGGCACGTTGAGCATGGCGTGGGTCTCCACCGCCAGCGATGCGCCGAAGTACAGCGCCAGCACCGCCAGGCCCAGCTCTTGCCAGGCCTGGCTGCCCGCCGCGGTGACCACGTCGCCTTCGTCCACCATCGGCTCTTGGGGCAACACCCGCACCTGCGGGTAATGCGCGGCCAGGGCCATGGCCGCGTCCCAGTGAAGCGTGGCCCGGCGGCCCTGCAACAGCCCGGCCATGGCCAGCAGCCAGGCGCCACTGTCGACGGCCATCAGCATCGCCCCGCCGGCATGCCAGCGGCGCAACGCCTGCAGCACCGGCGCCAGGGCCTCGGCATCAGGCACGCCGGCCTGGGCCAGCGGCGGCACGAACACCACTGCTGGCACAGCGCCTGCGTCCGAGTCCGCCAGGCTGTCTGCCCGCACGGTTGGCGTTTTCGACATGCCCAGCTCTGCCCTCACCTGCTGTGCACAGGCAAACAGGTCGAGCAGCCCTGCCGTGCTGGAGGGCTGGGCACCGGGGTATTGCAGCAGGCCCAGGCGCAGCGTCGAAGGTTCGGGGATGTCTGTCATTTTTCACTGCCCTTTGCGCGAATTGGCACATGCTACCGAAACTGGGTGGGGGCAGAGAAGTGCTTTAGAACACCACGTTGCGCACAAAGCGCACGGCCACCTCGCCCTCGTTACGATAGCCATGGGGACGCTGGCTGGCGAACATGCAGAACTCGCCGGCGGCGACCTGTCGGGTAGCACCGTCGAGTTCCAGGGTCAGGCAGCCTTCGTAGACGAACACCTGCTCGCTGAAACCCTCGCCATCACAGCTGCTGTCATAGCGTTCGCCCGGCGCCAGGCACCACTCCCACAGCTCCACCTCGCGCCGCGCCGGGGCGCTGGCCAGCAGCACGGCCTTGCTGCCGGGCTGGCTACCGGCCCAGGCCAGTTCGTTGATGCGGTTGGGGTCGCGGTTGTCGGGGGCGCGGATCAGGTCGCTGAACACCACGTCCAGGGCCTCGGCCACGCGGTCCAGGGTGCCGAGGCTGACGTTCTTCTCACCGGCCTCGATGGCCACCAGCATGCGCCGGCTGACCCCGGAGCGTTCGGCCAGGGCGCTCTGGCTCAGGCCGGCGGCATGGCGCAGGCGGCGCACGTTGTGGCTGACGTGTTGCAGCACCGAGGCACGGGAGGGGGAGTCTGGGGGCACGGGGTTCGGCTCTGGGGCGAAATATGCGCAGTATATTGCATTACCCCCCTTGTGGGAGCTGGCTTGCCAGCGAGCTGTCGAGGCCCTGAAAGCTCGCTGGCAAGCCAGCTCCCACAAATACCGTCAACGCCAACGAAAACCGAAGGCTTGTAAAATTTTGTCATGAAAAAGCTGGCAAATAGACCACTATTGTAAGGTTCTGGCACAGCTTCGCGGTTGGTGATGCCCGCCCGGCACCGTATGATCCTTTATCCCCTCCAGCAGATCAGATCGCTATGTCATTGATAGTCCTACTGCTTCTGCCTTTCATTGGTAGCTGCCTGGCAGCGGTGCTGCCCCACGACGCGCGCAACCGCGAGTCGATCCTGGCCGGCGTGGTGGCCCTGACGGGCACCGTCGCGGTGGCATCGATGTACCCGCAGATCGCCCACGGCGGTGTCATCCGCGAGACCTACGCGTGGCTGCCCAGCCTGGGCCTGGACTTCACCCTGCGCATGGACGGCTTCGCCTGGCTGTTCTCGCTGCTGGTGCTGGGGATCGGCACGCTGGTGTCGCTGTACGCGCGCTACTACATGTCGCCGGACGACCCGGTGCCGCGCTTCTTCGCGTTTTTCCTGGCGTTCATGGGCGCCATGCTCGGCCTGGTGATTTCCGGCAACCTGGTGCAGATGGTGTTTTTCTGGGAGCTGACCAGCCTGTTCTCGTTCCTGTTGATCGGCTATTGGCACCACCGCGCCGACGCCCGCCGCGGCGCCTACATGGCCCTGGCGGTGACCGGTGCCGGCGGCCTGTGCCTGCTGGCCGGGGTGCTGTTGCTGGGCCAGGTGGTGGGCAGTTACGACCTGGACACGGTGCTGGCGGCCGGCGCGCAGATCCGCGCCAGCCACCTGTACCCGGTGCTGCTGGCGCTGATCCTGATTGGCGCCCTGAGCAAGAGCGCGCAATTCCCCTTCCATTTCTGGCTGCCCCACGCCATGGCCGCGCCCACGCCGGTGTCGGCGTACCTGCACTCGGCAACCATGGTCAAGGCGGGGGTGTTCCTGCTGGCGCGGCTGTGGCCGTCGCTGTCGGGCAGCGAGCAGTGGTTCTGGATGGTCAGCGGCGCTGGCGCCTGCACCCTGTTGCTGGGCGCCTACTGCGCCATGTTCCAGAATGACTTGAAGGGCCTGCTCGCCTACTCCACCATCAGCCACCTGGGCCTGATCACCCTGCTGCTGGGGCTCAACAGCCCGCTGGCAGCGGTGGCGGCGGTGTTCCACATTCTCAACCACGCCACCTTCAAGGCCTCGTTGTTCATGGCCGCCGGCATCATCGACCATGAAAGCGGCACCCGCGACATCCGCCGCCTGAGCGGGCTGTTCCGGCTGATCCCCTTTACCGCCACCCTGGCCATGGTGGCCAGCGCCGCCATGGCCGGGGTGCCGCTAATGAACGGCTTCCTCAGCAAGGAAATGTTCTTCGCCGAAACGGTGTTCATCACCTCCACCGCCTGGGTCGAGGCGGCGCTGCCGGCCATCGCCACCGTCGCCGGCACCTTCAGCGTGGTCTACGCCCTGCGTTTCACCGTCGACGTGTTCTTCGGCCCGCCCGCCACCGACCTGCCCCACCAGCCCCACGAGCCGCCACGCTGGATGCGCGCACCGGTGGAGCTGCTGGTGCTGCTGTGCCTGGTGGTGGGCATTTTCCCGGCGCAGTCGGTGGGGCCGCTGCTGGCCGCCGCCGCGCTGCCGGTGGTGGGCGGCGAGCTGCCCGCGTACAGCCTGGCGATCTGGCACGGCTTCAACGCACCGCTGATCATGAGCCTGATCGCCATGGGCGCCGGCGTGCTGCTATACCTGCTGTTGCGCGGGCAACTGCAGCGCGGGCGCTTCCAGCGGCCGCCACTGGTGGGCCGGTTCAACGGCAAGCGCCTGTTCGAGCGCAGCCTGGTGCTGCTGATGCGCCTGGCGCGGCGCAGCGAACGCTGGCTGACCACCCGGCGCCTGCAACCGCAGTTGTTCATGCTGGTGCTGGTGGCCGTGGTGGCCGGGCTCATCCCGCTGCTGCACAGCGGCCTGGGCTGGGGCCTGCGGCCGAAAATCGCCGGCTCGGGGGTGTTCGTCGCCCTGTGGCTGATCGCCATTGCCTGCGCCTTGGGCGCTGCCTGGCAGGCCAAGTACCACCGGCTGGCGGCCCTGACCATGGTCAGCGTCTGCGGGCTGATGACCTGCATCACGTTCATCTGGTTCTCGGCGCCGGACCTGGCCCTGACGCAGTTGGTGGTCGAGGTGGTGACCACGGTGCTGATCCTGCTGGGCCTGCGCTGGCTGCCACGGCGTATCGAGGACGCCCTGCCGCTGCCCGGCAGCGAAGGCCGCGCCCGCCTGCGCCGGCTGCGCGACCTGGTGCTGGCCGTCGCCGTGGGCGGCGGCATGGCGGCGCTGTCGTACGCCATGCTGACCCGCGCCACGCCCAACCATATCTCCGAGTTCTACCTGCGCAAGGCGCTGCCCGAGGGCGGCGGCAGCAACGTGGTCAACGTCATGCTGGTGGACTTCCGCGGCTTCGACACGTTGGGCGAGATCACCGTGCTGGCGGCCACGGCCCTGGCCATCTTTGCCCTGCTGCGGCGCTTCCGGCCACCGCGCGAGAGCATCCAGCTGCCGGCCCAGCAGCGCCTGCTGGCGCCTGACGTGGTCACCGACCTGGTCAACCCGCGCCAGGCCAGCGACACCGCCCTGGGCTTCATGATGGTGCCGGCGGTGTTGGTGCGGCTGCTGCTGCCGATCGCCCTGGTGGTGGCCATGTACCTGTTCATGCGCGGCCACAACCAGCCCGGCGGCGGCTTCGTCGCCGGCCTGGTGATGGCAGTGGCGTTCATCCTCCAGTACATGGTGGCCGGCACCCAGTGGGTGGAGGCGCAGATGCGCCTGCGGCCGCTGCGCTGGATGGGCGTGGGCCTGCTGTTCGCAACGCTGACCGGGGTGGGCGCGATGCTTCTGGGCTATCCGTTCCTCACCACCCACACCGCGCACCTGCACCTGCCACTGCTGGGCGAGGTGCACGTGGCCAGTGCGCTGTTCTTCGACATCGGCGTGTTCAGCGTGGTGGTCGGTTCCACGCTGCTGATCCTCACCGCTTTGGCGCACCAGTCGGTACGCAGCCACAAACCCACCGGGCTGCCCAAGCCCATTGCCGTACCGCAAGGGAGTGCCTGATGGAAGAAGTCATCGCAATTGCCATCGGCGTGCTGGCCGCCTCGGGGGTGTGGCTGATCCTGCGGCCGCGGACCTTCCAGGTGGTGATGGGCCTGTGCCTGCTGTCCTACGGGGTGAACCTGTTCATCTTCAGCATGGGCAGCCTGTTCATCGGCAAGGAGCCGATCATCAAGGACGGCGTGCCCCAGGACCTGCTGCACTACACCGACCCGCTGCCCCAGGCGCTGGTGCTCACGGCCATCGTCATCAGCTTCGCCATGACGGCGCTGTTCCTGGTGGTGCTGCTGGCGTCGCGCGGGCTGACCGGCACCGACCATGTGGACGGCCGGGAGCGTCAGGAATGAGCCTGATGCCGTCCCTGCTGATCGCGCCCATACTGCTGCCGCTGCTGACCGCCGCGGTGATGCTGTTGCTGGGCGAGAAACACCGCCCGCTGAAAGCCCGTATCAACCTGCTGTCCACCCTCGCCGGCCTGGGCATCGCCGCGCTGCTGCTGCACGGCGCCCAACAGCAGGGCCCAGCCAGCGCCATTGGCGTGTACCTGCCGGGCAACTGGCCGGCGCCGTTCGGCATCGTGCTGGTGCTGGACCGCCTGTCGGCGCTGATGCTGGTGCTCACCGGCATCGTCGCCAGCGCCGCCCTGCTGTTCGCCATGGCGCGCTGGGACCGCGCCGGGGCCAGCTTCCATGCGCTGTTCCAGATCCAGCTGATGGGCCTGTACGGCGCCTTCCTGACCGCCGACCTGTTCAACCTGTTCGTGTTCTTCGAGGTGCTGCTGGCCGCGTCCTACGGCATGCTGCTGCATGGCTCGGGGCGCGCGCGGGTGTCCTCGGGGCTGCATTACATCGCCATCAACCTGCTGGCGTCGTCGTTGTTCCTGATCGGCGCGGCGATGATCTACGGCGTCACCGGCACCCTCAGCCTCGCCGACCTGGCGCTGAAGATCCCGCTGGTGCCGGAAGCCGACCGCGGCCTGCTGCACGCTGGCGTGGCGATCCTGGCCACGGCGTTCCTGGCCAAGGCCGGCATGTGGCCGCTGAACTTCTGGCTGGTGCCCGCCTACGCCGCGGCCAGCGCACCGGTGGCGGCGCTGTTCGCGATCATGACCAAGGTGGGGGTCTATACCCTGCTGCGGCTGTGGACCCTGCTGTTCTCCAACCAGGCCGGGGCCTCGGCGCATTTCGGCGGCGCCTGGCTGCTGTACGGCGGGCTGGTGACCATCGCCGTGGCAGCGGTGGGCGTGCTGGCGGCCCAGCGCCTGGAGCGCATGGCCAGCCTGAGCATCCTGGTGTCGGCCGGCACGCTGCTGGCCGCCATTGGCTTCGGCGTGCCGGCGATCACCGGCGGCGCGCTGTTCTACCTGGTCAGTTCCACCCTGGCGCTGGCGGCGCTGTTCCTGCTGGCCGAGCTGATCGAGCGCTCGCGTTCGGCCAACGACATTCCCCTGGACGACGACGGCGACCTGCTGCCGCGCCCGGTGGAGTCGCTGCACCCGCCCAAGGGCATCAACCTGGACGATGAGCAGAAGGCGGTGGTCGGCCAGGTGATTCCCTGGACCATGGCGTTCCTGGGCCTGAGTTTCATCGCCTGTGCGCTGCTGGTGATCGGCATGCCGCCGCTGTCGGGGTTCATCGCCAAGCTGAACCTGATCCGCCTGCTGTTCGGCGACGCCAGCCCAGCCGCGTGGGCGTTCGTCACGCTGCTGATCCTCTCGGGGCTGGCGACCTTGCTGGCCATGACCCGCGTCGGCGTGCAGCGCTTCTGGACGCCCCAGGAGCGGCCATCGCCGCTGCTGCGTCGCTTCGAGTGCGTGCCCATCGTGGTGCTGCTGGGCCTGTGCCTGCTGCTGACCGTGCAGGGCGAGGCGCTGCTGCGCTTCACCCAGGACACCGCTGCCCGGCTGGACGACCCCGCCCAGTACATCGAGGCCGTGATGGCCGCCGAGGTGCGCCCATGAAGCGCCTGCTCCCCGCGCCGCTGCTGAGCCTGGCCTGCGCCCTGCTCTGGCTGTTGCTGAACCTGTCACTGAGCCCGGGCAACCTGCTGCTGGCGGCGCTGCTGGGCGTGCTGGCGCCGCTGCTGATGACCTCGCTGCGGCCGCTGCCGGTGCGCATTCGCAAGCCAGGCACCATCCTGCGCCTGCTGGGCCGGGTGGGCATCGATGTGGTGGCGTCCAACCTGCAGGTGGCCTGGGGCGTGCTCAACCTGGGCCGCCGGCCGCCGCGCTCGGCGTTCGTCAAGGTGCCGCTGGAGCTGCGTGACGCCAACGGCCTGGCCGCCTTGTCGGCCATCACCACGGTAGTGCCGGGCACGGTGTGGTCCGAACTGGCGCTGGACCGCAGCATCCTGCTGCTGCACGTGTTCGACCTGGACGACGAGGCGCGCTTCATCACGCACTTCAAGACCACCTACGAACGCCCGCTGATGGAGATCTTCGAATGAGCGCCCTGCTTGACCCTGTCATCGTGCTGAGCCTGGCGATCTTCGCCGTGGCCATGCTGCTGACCCTGTACCGGCTGTTCAAGGGCCCCTCGGCCCAGGACCGGGTGCTGGCGCTGGATTACCTGAGCATCCTGGGCATGTTGACCATCCTCACCTTGGGCATTCGCAATGGCAGCGAAACCTACTTCGAGGCGGCGTTGCTGATTGCCCTGTTCGGCTTCGTCGGCTCGTTCGCCCTGGCCAAGTTCCTGCTGCGTGGCGAGGTGATCGAATGAACGAGTTACCCATCTGGGTGCAGGCAGCTATCGGCGCGTTGCTGCTGCTGGGCAGCCTGTTCGCGCTGCTGGGGGCCATCGGCATGGTGCGCCTGAAAGACTTCTTCCAGCGCATGCACCCGCCGGCCCTGGCCTCGACCCTTGGCGCCTGGTGCGTGGCGCTGGCGTCGATCCTGTACTTTTCCTTCAGGGAACAAAGCCCGGTGCTGCATGCGTGGCTGATCCCCATCCTGCTGGCCATCACCGTGCCGGTGACCACGCTGCTGCTGGCGCGCACGGCGCTGTTCCGCAAGCGCATGGCCGGCGAGGCGGTGCCTGGCGAGGTTAGCAGCCGGCGTTGATCACAAGCCCTGCGGTGTGCCGGACGCAACCTTCGGCAGCTGCTACGGGGACGCGCGCAACCCGCCGATCGCGTCGTCTGCACCTATCGCAGGCAACGCGGTTTCCGTAGCAGCGGCCGCAGGCCGCGTCCAGGGCGCCGCGCTGTTCAGGGACACTGTGGTGAACCCGGACGCAGCCTTCGGCAGCTGCTACGGGCGCGCGCAACCCGATGATCGCGTCGTCTGCATCGCGGCCAAGGTTGGGAAGCAGGCAACGCGGTTTCTGTAGCAGCGGCCACAGGCCGCGTCCAGGGCGCCGCGCTATTCCGGAACACCGCGGTGAACCCGGACGCAGCCTTCGGCAGCTGCTACGGGCGCGCGCGCCCCTTTGCATCGCGGCCAAGGCCGGCTCCAACCACACGCGGCGTTGGGATACAGGCACCGCGTCAGAGGGCTGCGGCGACTTTCTCGGCCACCGGTGCCGGCACCCAGCTACGCCACAGTTGCGGTTGGGCCTTGAGGAACTCGGTCGCCACCTGGCGTGGCGGCAAATGGCCCTCGCTCATGGTCGCCAGCGCCTTGTTGAGGTCGTCGATGGGCAGCTGCACCTGCTGGAAGAACGTTACCAGCTGCGGGTACTGCTGGGCGAACGCCGACGACACCCCTACCGACAGAATCGAGGGCGGTGACCGCGTTGGCTTTGGCGCCGGGTTGTCGGCCTGGGTCAGGGTCTTCCAGGCCTCGGGGTCGAACGGCGGTTCCTGCAGCTGCACCAGCTTGTAGCGGCCCAGCAGCGGCGTCGGCGACCAGTAGTAGAACAGCACCGGCTGGCCGCGCTTGATCTGCGAAGTGATCTCGGCGTCCAGCGCCGCACCACTGCCGGAGCGGAAATTGCTGTAAGTGTCGGTCAGGCCATAAGCCTTGAGCTTCTGGCCGTTGACTACTTCGGAGGTCCAGCCAATGGGGCTGTTGAGGAAACGGCCCTTGTCGGGGTTCTCCGGGTCGCGGAACACCGCCTTGTAGCGTGGCAGGTCGCTGACGCTGCGCAGGTCCGGCGCCAGCGGCTTGAGGCCGCGCGCGGGGTCGCCCTTGATCACGTATTCAGGCACCCACCAGCCTTCGGTGGCGCCGGCCACCAGGTTGCCCAGGCCCTTGACCTGGCCCGCCGCCTCGGCCTTGACCCACACGGGGCTGCGCCCCGCCCACTCCTCGGCGATCACCTGGATGTCGTTTTTCGCCAGCGCGGTTTCCAGGGTGATGGTGGTGCCTGGCAGGGTGTCGGTGGGAATGTCGTAGCCTTTTTCCACCACGATGCGCAGCAGCTCGGTGATCAGGCTACCGCTTTCCCAGTTCAGGTCGGCAAAGTGCACAGGCGCCGGGGCCGCGCGCAGGGGCGCCACCACCAGTGCCAGGCACCAGAATACAACGGGAACGATCAGTTTCATTGGGCACGGTCTCTACAGTCAGGACTCACTGACTGTAGACCAGTGCCAACGGCTTATTCGCTGGGCTTGAAGGTCAACTCGCCCTTGCGCCACTTGGCGGCCTTGGACGAGGCGGCCTTGAGGGTCTTGGCCAGGCCTACCTGCAGCTGTTCCTTGGCGGCGAAGACCATGACCACGGTCTGGCTTTCCTTGAACACGATGCCTTCGCCGTCAGCGGTGCTGACAAACGCATATTCACCCAGGCCATACACCGCCAACTTGATCTCGCGGAACTTGATTTCAAACTTGCCGCCTTCACGGCTGGGCAATACTGCGGCGCGGAAGTGGTCGCCAACCTTGAGTTCCAGGCGCTGCTTGTCATCGACCACCAATGCACTTTCAGTGTCGATCTCGGCCATGTAGATACCTTCGGCCGTTTGCTCGGTGACATACACGAAACGCGATTGAAAGAGTTTCACCAGTTTGGCGCGAAGATCGCCCAGCACGAACAAGGCGTGCATTTCCAGATTACTTACTGCCAATTAAAAAATCCTCAAAATGAAAAACCGCCCGTGACAACGTGGGCAGCTGAACTGAACCTGTCCACACCCGATAACCAAGGTGCGGAACAACATGAAAACAAGTCCATGGGCAGGCGCGCGGCACAAGCCTACAAGAAAGCCCCCCGGCTGGGACGCTCACGGATAGAGACTGCCCTTGAAGGAGAAGGCACAGGAACGCGTCGGCCATTGCCCAACTGCTGGAATCAGCAATACGCCGCAGGTTAAAGCGCCATTTCCTACATCGTGACGAAGTAAAAAGTGCGATAGCTATGCAACTCGCTCGACCATGAGGGTCAACGCGACAGCAGACAGTCCCCACAGGAAGGAACGAATATGCACGAATCAATGGAAAGCCGTCGAGGGAATATCGACACGGCTGACGCGGCTATCGACTTCGGCGCTGCATTGTACCGGCTGGAGGTCCCGCAGGGCTACCGTAACACGCTGCGTTGTCACGTGATTCCCGCCGGTCGCGACTTTTTTCATATACGTGAACTGGGTTCGGGGCGCACCCTGGGGTTTCGCTGCGGGCACCTGGCCGCGTGCGCCCTGGCCAGGCAGCTGGAAAGTACGATCCTGGCCTCAAGGAGTTTGTAGCCAAGCCGATACAAATGGCGTACCCCTACGGAGGTGGACGTCCATGATGGAATTCAACCCGCTTGTCGCGCTGCTCGGCACCCCGGCAGAAGACCCGGACAGGCAACGCGCCGAGGCCGCCGACGAAGCCAGGGCCGCGCGGGCGGCCAAGGCGGCTGCCGACGACGCTGCGTCGGCCAGGCGCCAGGCGCAGCAAGCCGCCGCCAGCCGGCGCACGCGCAAGCAGAACCAGAAAATTGCCGAACTGAAAAGCCAGGCCCGCCGCGAACAGCACAAGTTCATGGCTGCGCAACACGCCGAGTACCGCAGCGTGGCAGAGCGCAACATTGCCGTAAACCGTGCGCGCGCCAGTATGATGGCCGCCTCGATCGCCAGCGACCTGGCCACCTCGGCCCAGGCAGCGCCCCACCAGGACGGCGGGGTACAAGCCGTGGAGTCCAGCAACATCGATACCTTTGCCTGATGCCCTGGCGGGGTGAACTCCTGGCCGGCAAACCTCTCAGAGAATAGGTACACCGCCACGCAGCCAAGGAGATGACATGGAAACCGAACACACCAACTTGGGTACGCTATTCGAGCAACTGGGCCTGGACGGGGACCCCGCCAGCATCGACCGTTTCATCGCCGCCCACCCCTTGCAGGCCGACGTCAAGCTGATCGACGCGCCCTTCTGGAACGCACGCCAGGCCAACTTCCTGAAAGAGGAGCTACGCGCCGACGGCGGCGACTGGGCCATTCCCATTGACGAATTGAACGTGCGCCTGCATCAGCAGGCCTGACGCGCCGGCATCAGGCTGGGGTCCACCGCCAACTGCGCCAGCCAGGCCTCGCGGCACTCCACGGCTTCGGCGCGGCTGGCGAAGGCGGTGCCGCGTCGCTCGCCGTTGACCAACACCACCCAGCACACGCGCTTGCCGATGGCCTGGAGGCTGGCCGGTACACCACTGCCGATCATCACGGCCACATCAACTTGGGTTTGCATGATTTCCCTCCCGAGATTTCATTAGCAACCTAACAATATGGCCATCTTAATGCCTCCATTGCTCAAGAAACAGCCAAACCTGGTACAGCTTCGTTACAGCAACGGTAACAAACGGCCGTTATCCTCGAGCCTTTTGCGGTGTATATCCCAGCCGCAGCCCGCCCCAGTGCCGCCCCTTTACGGTTATCGGCACGGACAAGTCGTGCATGAGCTCACCTGTGTCACGGGTGTAGGTTTGCAGTAGCAACGGCTGCTGATGGCTGCCACAGCGCGCCCCGGTGCGGTCGTCGAAACGGCGCTTGGTGCGATTGTGCAGCGCGTCGTGGGCGGCGTCGCCGGTCAACGGCTGGCTGAACGCCCGGTTGTGCGTGGGCACGTAGCCCTGGGGCGTACAGGCGATGGCGAACACCAGCCCTTCATGACGCGCCAGCAACGGCTCCTGGATCGCCGGTAGCACCTGGTCGGCGTAGCGGTCGAAACGGGTGTGGAATTTCGTCGGGTGAGTGTTGGCGATGGGCTGGTACTGACGGTCGAACAGCTCGTCGAGGCTGATACGCCCCTGCTCCACATCCTGCTCGAAGCGCTCGCCAATCTGCCGCGCGCCTTCGCGGGCCAGGTCATAGATGCGCTGGTGGTAGTCATCCATGCCCACCTCGGCCAGGCGCTCGCTGATGCGCTCGGCCTGGGCTTCCATTTGCACGGCGGCGTCGGCCAGGCTGCGGGTCTGGCCGTCGCTCACTGCCAGGTCGCCGCGCACCTGCTCTACCGCTTGGAACAGGCTGGCCAGTTGCACGCGGTTGGTCTCGGCGCCGCGGGCAATCTCGCCGACCTGGGTTTCCACCCCGGCGGCCAGCGCCGCGATGGTTTCCAGCTGCTCGCCCGTGCGCTCGACCTGCACCACGCCGGCACCCAGGTCGCTGGCCAGTTCCCGGATCTGCTCCACCACCTGGGCGGTGCGCAATTGGATGTCGGCGACCATCTGCCCCACTTCTTCGGTGGCAGTGGCGGTGCGCCCGGCCAGGCCGCGCACCTCGTCGGCGACCACGGCGAAGCCACGGCCGTACTCGCCGGCGCGGGCCGCCTCGATGGCGGCGTTGAGGGCCAGCAGGTTGGTCTGGCTGGCGATGGACTGGATCACAGCAGTCACCCGCTGAATGTCTTCGCTGCGCTGGCTCAGGGCCTCGATCAGCTCGCGGCTGGCAGTCGCCCGTGCGCTGAGCTGGTGCATGCGGCTGATGGACTCGGCCAGCACCTCGCGCCCGGCCACGCTGTGGCGGTGAGCTTCGCTGGCGGCGCCCAGGGCTTGCTGGCTGAGTTGCGAGGTAATCTGTTCGGTGCCGATCATCACCTCGGCGCTGCTGACGATCTGCGCTGCGGCGCCCAGCTGGGATTGCACGCGCGCGGCCAGCTGGCGCACGGCAAAGGCCACCCCGGCGGCGGACAGGGCGTTGTGGCTGGTGCTGTGGGACAGGTCGCGGGTCAGCGCGGCCAGCGGGTCGGGCCCGGCGGCTGACGGTGCGCTGGCGGGCCTGCGCAGGCGCGACAACCAGGCGAAAACGCCCCCTGGGGCCGAAGGCCGGGCAACGTCGAGCAGAGATCCGTCTCTCGTCATGGCAAGTACTCCATAGCTATTGTCGTTGTTTTGACGTCATTAAACGTCAAGTGATGGCAATTGGCTATGACCACTTGGGAGCAACGGGTGGGCGTGCTATGCCCTTTTGACGCGGCCGGCGGCCGCTGCTACAAGGGCCCGTAGCAGCGGCCGCAGGCCGCGTCCGAGGCATCAAGCCTGACGCTGGTGCTTGTCGATCTGCTCGTGACGTTCCTGCGCTTCAATGCAGTACTTGGTGGTCGGGCTGATCAGCAGGCGTTTCAGGCCGATTGGCTCGCCGCTGTCGTCGCACCAGCCGAAGCTTTCGTCGGCGATACGGCCCAGGGCTTGCTCCAGCTGCGGCAGCGAACGCTGGTCGCGGTCGATGACGTTCACCAGCCAGTGGCGCTCTTCTTCCACGGAAGCGGCGTCGGCCGGGTCAGCCGGGGTGTCCAGGCTCTCGATGGCGATGCGGCTCTGCTCGATGCGCTCGTGGGTTTCCACCTTCAGCGCCTGCAGCAGCTCGGTGAAGAATGCCAGTTGCTCAGCATTCATGTAGTCATCGGCCGGCATGGCCAGCAACTTTTCCTTTGTCATTGATTTCTCTATAAAAAATACGTGCATTAAGGCGAATCAAAAGGTGTGACCGGGCCTTGCCCGACCTCACGGAATTCTTCAAGCGCCAACTGGCACTCAATTTATGAGGGGCGGCAGTCTAAGGCCGGTTTTCGCGCGCAGCAACTGAATTGACGGTAGATTTGACCAATAACCGCTATATAAACGCAATCGGGTGGATGGCGGAGGCCAAAAATACACCCCATAGGCGAATTGTGCTTGGGAAATTTGCGGGAATTGACGGCGATCAGGCCGGTAACAAGTGGCCAAATGTAAAAAAGCCCGCGAGGCACCGGGAGCGATGCGACGCGGGCGAAAAGCTGCAGCGAAGTCAGCGTTTGAGTATGCGTTTGTTGCGATACTGGTCGATGACCACCGCCACCACGATGATCACGCCCTTGATGATGTCCTGCACGTAGGCATCCACCCCCACGAAGGTGAAGCCCGACGCCATCACCCCGAGGATCAGCGCGCCGATCACCGTGCCGCTGATGCGCCCTACCCCGCCCACCAGGCTGGTGCCGCCGATCACGGCCGCGGCAATGGCGTCCAGCTCGTAGGACATGCCCATGCCGGCCTGGCCGGTGGCCGCCCGCGCCGAGGCCACCACGCCTGCCAGCCCGGCCAGCAGGCCGGCGATGCTGTAGACGATGATCAGGTGGCGCTTGACGTTGATGCCGCTGGTGCGCGCCGCCTGCATGTTGCCGCCGATGGCGTAGGTGTACTTGCCGTAGCGGGTGTAGCGCAGGGCGATGTGGAAGATCACCGCCACCACCAGGAAGATGATCACCGGCATGGCCCCGCGGCCGATCGCCGTGTAGCTGTCCGAGAGCATGCTGATGGGCTGGCCTTCGGTGTACAGCCGCGCCAGGCCGCGGGCCGAGACCATCATGCCGAGGGTGGCGATGAAGGGCGGGATGCCGGTCATGGCGATGATGCTGCCGTTGATGGCCCCCGCCAGCAGCCCCACCGCCAGGCCGGCGATCACCGGCGCCCACACGGGCAGGTCGGTGAGGTGCGGGAACACTGCCCGGGCGTAGTCGGAACTCTGCGCCAGGCTGGCGGCGACCATGGCCGACAGCGCCAGCACCGAGCCCGACGACAGGTCGATTCCGGTGGTGATGATCACCTGGGTCACGCCGATGGCGATCAGGCCGATGATGGAGACCTGCAGAATCATCAGCACCAGGCGCTGTGAGTTCATCAGGAAGCTCTGGTCGCGCACAATCCAGCCGAACACCTCGAACACCAGGCCAATGCCGATCAGCACCAGCAGGATGCTCAGCTCGGTGGGCAGGCGACGCCGCGAGCGGCTGGGCGGTGCGGCTACAGGTTTGTTTTCAGTCAGGGTAGTCATGGCAGGGTTCCTATTGGGCGTGCGCAGGCGCGACAGGGTTGGGCGCCGCTGCGGTCACGCCGGAGGCCAGGTGCATGATGCGCTCCTGGGTCGCGTCGGCGCGGTCGAGGATGCCGGTCATGTGGCCTTCGTGCATCACCAGCACGCGGTCGCTCATGCCCAGCACTTCCGGCAGTTCCGAAGAGATCATGATCACCGCCAGGCCTTCGTCGGCCAGCTGCGCGATCAAGCGGTAGATTTCAGCCTTGGCGCCGACGTCGACGCCACGGGTGGGCTCGTCGAGAATCAGCACCCGCGGGTTGGTCATCAGCCAGCGCGCCAGCAGGGCCTTCTGCTGGTTGCCACCCGAGAGGCTGTCGATGCACTGGTCCAGCGACGGGGTCTTGACCCGCAAACGCTTGCACATGTCCTCGCACAGCAGCCGCAGGGTCTTCTCGTGGACGAAACCGTGGCCCACATGGTGTGGCAGCACCGCCACCTGCATGTTCTCCAGCACCGACAGGCACGGGAACAGCCCGGTCAGCTTGCGGTCCTCGGTCAGCAGCGCCAGGCCCAGGTGAATGGCCTGGCCCGGGTCGCTCATGCGCACCGCCTTGCCGTCGACGAAAATCTCGCCCTGGGTGGCGGGGGTAATGCCGAACAGGGTTTCGGCGATGTTGGTGCGCCCTGCCCCCATCAGCCCGGCGATGCCCAGCACCTCGCCGGCGTGCAGTTCGAAGGACACGCCCTCGAACACCCCGGCCAAACCCAGGTTCTGCGCGGCCAGGCGCACCGGCCCCAGCGGCTGGGTGCGCTGGGGGAACAGCTGGGTCAGCTCGCGGCCGACCATCAACGTGATCAACTGGTCGCCATCGAGGCTGTGCGCCGGGTACTGGCCGATGAAGCAGCCGTCGCGGAACACCGCCACCTGGTCGGCGATGGCGAACACCTCGTCCATTTTATGGGTGATGTAGACGATGGCCTTACCCTGGGCCTTGAGGTCCTGGATGATGGAGAACAGGTGCGCCACTTCCTTCTCGGTAATGGCCGAGGTGGGCTCGTCCATGATCAGGATGTCGGAGTCGTAGCTCACCGCCTTGGCGATCTCGACCATCTGCCGGGCGGCGATGCTCAGCTCGCCCACCAGGTCGTCGGGCGACAGCGAGATGCGCAGGCGCTCCAGCAGTTGCGCGGTGGCGCGGTGCATGGCGCCGTGGTCCACCAGGTGCCAGGGGGTCAGCGGTTCGCGGCCGATCCAGATGTTCTCGGCGATGCTCATGTGCGGCATCAGGTTGAGTTCCTGGTGGATCATGGCGATGCCGGCCAGCTGCGCCGCCAGCGGGTTGTCCATCACCAGCGGCTCGCCGCGCAGGCGCAGCTCGCCGCTGTCGGGCTGGTGGATGCCGGCGATGATCTTCATCAGCGTCGACTTGCCGGCGCCGTTCTCGCCCATCAGCGCCAGCACCTCACCGCGGTGCACGCTCAGGCGGACGTTGTCCAGGGCGGTGACGCCGGGGAAGCGCTTGGTCACGCCGGTGACTTCCAGCAGGCATTCGTGTTCGATTGGATCGTTGGCAAAGGCAAGCATCGAGGTGCACTCCACAGGCTGGGCGGGCGATCAGTGTTTGAACTGGTCGGCGTTGTCCGCGGTAATCAGCTGGTACGGAACCATGAGCCGGGGCGCCACGGTTTCCTTGTGGGCCATTTTCACTGCGGCTTCCACCGAGGCGTCGGCCTGCCCTTTCGCGTCCTGGTACACGGACACGGCCAGGTCACCCTTCTTCACCGCGTTGAGGCCGTCGGGCGTACCGTCGACGCCACCGATCAGCACCTTGCCTTTCTCCACGCCCGCCTGCTTGAGCGCCATGGCGGCGCCGATAGCCATCTCGTCGTTGTTGGAGAGCACGGCGTTGAATTCGCGGCCCTGGGTGATCCAGTCATTGACCAGGTCCATGCCTTTCTGGCGCAGCCAGATGCCGGTCTGTTCCTGGTCGATCTTGATGCCGGGGTACTTGGCCAGCACTTCCTTCACGCCCTTGGTGCGGTTCTGGGTGGAGTTGTTGGCCAGGTCGCCCAGCAGGATCACCACGCTGCCCTTGCCGCCCATTTTGTCGGCCAGGTACTGGGCCTGCATTTCGCCGGCCTTGATGTCATCGGAGGCCACCACGACCACGCCCTTGGGCTGGTTGGGGTCGTCGGGGCTGCGGTTGACGTACACCAGCGGGATGCCGGCCTGGGTGGCTTCGTCGGTGATGCGCTTGGTGGCGGCGGTGTCCACCGGGTTGACGATGATGGCGTCGACCTTCTGGCTGATGAAACTTTCCACCTGGCTGAGCTGCTTGACCACGTCGCCACGGGCGTCCTCGAACTGCAGCGAGACGCCGTCGGGCATGGCCTTGGCCTTGGCGCCCATGGCTTCGCGCAGGTAGGTCAGCCAGGTGTCATCGAACTGCGACATGGCCACGCCGACCTTGATGTCGGCCAGGGCCACGCCACTGGCCATGGTCAGGGCAATTGCCAGGCAGAGGCGGCGAACGGGGGACGTGCGGGTGGAACGCAGCCGGGAGGCTTGCGGGGTGAAGGTTTTCATCGACGGCACCTTTTTATTGTTGTGCTTGGTTTTTTTCATCCGCCGCGCCGGTTGGGCGGCGGATGTGAAAGTCGGAACCTGCAATTGACTCTAGTAGAAAATAAATTCCATATCAAATGAATTTAGAATTTTATTGCATCCTATAATTTCACCACCTCACCCAGGGTTGCGCTGCGGCGCGCGGCGTCCAGCACCACCAGCGCCTGCACCGCGTCGCGGGCGTCCACCGGCAGCGCCGCGCCCTGGTCCACGGCGGCCTGCAACTGCTGGTAGAACTGCAGCCAGTTGCCGCGTTCCGAGGGCACCTTCTCGCGTTCCGCGCCCTGCTCGAACCAGCCCCAGCGCCGGTGCTCTTCCACGCCCCAGTTGTCGCCGGCACTGGCCGGGGTGAGCCCGGCCTCGGCCTGTTCGCTTTGCACGTCCAGGCCTTCGACGCTGTAGCTGCCATGTTCGCCGCACACGCGGAAGCGTGGGCGTGGCGCGCTTTGCAGGCCGTTGCCGTGCAGGTGGCTGATGGTGCCGTTGGCGTGGGTAAGGGACACGAAGAAACCGTGGTCGACGGTCTGCCCGGGCGCCAGCGCCAGCTCGGCGTACACCTGGGTCACCGGGCCGAACAGCTGCAGCGCCTGGTCCACCAGGTGGCTGCCCAGGTCACGCAGCCAACCGCCGCCACTGTCGTTGCCCAGGTTCTGCGGCTCGTAGCGTTCCACCGCCGACTCGAAGCGCTGCACCCGCCCCAGCACGCCGCTGTCCAGCAGCTTGCGCACGGTGAGGAAGTCCGAGTCCCAGCGGCGGTTCTGGTAGACGCTGATGGGCACGCCCTGGCGTTCGGCCGACTCCACCAGCACCTGCGCCTGCTGGGCATCGGCGGCGAAGGGCTTGTCGCTGACCACCGCCACGCCGTGCTCGATGGCCTCCAGCACCAGCGCCGGCCGGCCCTTGAGCGAGGTGGAGATCACCACCGCGTCAACGCCCGCCTCCACCAGTTGCGCCAGGCTGTCAAAGGCCGGCACCCCGGGGTAATCCGCCGCCAGCTGCGCGCGGCGCTCGGCCGAGCGCGTCACCACGCCCACCCACCGGGCGCCGCCCAGGCTGGCCAGCAGCGGTGCATGGAACACGCGGCCGCCGCGGCCGTAACCTACCAATCCGATACGCATGATCATTCTCCCGTGTGGCGAGTCGGCCCAGTACGAAATCGATAAATGTGGGAGCTGGCTTGCCAGCGAGCTGTTGTGGCGCTGCGAAGCTCGCTGGCAAGCCAGCTCCCACACCACGTACCCACCCTCAAGTGTTCGTGCAGGCCCTAGTACTGGCGCGCCTTGGCCAGCTGTTCGTCGAGCGCGCGCCTGGCCTGGGCCGTGCGCGCGCTGGTGGATACTTCGGCCACGCCCACCCGCCACCAGGACAGGTAACCGTGGATCATGGTCTTGGGCAGTACCTTGATATCGATCAGCGTCGACACCGTCTGCTGGCGGGCGTCACGCAGCGCCGCGTGCAACTGCTCCAGGGTGCTGACCTTGTAGGTCTTGCAGCCGTAGGCCGCCGCGCTCATGGCGAAGTCCACCGGCACGAAGCCGCCGTCCAGGTTGCCGGTCTCGGCGTTGCGGTAGCGGAACTCAGTGGCGAAGCTGCCCATGCCATGGCCCATCTGCAGGTTGTTGATGCAGCCAAAGGTCATGTTGTCGAGCAGCAGCACGTTGATCTTGCGGCGCTCCTGGATCGAGGTGGCCAGCTCCGAGTGCAGCATCAGGTACGAGCCATCGCCCACCAGCGCGTAGACCTCGCGCGCCGGCTCGGCGAGCTTGACCCCCAGCGCCGCGTTGACCTCATAGCCCATGCACGAGTAGCCGTACTCCAGGTGGTAGCTGTTGACGCTGCGGCTTTGCCACACGCGCTGCAGGTCGCCGGGCAGGCTGCCGGCGGCGGCGACGATCACCGCATCGGCATCCAGTTCGCGGTTGATCACCCCCAGTACCTGGCTCTGGGTCAGCGCCGAGCCGGTCAGCTCGATGAATTCGCGCAGCACCGCCGGGTCCAGGTGGTCGGTGATCTCCGGGCTGAAGTCCTCGCTGCTGTAGTGCGCCGCGTACACCCGCTCGACCTCGGCGTGGTACTGGCCGCGCGCCTCGATCACCTGGTTGCCCCAGCCGGCCCGGTAGCCCTGGCGCGCCAGCGGTTCGGCCAGCTGCTGCAGGCCCAGCTTGGCGTCGGCCAGCAGCTGCACGGCGTCGAGCTTGAGCACGTCGCCGCCGTTGACGTTGAGGTTGATGAACTGCACCTCGGGGTGCTGGTACAGCCACTTCGACGAAGTGGTGAAGTCGGTGTAGCGGGTGCCGATGCCGATGATCAGGTCGGCCTCCCTGGCCAGCAGGTTCGCCGCCAGGCAGCCGGTCTCGCCAATGCCGCCGACGTTCAGCGGGTGGCTGGAGACGATGGCGCTCTTGCCGGCCTGGGTTTCGGCGAAGGGAATGTCGAAACGTTCGGCGAAGGCCTGCAGGGTGTCGGCGGCGCCAGAGTACTTCACCCCGCCACCGCAGATGATCAATGGCTTGCGCTTGCTGGCCAGCAGCGCCACAGCATCGGCCAACGAGGCCTCGCCCGGCTGGCGCCGCTCCACGCGGTGCACGCGCCGGGCCAGGAAGCTGTCGGGGTAGTCGTGGGCTTCGGCCTGCACGTCCTGGGGCAGCGCCAGGGTCACCGCGCCGGTCTCGGCAGGGTCGGTGAGCACGCGCATGGCCTGCAGGGCGGCGCTGATCAGCTGTTCGGGGCGGTTGATGCGGTCCCAGTATTTGCTCACGGCCTTGAACGCATCGTTGGTGCTGATGCTCAGGTCGTGGAACTGCTCGATCTGCTGCAGCACCGGGTCGGGCTGGCGGCTGGCGTAGACGTCGCCGGGCAACAGCAGCAAGGGAATGCGGTTGGCCGTGGCGGTGGCCGCGGCGGTGAGCATGTTCGCCGCCCCAGGCCCTACCGACGAGCTGCAGGCGTAGATCCTGCGGCGCAGGTGCTGCTTGGCAAAGCCGATGGCGGCGTGGGCCATGCCCTGCTCGTTGCGGCCCTGGTGCACCACCAGCTGGCCGCGGTCCTGCTCCAGGGCCTGGCCCAAGCCCAGCACGTTGCCGTGGCCGAAAATGGTGAACACGCCTTCGACGAATTTGCTCTGCACCCCGTCGACTTCAATGTACTGGTTGTCCAGAAAGCGCACCAGGGCCTGGGCCATGGTCAATCGTGTCGTGCTCATGCTTGCACCTTTTATTGTTCAAGAGGAGTGCCCTGGTAGGAGCCGAGCTTGCTCGCGATGAGCCTCCCCGCTCGATACGCGTAACGGCCATCGCGAGCAAGCTCGGCTCCTACGGGGCGACGTGCGAGGGCGCCAGAGTATCCATCTGGCCATTGAGGTACGCCATGCTCTGCCCCAGCGCCGTGCGGATGTCGGCAAGGTCGTGGACGCTGTCGGCGAACGGCTCCCACGACACGTAGCCGTCGTAGCCGCTGCTGAGCAGGCTGTCGAGCTGTTCGGCGTTGCCGAGGATATCGCCGTCGCCGATCAGCACCCGGTGGCCGTCGAGAATGCTGGCCAGCGGCGCCTGGCTGTCTTCCACGCCGCTGATGTGCACCAGGCCCGTCAGCGCCGGGAAGAATTCCTGCTCGCCGGCCAGGTGGTGGTGGAAGGTGTCATGCACCAGGCGGAACACGTCCAGGCCGCCGATGGCCTTGATCGCCTCCACGGCGGTGCGCTTGCGGCGCAGGGCCGATTGTTCGAAGCCCAGCGGTTCGACAAAGCCCAGCAGGCCATGCTCGCGCAGGATCGGCGCCAGCTCGGTGAGCGCCGTGCGCAGGCCGGCGGCGCGCTCGGCGCTGCTGCGGCTGTCGGCCTCGTTGAACGGGCACAGCACCAGGCCACGGGCACCGCAGCCACGGGCATAGGCCGCCAGCTTCAGGGCCTGGGCGCGGCGCTGGTCGTTCCAGACATCGAAGGGGTACAGGGCGTTGATCGACAGCACGCTGATGCCCTCGGCCGCGCACAGCTGGCGCACGGTCTCGGCGGGCGTGCCGTCTTCGATCTCGACACCCTTGAGGTCGTTGCGGATCTCGATGGCATCGGCCTTCAGCGCCACCGCCAGCTGGATGAACTCAGCCAGGGGCAGGCGCGGGGCAACCATGCGGTTGAGGGCGAAACGCAGGGGCTGGCGCATTCTTGTTGTTCTCCTGAGTTGGCAAACCGTGTGTGGGGCAAGCGGGCGCAGTCAGAGGTCCAGCAGCCATTCGTGCTGCGGGTCGTTGTTGAATTGCCATACCCGGCGCGGGCCGGCCATGACGTTCAGGTAGTAGCTCTCGTAGCCATACGGCACGCTGACCGGGTGGTAGCCCTCGGGCACCACCACCAGGTCGTTGTTCTCCACGGCCATGGCCTGGTCGATGCTGCGGTCGTCGGTGTACACGCGCTGGAACACGAAGCCCTGGGGCGGGTTGACCTGGTGGTAGTAGGTCTCCTCCAGGAAGCTCTCGGCGGGTAGTGCGTCGCGGTCGTGCTTGTGCGGCGGGTAGCTGGAGCTGTGCCCGGATGGCGTGCGCACCTCCACCACCAGCAGCGAATGGGCCACTTCGGTGTCCGGCAGGATGTCGCAGACGTAGCGGGTGTTGGCGCCCTTGCCGCGGGTGCTGCGCTTCATGCTCTGGGCGCTGATGACCCGCGCCTGCAACTCGCCGGCCGGCGCACCGGGGGCGGCGCACACCGCCACCTGCACATCGCTCAGCGCCTGCAGGCGCGCCTGGCTGCCGCTGGGCAGGTACACCGCCCACGGCGACTTGTCCTCGAATACCGATTGCCGTTCACCCAGGTTGTCCCAGCTGAACGCGCCCTGCACCGGCGCCTCGCCGGCCACGCTGGCGCGGCCGCTGAGCAGCACCACGCACAGTTCCTGGCTGCCGGCGTGCAGCGGCAGGCTTTCGCCCAGGCTCAAGCGGTGGGCGCTGAAGCCCACGTATTCCAGAGCGCCCTCGGCCAGGCGTACCACTTCCTGGCCCTGCTTATTACTCTTGACCAGCAGGCTCATGCTGCAGTCCTCCGTTGCCGGGCCTGGGCAAGCAAGGTGCTCAGGGTGTCGTAGCCTTTCTTGGCGTAGAAATAGCTAGGGGCCACGGCCGGATCCTGCTCGGCCTCCACCACCAGCCAGCCGTTGTAGTCCACCGCCAGCAGCTCGTCGAGCAGCGGCGCGAAATCGATGTCGCCATCGCCCGGCACGGTGAAGGTGCCGTTGACGATGCAGTCGGGGAAACTCCAGAGGTTGTTGCGCGCCAGCTGCACCACCGGCTGGCGCACGTCCTTGAAGTGCACGTGGCAGACGCGCTTGATGTGCTTGCGCAACACCGCCAGCGGGTCGCCGCCACCCATGAAGCAGTGCCCGGCGTCGAACAGCAGGCCCACCTGCTCGCCAGTCAGGGCCATCAGCGTGTCGATGTCCTCGGGCGCCTCCACGTAGGCACCCATGTGGTGATGGTAGGCCAGGCGCACGCCCTGGCTCAGGGTATAGCTGGCCAGCTCGTCGAGCTTGGCGGCGTAGGTTTGCCAGGCCGCTTCGCTATGAAAGCGCGGGCGCTCCACCAGGCGGATGCGGCTGCCCTGGATGGAGTCGGCCACCTCGCCGTACACCAGCACATTGGCGCCGTTGGCGGCCAGCAGCTGCACGTGGCTGGCGATGGCGTCGATCTCCTCGGCGGCCGAACGCTGGGCCAGGCGCCCGGAATACCAGCCCGACACCAGCGCCAGGTCATAGGGCTTGAGCACCTGGGCCACGCCCTGGGCGTCCTTGGGGAATTTGCCGTTGAGTTCAAAGCCTGCGTAGCCGATGGCCTTGCCTTCGCTGAGGGCCGTGCTCAGCGGGGTTTCGCCGCCCAGGGACGGCAGGTCGTCGTTGCTCCAGGAAATCGGGTTGATGCCGATACGAATCGCGGATGGCATGGCTGCACCTGTTGTTGTTATCGGTGGGGTGACGCTCAGCGGCCGTGACGGGCCGAGCGCCAGGCTTCGATCAATTGGCTGAACCGCTGGCGCACCGCGGCTATCAGGCCGGCGTCGTCCAGTTCGCCCTGGAACCAGGCGCGGCTGGGCTCATGGAAAATCGTGCGGCCCACGGCAAAGCCGCGGCAGGTGGTGCTGGCGGCCGCCTGGGCGAAGCCCTCGGCAAGGTCGCTGGCCGGCGCGTTCAAGCCCAGCAGCACCACGCCGCGGCAATAGGGGTCGCGCTCGTTGATCAGCGCGTCGAGGGCCTGCCACTGCGCGGCGTCCTGGGCCTCGATTTTCCACCAGGCCGGGTAGATGCCCAGGTTGTACAAGCGCTTGATGGCGCGGTAGAGCACGTCGGGGTGGGCGCCGGGCAGGTCCTTGGGCGGGATGACTTCCAGCAGCAGCTCGTGGCCGCTGGCGATGGACGCCTCGTACAGGCCGCGGATCTGCGCTTCCTGTTCCAGGCGCAGCAAAGGCTCATCGTCGGGGTGGAATTGCACCAGGCACTTGATGATCTGCTCGCTGGGCCAGGCAATCAGGTTGCTGGCCACCGAACGGCCATGCTCGAAGGCCAGCGGCCGCGAGCCCTGCACCTCCACCGGGCGGGCCACCCACCAGCCACGGCCGGTGGCGGCGTTGAGGCTGTCCTGGCCGAAGCGCTGGTCGGCCAGCAGGCCGACGTCGGCGGCGATGCCGCGCTTGGCCAGGTCGGCTTGCACTTCTTCAATGGCGCGCAGGAACAGCTGCTTCAGCGCGGGAATGGTCGCCAGGTCGCGGCCGGCCTGCTGCGCCAGTTCCACCAACTGCCCGCGGTGGTCGAAGGCGAAGATGAACAGCTGTTGCCACTGCTTGCGCGGCACCGTGACCCGGTGCAGGCGTTGCAGGGTTTCATCCTTGTCCGGGCGGGTGATGGGCTCCGGGCTGTTGAACAGGTAGTCCAGCTCGGCAGGCGTGGGCATGGCCGGGGCACAGGCGTGGCGCGACACCACCAGGCCGCCGCAGGCATTGGCCAGCTGGCAGCAGCGGGCGTCGTCGGCATCGTTCAGCCAGCCGCTGAGGAAGCCGGACATGAAGGCGTCGCCGGCACCCAGCACGTTGAGCACTTCGACGCGGGTGCCGGGGTGAATCTCGCCGTCCTCGAGGCGCGCCGGAATGGCGCCGTGGATCACCGTGCAGCCCTGGGCGCCGAGCTTCACCACCAGGGTGGCGGCGCTCAGTTCACGCACGGTGCGCAGGGCGGTGAGCAAATCGGTGCTGCCGCCGGCGATGAGGAATTCCTCCTCGGTGCCGACGATCAGGTCAAAGCGCGGCAGGATGCGCTGCACGTGGGCGCTGACCTTGTGGTCGGCGACGAAGCGCGTCTCGCCATCGGCCTTGCCCGCCAGCCCCCACAGCACCGGGCGGTAGTCGATGTCGAGGATGCGCTTGACGTTGTGCCGTTCGGCGTAGTCCAGCGCCTGGCTGCTGGCCTTGAACACGCCGTCGGTGGAGAAATGCGTGCCGGTGATCAGCAGCGCCTTGCTGGCGGCGATGAAGTCCTCGCGCACGTCTTCGGCGCGCAGGGCCATGTCGGCGCAGTTTTCGCGGTAGAACACCAGGGGGAAGGTTTCGCGGTCCTTGAGGCCCAGCAGCACCATGGCGGTGAGGCGCTCGGGGTCGACCTTGATGGCCGAGGTGTCGCAGCCTTCACGTTGCAGCGACTCCACCAGGAACCGGCCCATGTGGTCGTCCCCTACCCGGCTCAGCATGGCGGACTTGAGCCCCAGCCGCGCCGTGCCGAAGGCGATGTTGGCGGACGAGCCGCCCAGGTACTTGGCGAAACTGGCGACGTCTTCCAGCCTGGCGCCCACCTGCTGGGCGTAGAGGTCGACGCCCAGGCGCCCCAGACAAATCAGATCCAATTGACGCCCAGTGGCAAAACGAGTCTGGCCCATGCTGGCTCCTGTTATTTTTATCAGCCTGCGCACCGGCCAATGGCGGCCGATGTCGTTGTCTTGGGTCCAGATTAGGACGGCTTTTCCATCGGATCAACTTTTTTTCCATAAAAATTTTATGCGGAATTTATTTTCTATTTTCTATCGCGCATACTGGGCTTGAGCGTTTCTGGCGGGTTTGCCACGGGAACTGGACCTTTTGCTCAGGTTTTTTTTCTTGCCTACCCTGTAGACTGCGCGAGCCAACAGCTCCAACCCCAAGAAGGATAAGCACATGTCCCGCCCCGATCAGCCGGCCCTCAGCGAGCCAACCGCCGCCAGCGCCCCGGCCACCGCCGAGCAGCTGCTGCAACTGATCACCCGTGAGTACGAAGGGCTGCCGCGCCAGCTCAAGCGCATCGCCAGCTACATGAGCCAGCAGAGCGACCGCATCATGGTCGACCGCATCAGCGACATCGCCGGCGAATGCGAGGTGCACCCCTCGGCCATCGTGCGCTTTTCCCAGCGCTTCGGCTTCAGCGGCTTCAGCGAAATGCAGGCGCTGTTCCGCGAGGCCTACACCCACAAGGCCACGCCGGTACAGAATTACCAGCAGCGCATTCGCAACCTGATCGCCAACAAGTCGCAGAAGGCCAGCGGCGCGGACCTGGCGCGCGAGTGCATCGACGCCACCCTGTCGGGCATCGAGCGCCTGGGCGGGGAACTGGACGACGTGGCCTTCGAGAAGGCCGTGGACCTGGTGGTCAACGCCGAGAACATCTACGTGGTGGGCGTGCGCCGCTCGTTCGCGGTGGCCGACTACCTGGTCTATAACCTGCAGCACACCAACAAGCGCATCCACCTGGTGTCCGGCCTGGGCGGCAGCTACCGCGAGCAGATGCGCAGCGTGCGCCAGGGCGACCTGGTCATCGCCATCAGCTTCACTCCCTACGGCAAGGAAACCCAGCACTGCCTGCGCATTGCCCAGCACCACCTGGCCAAGACCCTGATCATCACCGACTCCAACCTCTCGCCCCTGGCCAAGCGCGCCAACAGCGTGCTGCTGGTGAACGAAGGCAGCTCCTTCGCCTTCCGCTCCCTGAGCGCCACCCTGTGCCTGTGCCAGGCGCTGTTCATCGCCGTGGCCTACCGGCTGGAGTTGAAGGTGGACGAGATGCATGAGCAGGTTGGGTTCGAGGATTAAGGCGGGGCCGGCGTGAACACCTTCACGTAGCAGCTGCCGCCAGGCTGCGTCCGCGCCCTATGCCCCAGCAAAAGTGTAGTGTTTTGTATCTGTCGGATTGACCCACAGCCTAATCACCAACACGCTATCGCACCTGAACAGCACGGGTATCAGGGATGCGGTAATGGTGATGGACAACGCGACAAAATGGCTGCTGCTCGAGGGCATTCTGCCACTGCTGGGTGCCGCCATTCTTTACCTGCTGATGGGGCTCTCCAGTTATGTGGTCAGCAGCCAGGGCAGGTTCACGTTTCATTGGGTCCAGGCCTTCGATCCATTGGGCTGGCTTTACGGCGGCACTATCATCGCCGTACAGGCAGGCATCAAAACGTTGTCACTCAAGGAGCCTGGGGTACTACCTGCTGCCTGCTTCACCGTCTCCGCTGTCTGCCTGCTGATCTTGATGGCTGCAATGACCGAACGCGGGAAAAATCAGGGCTGGTTGCCACCCGCCCGGCTAAAAACCTTCTCGGTCTTGCTGGTCATCGTCATTTTGTGCGCCGGATACCAGGCGCAAACCATGATCACTGGAGAATTGCAATGAAAGGCACGCCCGCCCCGTCGCTGACCCCCGCAGAAGTCGACACCATCCTCAACTACTACCGCATCACCCACCCCAGCGCACAGGCCCCGGATATCGATGCCTTGAAAAGTACTCTGGAGCGCTTCGAGCCACCTGCAGATGCCCCGGAAGTCGACCCTCACATCGCAACCCGCCTGGCGACTGCGCTGAGCGGTGGCGCAGCGGCAGGGCTGGCGGCCGCGTTGATTGCACCGATGATGCCGCTGGTCATGCTTGCCGGCGCGCTGGCCGGCGGGTGGTTGGGTTGGCGAATGGGCAAGCCGCCGGCGGCCGGCCCCGCTCACCCCAACAACTGACTCAACACCGCCCGCAACTTCCCCGCTTTCACCGGCTTGTTCAACAACGGCGCGCCCAGCCGCTGCAACTGCCGGCGGCACTGGTCGCTGCGCTCGGCGGTGATCACCACCACCGGGATGGCCTGGGCGAAGTGTTCGCGCAGGTGGCGGGCCACTTCGCAGCCGGTGACGCCATGGTCCAGGTGGTAGTCGGCGATGATCAGCTCCGGGGCCTGGCCGTGCAGGGCCGCCAGGGCGGCGGTCTCGTCGGTGGCGGTGATCACCTGGCAACCCCACTGGCCGAGCAGGTCGGCCATGCTGCGCAGAATGTCCGGTTCGTTGTCCAGCACCAGCAGGCGCCGCCCCGGCAGCGGGTTGCCCAGGCGCGGCTGCGGCACCGGGCTGGGCGCCGGCGGTTGGGCCGCCAGGGGCACCAGCAGGCTGAAGCATGAGCCGCGCCCTGGGGTGGAGCGCACCTGCACGCCAGTGTCGAGGATGCGGGCGATACGCTCGACGATGGCCAGGCCCAGGCCGACGCCCTTGCGCTCGGCGGCGCGGCCCACTTCCAGCTGGTTGAACTCGAGGAAGATCGCTTGCAACTGGTCGGCGGCAATGCCGCGCCCGGTGTCCCACACCTCGATGCGCAACTGGTCGCCGCGCCGCCGCGCGCCCAGCAAGATGCGCCCCCGTTCGGTGTAGCGGCAGGCGTTGCTGAGCAGGTTGCGCAGGATGCGCGCCAGCAGGCGCAGGTCGGTGCGCACGGCGAAGCGCCCGCAGCGCAGGCTCAGGCTTAGCCCGGCGGCTTCGGCCACCGGCTGGAATTCCGAGGCCAGCGGCGCGAGGACTTCCTCCAGGCGGTACACATCGACATCCGGCTTGATCGCGGCCTGGTCAAGGCGCGAGATATCCAGCAGGTCGGTGAGCAGGTCCTCGGCGCCTTCCAGCGCCTGGTGCGTGCGTTCCACCAGGCCCTTCTCGGCGCTGGGCAACGGTCGTTCACGCAAGGTGGAAATCAGCAGCCGCGCCGCGTTCAGCGGTTGCAGCAGGTCGTGGCTGGCGGCGGCCAGGTACTTGTCCTTGCTGAGGTTGGCGGCCTGGGCGGCGTCGCGGGCCTCGCGCAGTTCCTCGGTGCGTTCGCTGACGCGCCGCTCCAGTTCGTCGTTAAGCTCTTGCAGGCGCAGGGACAGCGCCTGGTAGCGGTTGCGCTCGGTTTCCAGTTCCTGCAGGCGTGCGGCCAGCTCGGGGTAATGGCTTTTGCGCACCGAATGGTTGGTCAGCCCCAGCAGCCCGGCCAGGGCTTGTTGCCGCGGGTCAGAGGGCTTCGCCAAAGACCACCTCGACATCGCGCTGGCTGGACTGGCGCGGGTTGGTGAGGATGCACGGGTCGTGCATGGCGTGGTGCGACAGGAACGGAATGTCCGCCACCCGCACGCCATGCAGGCCGAGGGTCTCGTGGAAGCCGATGGCGTGCTTCAAGGCAATCAGGTGCTCCACCAGGCGCTGGCGAATCTGCGCGTGGTTGAGGCCGCGGCAGTCGATGCCGCAGGTCTGGGCAATGACCTGGAAGCGCTCGGGCGCGGCGCTGTAGTTGAAGGCCACCACGTGCTCCACCAGCACCGCGTTGCACAACCCGTGGGGCAGGTCGAGAAAGCCGCCCAGGCTGTGGGACATGGCGTGCACCGCGCCAAGGATGGCGTTGGAGAACGCCAGCCCGGCCTGCATGCTGCCCAGCATGACCTTTTCGCGCAGGGCCAGATCGTGGGGGTTGGCGATCATCTGCACCAGGTGGCCGTTGATCAGGCGGATGGCTTCCAGGGCATGGGGATCGGTGAGCGGCCCGTGGCCGGTGGACACGAAGGCTTCGATGGCGTGCACCAGCGCGTCAATGCCGGTGCAGGCGGACAGGAAGGGGTCCATGCTCAGGGTAGTCTCGGGGTCGATCAGCGCCACGTCGGGCACCGCGCCCTTGCTGACGATGGAGATCTTCATGCGCCGCTCCTGGTTGGAGAGGATGACGAACTGCGAGACGTCCGCCGAGGTGCCGGCGGTGGTGGGGATCAGGATCAGCGGCGGGCTGGGCACGCGCAGGGTATCCACGCCCTCGAACTCGAGGATGTGGCGGTCATGGGCGACGACGATGCCGATGGCCTTGGCGCAGTCCATGGGGCTGCCGCCGCCCACCGCGACAATCACGTCGCAGTGCTCGGCGCGGTAGCGTTCGGCGCCCAGCATCACCTCTTCCACCCGTGGGTTGGGCGACACCGTGCTGTACAGGCAGTAGTCGATGCCCTCGCCGGCCAGGCTGGCCTCGACGTCGGCGACCCAGCCGGCCGCCACCACCCCCGGGTCGCTGACCAGCAGCACCTTGCGGGCACCGAAGTTCTTCGCGTAGTTGGCAACGTGATGGCGGCAACCGGCGCCGAAGATGATTTCCGGGGAGACGAATTTGCGCAGCTGGCTGATGGCAGGGCTCATGTCTGTTCTTCTGGCAGGGACAGTTGGCGTCAGGGTAATGCATTGCCGGGCCAATGCGCAGCCTGGCCAGCCCTGCCCGCCTACTACTTTGGTACTGGTTCGGCAGGCCCAAAGGAGCATTTGCAAAGCCTGCGATGCGCCCTGTAATGCCCCCATAACTAGAAAGAGCATCGCCGCCATGATTCGCTTCCTTGCCCCCCTGCTCTGCCAAGCCGCGCTCGCCCTGGCGTTCGGTTGCCTCCTCGCCAACGTCGCCCACGCCGACACCCCGCCGCCCGGCCACCGCGGCAAGCTTCTGCACGCCCTGTGATACCCTGTTCCAGGCCCTTTGCCCACAACAAGAACAGCCGACGCCCATGTACCGATTCCTGATTGCCGACGACCACCCGTTGTTCCGCGAAGCCATGGCCCGCGTGCTGCTCGACGCCTTCGAGGGCTGCGAAGTGCTGGAAACCGCCGACCTGGACAGCACCCTGCAGCTGACCCAGCGGCACGATGACCTGGACCTGATCCTGCTGGACCTGAACATGCCGGGCATGCACGGCCTGGGCGGCCTGCTCAACCTGCGCAACGAGGCGCCGACCATCCCGGTGGTGGTGGTGTCGGCCGAACAGGACAAGCAGGTGGTGCTGCAGGCCATCACCTATGGCGCTGCCGGTTTCATCACCAAATCCTCGCCGCGGGCGCAGATGACCAGCGCCCTGACCCAGGTGCTGGAGGGTGACGTGTACCTGCCGGCGGACATTATCCGCAGCGGCGCCGGCCGACCGGTGCAGGCCGGCACGCCGACGCCGGGGTTGTCGGTGGCATTATTGGAGGCGCTGACCCGCAAGCAGTTGCAGGTGCTGGAGCGCATGACCAAGGGCGAGTCGAACAAGCAGATCGCCTGGCACCTGGAAATCGCCGAGACCACGGTGAAGGCCCATGTGTCGGCGATCCTGCGCAAGCTCAACGTGCACAATCGGGTGCAGGCGATTCTCAGTGCTGGCGAGATCGACTTCGCGGCCTACCTGCGGCGTTGACTACATCCTGTGGGAGCTGGCTTGCCAGCGAGCTGTTGGGGCCATAAAAGCTCGCTGGCAAGCCAGCTCCCACAAGACGGCCGCTGCTACGGGGGCCGTGCCTGCCCTCAGTACGCCAGCGGAAACTCGCCGCACTCGCTCCACGCCAGGAACTGCGCCTCGTCCATCGGCCGGGCGAAGAAATACCCCTGGGCCTCGTCGCAACCGTATTCACGCACCAGTTGCAGGCAGCGGAACGTTTCCACGCCCTCGGCCACCGTGCGGTAGCCCAGTTCGCTGGCCAGCTTGAGAATCGAACGGGCGATCTTCTGGTAGCGCGGGTTGTCCTCGATGCCGGTCACCATGGAACGGTCGAGCTTGACCACGTTGGCGGGAATCTCGTGCAGGTACGAAAAGTTGCTGTAGCCCGAGCCGAAATCGTCGATGGCCACGTCCATGCCCAGCCCGCGAATCTGCGCCAGCTCGCCCAGCACCTTGGGGTTGGAGCGCAGCCATTCGCCCTCGGTGATCTCCACTTCCACCCGCTGCGGGTCGATGCCGTGCTGCTGGCACAGGCGCCGCAGGGTGCCGCTGACATCGTGGCCGTCGAAGTCCATCGGCGACAGGTTGATGGACAGCTGGCTCAGCGTCTGGCCGCGCCACTGGGCAAGCTTGCCCAGGGCCGTGTCGATGACCCAGCGGGTGACCTCGTGGATCATGCCGTTGCGTTCCAGCACCGGAATGAACTCGGCCGGCGACACCCGTCCCAGGCGCGGGTGCTGCCAGCGCAGCAGCACCTCGGCGCTGACCTGGGCGCCGTCGCCAATGGCGAAGCGCGGCTGGAAGTGCAGGCTCAACTGCCCGTCGGCCATGGCCTCGGTGATGTCGGCGGCCAGGTAGAAGCTGCGCCGGTACTCGGCGTCGCGCACCGGGTCATACGCCGCCCAGCGCTGGCCTGCCAGCACCGCCAGCTCAGTGGCGTACATGGCCTTGCGCAGCACGTCGCGCAGGGCCTCGGCCTCCAGCGCGAAGTCGACGCTGCCGGCGCGCACCGTGGGGTGGATCGGCACGGTGTCGAGCAGGGCCGGCTGGCGCAGGGTGTCCACCAGGCCTTCGATGAACGCCGGGAAGTCATCCAGGCCGGCGCTGATCACGAAGGTGAAGCGCTTGACGCCGATATGGTACAAACGTGCCACACCGTCCAGTTGCTGGTTCAACCGCGCGGAAATGCAGCGGATGATGCCCTCGAACGGCGCCAGGCCCATGGCCAGGGTCATGTCATGGGCCCAGTGCATGTCCAGCGCATCGATCAACACCAGGGTGCGTGCCTCGCCCGGGTGCTGGCTGGCCAATACGCCCAGATCGATGGCGAACTGTTCGCGATTGGGCAGGCCACTGATGGGGTCCAGCCGCGAAGCCGCCGATGGCTGGGCGTAAGCGTGTTGAAGCATGTGTAACTCCTGCAGGGCCGGTCAGGCAACGAACGGTCGTCACATAATAGCGAATTAACATCACCACAAACTGATCGGTGACAAGGTTTTATCGGCCGCCTTCGCCCTGACGTTAGGGTAATCACCTGATAGGATTACGCGCTTAAAGCTTTCAGCCACCCTGAATGGATATCGCGATGCTCACCGCCTTGCTGTTTGACCTTGATGGCACCCTGACTGACACCGACAAGCTGCACCTGCTGGCCATCCAGCAACTGCTGGCCGAAGAAGGCCGCGACTTTACCGAGGAAGACTTCGTCAAGCACTGCAGCGGCCAGGCCAACCCGAACATGTGCCGCAACCTGTTCCCGGAGCGCTCGGTGGCCGAGCACCAGCTGTTCGCCGACCGCAAGGAAGCGCGCTTCCGCGAGCTGTCGCCGCAACTGGCCCCGCTGGCCGGCCTGCCGCGCCTGCTGGACTTCGCCGAAGCCCAGGGCATCGGCAAGGTGGTGGTCACCAACGCCCCGCGCGCCAACGCCGACCACATGCTGGGCGCGCTGGGCATTGCGCCGCGCTTCCACAGCGTGGTGGTGGCCGAGGAATTGCCACGGGCCAAGCCCGACCCGCTGCCCTACCTCACCGGCCTGGAACGCCTGGGCGCCCGCGCCAGCGACGCCATCGCCTTCGAGGACTCGGTGCCGGGCCTGACCGCGGCGGTCAAGGCCGGTATTTTCACCGTGGCCCTGACCACCAGCCAGAGCCGCGAGACCCTGCTGGCGGCCGGCGCGCACCTGGTGATCGAGGACTTCAACGACGAGCGCCTGTGGCAGGCCATCGGCGAGTTGCAAGCCGCGAACTGAGGCTTATGCCCCCAGCCGCGCGGTCACCTCGTTGAGTTGACGCGACAGGTCGTGCAGCCGCCGGCTGGCCACTTCGGTGCGCTGCACGTTGCCCTGGTTGGTGCTGGCGATCTCGGTGATGTCGGTGAGGTTGCGCGAGATGTCCTCGGCCACCGAGGTCTGCTCCTCGGCCGCCGTGGCGATCTGCCGGTTCATGTCGCGGATCGCCTCCACCGCCGAAGTGATCTGGCGCAGCATGTCACCGGCCTGGGTCACCTGGGCCACGCCCTCCTCGCTGCGCGCCTGGCCGCTCTGGATCGCTTTCACCGCGTCGCTGGCACCGGCCTGCACGGCGTTGATGATCTGGTTGATCTCGATGATCGACGCCGCCGTGCGCTGGGCCAGGCTGCGGACCTCGTCGGCGACCACGGCAAAGCCACGCCCTGCCTCACCAGCGCGGGCCGCCTCGATGGCGGCGTTGAGGGCCAGCAGGTTGGTCTGCTCGGCGATGCCGCGAATCACTTCCAGCACCTTGCCGATGCGTGCGCTGTCGTTTTCCAGGTTGCCGATGACCTGGGCGGTGGTGGTGATCTCGCCGCGCATGTGAGTGATGGTCTCGATGGTGGCGCGCATCACCTGCTCGCCGCGGTGCGCGGAGGCATCGGCCTGGTCGGCGGCCTGGGCCGCGTCCACGGCGTGGCGCGCCACTTCCTGGGCGGTGGCGGACATTTCGGTCATGGCCGTGGCCACCTGGTCGGTGCGGTTGAACTGGTCGTGGGTGCCTTGCGACATCTGCCCGGCAATGCCGTGCAGGTCGGCGCTGGCGCCGTCCAGGTCACCGGCGTTGCGCTTGAGGCCGGTGAAGGTCTCGGCGAGGAAGTCGCGCAGGGTATTGGCTGCCACGGCCAGGCGGCCCAGTTCATCCTGGCGATGGCTGTCCACGCGCTGGTTGAACTGGCCGCGGCTGAGGTCGGCCACGTACTCGATCAGCTGCTGGATAGGCACCACCAGGTAGCGGCTGACCAGCACCAGGCTCAGCAGGCCGATCAACAGCCCGGACACCACCAGCACCAGCAGGCCGCCCCACACCGTGGTGTCGGCCGAGTCACGAATGGCCGCAGCCTGCTGCTCGCCGGCCTTGCGGATCTGGCTCACCAGCGCGCTCATCTGCTCGCTCACGGCGCGGTCCACGCCCTTCACCGCGGCATCGCCGGCGGCCGGGTCGGCGCCCGCAGCCACGAAGGCATCCCGGCCACGCTGGTAGTCCTGCTCCAGCGCCCGATGCTTGTCACGCAGGCCCTGGATATCGGCTTTCAGGTTGGCATCGATGCCCGGCTGGGCCACCAGGCGGCCAAGAATCTCCTGCACGTCACGCTGGCGGTCTTCGAACTGGCCCCAGTACTTTGCCAGGTCCGCAGGTTGCTTGCCGCGCAGCAGCACGTCTTTCCATTCCTGGACCTGGATCTTGAATTGCAGGTTGGCCTCATCGATCAGTTGCGAGGTGCGCAACGGGCCTTCGATCAGCTGGTGATAGTCCTTCACACCATTGGCCAACAAGTGAAAGCAGGACAACGCGATCAGCAGCATGGCCAGCAGGCTGCCGCCGATCAGGGTGAGCATTTGGGCTTTCAGGGATTTGCGCACGACCATCGAGAGGTACTCATGACAGGGATAAACCACCGCGCCAAGGGTGCGCGGTGTCGAAGACGTCCCTTTCTTCATGCAGTAAAAAACGATGCTTCATGCCACGCATCGGCGGCGTTGCCGAGGACTTGAATGCAGTTCGTCGGCAGGCCATTTGCCATCCCTGGCTGGGAAATTTATATGGCAAATCAATGACAAATTGATGACAGAACAAACATCTTCGCACACCACCCAGCAGGCTTGTGACCTGCTGTTGATCCGGCTTTTGATCTGCTGTTGATCTGCTGTTGATCTGCTGTTGATCTGGCTTTTGATTTTGCTTTTGATCTTGATTGTATGCCCCGTAAAGCGCCCGGGCCGACTGGAGGCGTCGCTCAACGGGCTGCCCGAAGGGC
>NZ_JBSKHP010000034.1:0-70280 GCF_057128625.1 Pseudomonas imperatae | reverse complement strand
CGCGGCGCATCGCGGCCAAGGCCGGCTCCTACATCTGTTGCAACGTGCCCCGCTATAGATAGGTGTTGCGCCTGGTCGCACCAACACAGATCTGCAATGAACCAACAATGCGGACACCACGATGGCACTGGCATAACAGGCCCGAAACAGATGTAGGAGCCGGGCTTGCCCGCGATGCGCCGCGCGGGCGGCGCTCGATCTCAAGGGCGCTAGAAAAACAACGACTGGCACCTGGCGGCCGCCCCCCAATCCCCCACCTATATATAGAAGCCCCTCAAACCACCCCATCCCCCCGCAACCGCTCCAACGCCTCCCCACCAATCCCCAACACCCGCCCCAACACCTCCGCCGTATGCTCCCCCAACAGCGGCGGGGCACGCCTGTACTCCACTGGCGTCTCCGACAGCCGAATTGGGGACGCCACCTGTGGGACGATGCCCGCCAAGGCATGGGGCAGCTCCACTGCCAGCCCGCGGGCCTGCACCTGGGGATCGGCGAACACCTGGGCGAGATCATTGATCGGCCCGCAGGGCACGCCTGCCTGCTCCAGCTGGGCCACCCACTGCGCCGTGGTCTTGAACACCGTGGCCTGGCGAATCAGCGGGATCAATTCGGCACGGTTGGCCACCCGCAGCTTGTTGGTCAGGAAACGCGGATCAACAGCCCACTGCGGCTGCCCAGCCACCTCGGCGAACTTGCGGAACTGGCTGTCGTTCCCCACGGTAAGGATGAAATCCCCATCGGCCGTAGGAAAGTCCTGATACGGCACTATATTAGGGTGCGCATTGCCCAGCCGTTTCGGTGCCACGCCGGTGGTGAGGTAGTTCATGGCCTGGTTGGCCAGGCAGGCTACCTGCACGTCCAGCAACGCCATGTCGATGTGCTGGCCGCCGCCATGCTGGTCACGGTGGGCGAGGGCGGCCAGGATGGCGACGGTGGAATAGAGGCCGGTGAGGATGTCGGTCAAGGCCACGCCGACTTTCACCGGCCCGGCGCCTTCATCTCCCTCGGGGCGACCGGTCAGGCTCATCAGCCCGCCCAGCCCCTGAATCATGAAGTCATAGCCCGCGCGCTTGGCGTAGGGGCCGGTCTGGCCGAAGCCGGTGATCGAGCAATAGATAAGCTGCGGGTTCACCGCCTGCAACGAGGCATAGTCCAACCCATAGGCTGCCAGGCCACCCACCTTGAAGTTCTCGATGACGATATCCGACTTCGCTGCCAGCTCGCGCACCAGGCGCTGGCCCTCGGGCTGGGTGAAATCGATGGTCACCGATTGCTTGTTGCGGTTGGCGGACAGGTAGTAGGCAGCCTCGCTGGTGTTCTCGCCTTCTATATCGCGCAGGAAGGGCGGACCCCAGGCGCGCGTGTCGTCGCCGTTGCCTGGGCGCTCGACCTTGATGACCTCGGCCCCCAGGTCGGCGAGGATCTGCCCGGCCCAAGGGCCGGCCAGCACACGCGACAAATCCAGCACCCTAAGATGTGATAGCGCACCCATGGCCCGGCTCCTTCTATTAATAGAACGCCTGGATGCCGGTCTGCGCACGCCCAAGGATCAGTGCATGCACGTCATGGGTGCCCTCATAGGTGTTGACCACCTCGAGGTTGACCAGGTGACGAGCCACGCCGAACTCATCGGAGATGCCGTTGCCGCCCATCATGTCGCGAGCCATCCGGGCGATGTCCAGGGACTTGCCGCAGGAGTTGCGCTTCATGATCGAGGTAATTTCCACCGCCGCCGTGCCTTCGTCCTTCATGCGCCCCAGGCGCAGGCAACCCTGCAGGGCCAGGGTGATCTCGGTCTGCATATCGGCCAGCTTCTTCTGGATCAGCTGGTTGGCCGCCAACGGGCGCCCAAACTGCTGGCGATCCAGAGTGTACTGGCGCGCGGTGTGCCAGCAGAACTCTGCCGCACCCAGCGCACCCCATGAGATACCGTAACGCGCCGAGTTCAGGCAGGTGAACGGGCCCTTGAGGCCGCGCACGTCGGGGAAGATGTTTTCTTCAGGGACGAACACGTTATCCATGACGATCTCGCCGGTGATGGATGCACGCAGGCCGACCTTGCCATGAATGGCAGGGGCGCTGAGGCCCTGCCAGCCCTTCTCCAGCACGAAGCCACGAATATCGCCGGCATCGTCCTTCGCCCACACTACGAACACATCGGCGATGGGGCTGTTGGTGATCCACATCTTGCTGCCGGTCAGGCGGTAGCCGCCTTCCACCGAGCGGGCGCGGGTAATCATGGCGCCCGGATCGGAGCCATGGTTGGGCTCGGTCAGGCCGAAGCAGCCGATCCACTCGCCACTGGCCAGCTTGGGCAGGTATTTCTGCTTCTGCGCCTCGGTGCCGAACTCGTTGATCGGCACCATCACCAGTGAGCTCTGGACGCTCATCATCGAGCGGTAGCCAGAGTCCACACGCTCCACCTCACGGGCAATCAGGCCGTAGCACACGTAGTTGAGACCGCTGCCGCCGTACTGCTCGGGAATGGTCGCGCCCAGCAGGCCGATCTCGCCCATCTCGCGGAAGATGGCCGGGTCGGTCTTTTCATGACGAAACGCTTCCAGCACCCGCGGCGCCAATTTGCCCTGGGCGAACTGCTGGGCGCTGTCGCGCACCATGCGTTCTTCTTCGCTGAGCTGCTGGTCGAGCAGCAGCGGATCGATCCAGTTGAAGCTGGCCTTGGCGCCCATGGTGTGTCCTCGTCGCAAATGAATAGGAATACCTTGATGCTAGGCGCCGAAAGGGCAGGGGACAAACGAGGATTTCGCATAGCCTTGTGCTAATTTCTCACTCCGAGAGGCGATAAAAGCCCAATAAGCGCCTCCACTTGTGAGGTTGCCGTACATGCGCCGCAAAATCCCCAGCACCACCGCGCTCATCTGCTTCGAAGCCGCTGCGCGCCACGAAAGTTTTACCAAGGCTGCCCAGGAGCTTTCCCTCACCCAAGGCGCCGTGTGCCGGCAGATAGGCGGCCTGGAAGCGTTCCTCAATGTCGAACTGTTCCAGCGTTCGCGCCGCGGCGTGAAACTGACCGAGGCCGGCCTGTCCTACAGCCGCCAGGTCGCCACCCAGCTGGACGCCGTGGAACGCGACACGCTGTCGGTGATGGGCCAGCAGGGCAGCAATACCATCGAGCTGGCCGTAGTGCCCACCTTTGGCACCCAGTGGCTGCTGCCCAGGCTCAAGGGCTTCCAGCGCGAGCACCCGGACATCACGGTGAACCTCACCAACCGCACCCGGCCATTCCTGTTTGCCGACACCCCCTTCGACGCCGCCATCTATTTCGGCGACGCCGACTGGCCCGGCACCCAGGCCCACCGGCTGATGGGCGAGAACCCGGTGCCGGTGTGCAGCCCGGCGCTGTTGGCGGGCAGGGCACAGCTTGACGCCCAGGCCATCGCCCAGCTGCCACTGCTGCAACAGACCACGCGCCCCTACGCCTGGCGCCAGTGGTTCAACAGCCTGGGAATGAACCTGAGCCGCGACATGACAGGCCCGCGCTATGAACTATTCTCCATGCTTTCCCAGGCCGCCATGCACGACATGGGTATTGCGCTGATCCCGCCATTCCTGATCCAGCGCGAGCTGGAGGAGGGCAGGCTGGTGGTCGCCAACGCCCACGCACTGGCCAGCCACAAGGCCTATTACCTGATGATTGCCGAGCGCAAGGTCGAATCCGCCTCGATGAAGGCGTTTCGTGATTGGCTGGTGGCCGAGTCGATTCGCTATGTAGTTGATCATCAAGGAAAAGGTTAAAAAGTAACTATGTAGTCCATAAATATGGAAACCTACAGATGTAAGGAAATGTCGTTTTTAAGAAGACTGTTATGGCTGCCTGTAAAATTTGCTGAACACCCCGTTCTACATGGCCTACAGCCCTTTTTCCGGGTCATTTCGCGCTATTCACCGGAACAATGTAAAAAAATATTAAATCCCTACAGAAAAGCTGGAAAGCCCGAGCCATCGGGGCTCGACCGGGTATGTTGCGGCAATCGGTCACAGGGTGACTTGTAGTGTTTCGTCCGTCACCCTTCATAACTGGTTGAAGGCCTGCAATAACGCCTGCAAAATGCCGCGCCCCGCCGCAATCAGGCGGGATCGTGCTGATCGGCCGCCCCAGATGCGCCATCCGTAGTGCGCTGGTTAACTCAATAAGATCAAGCAGGAGATTTGACGTGCACATTGGTGTTCCTCTCGAAACGCAGACGGGCGAAACACGGGTTGCTGCAACCCCGGAAACCATCAAGAAACTGATTGGCCAAGGCCACAAGGTCACTGTCCAGAGTGGCGCCGGCGTCAATGCCAGCGTGACCGACAGCGCCTATGAAGCCGCCGGCGCAGTCATTGGCAGCGCTGCCGATGCCTTCGGTGCCGAGCTGATCCTGAAGGTGGTTGCCCCCGACGACGCAGAACTGGCGCAGATCAAGAGCGGCACCGTTCTGGTCGGCATGCTCAACCCGTTCAACAACGAAACCATCGCCAAGATGGCCGAACGCGGCATTACCGCCTTTGCCCTGGAAGCCGCCCCGCGTACTTCCCGCGCGCAGAGCCTGGACGTGCTGAGCTCGCAGGCCAACATCGCCGGCTATAAAGCCGTGCTGCTGGCCGCCCATCACTACCCGCGCTTCATGCCTATGCTGATGACCGCCGCCGGCACCGTGAAGGCTGCCCGCGTGCTGATCCTGGGCGCCGGTGTTGCCGGCCTGCAGGCCATCGCCACGGCCAAGCGCCTGGGCGCGGTGATCGAGGCGTCGGACGTGCGTCCTGCGGTGAAGGAGCAGATCGAGTCGCTGGGCGCCAAGTTCATCGATGTGCCGTACGAGACTGACGAAGAGCGCGAATGCGCCGAAGGCGTCGGCGGTTACGCCCGCCCGATGCCGGCCAGCTGGATGCAGCGCCAGGCCCAGGCCGTGCACGAACGCGCCAAGGCCTCCGACATCGTCATCACCACCGCGCTGATCCCGGGCCGCAAGGCGCCGACCCTGCTGAGCGCCGAAACCGTCGCGCAGATGAAACCAGGCTCGGTGGTCATCGACCTGGCCGCTGCACAAGGCGGCAACTGCCCGCTGACCGTGGCCGACCAGGTGGTGGTCGAGAACGGCGTGATCATCTGTGGCCCTACCAACCTGGCTGCCATGGTCGGTGCCGATGCCTCGGCGCTGTACGCACGCAACCTGCTGGACTTCATGAAGCTGGTGTTCGACAAGGACGGCCAGTTCACGATCAACCTTGAAGACGACATCGTCGCTGCGTGCCTGATGTGCCGCGACGGCCAAGTCATCCGCAAGAACGGCTGAGGACAATAACAATGGAAGACATGCTGATCTCCCACGGCGTCTATAACCTGATCATCTTCGTGCTGGCGATCTACGTCGGCTACCACGTGGTCTGGAACGTCACACCTGCCCTGCACACCCCGCTGATGGCCGTTACCAACGCCATCTCGGCCATCGTCATCGTTGGCGCCATGCTGGCTGCCGCCCTGACCGTGACCCCGCTGGGCAAGATCATGGGCACCCTGGCCGTGGCCCTGGCTGCGGTGAACGTATTCGGTGGCTTCCTGGTGACGCGCCGCATGCTGGAAATGTTCAAGAAGAAGGCGCCGAAAGCGTCCGCCGAGGTGAAAAAGTAACATGAGCATGAACCTCGTCACTCTTCTGTACCTTGTAGCCTCGATCTGCTTCATCCAGGCGCTCAAGGGCCTGTCGCACCCGACCACGTCGCGTCGCGGCAATATGTTCGGCATGCTGGGCATGACCCTGGCCGTGCTGACCACCGTTGGCCTGATCTACAAGCTGGGCGCCGAGCTGGCTACCGGCGGTATCGCCTACGTGATCGTCGGCCTGCTGGTCGGCGGCACCGCCGGTTCGATCATGGCCAAGCGCGTGGAAATGACCAAGATGCCCGAGCTGGTCGCCTTCATGCACAGCATGATCGGCCTGGCCGCGGTGTTCATCGCCATTGCCGCCGTGGTCGAGCCACAGTCGCTGGGTATCGTCCCGGCCCTGGGCGACGCCATCCCTACCGGTAACCGCCTGGAGCTGTTCCTGGGTGCGGCCATTGGTGCCATTACCTTCTCCGGTTCGGTGATCGCCTTCGGCAAGCTGTCGGGCAAGTACAAGTTCCGCCTGTTCCAGGGCGCACCGGTACAGTTCGCCGGCCAGCACAAGCTGAACCTGGTATTGGGCCTGGCTACCCTGGCCCTGGGCCTGACCTTCATGTTCACCGGCAGCTACGGCGCCTTCGCGCTGATGCTGGCCCTGGCGTTCGTGATGGGCGTGCTGATCATCATCCCGATCGGCGGCGCCGACATGCCGGTAGTCGTGTCGATGCTCAACAGCTACTCGGGTTGGGCAGCCGCCGGTATCGGCTTCTCGCTGAACAACTCGATGCTGATCATCGCCGGCTCCCTGGTGGGTTCGTCGGGTGCGATCCTGTCGTACATCATGTGCAAGGCCATGAACCGCTCGTTCTTCAACGTGATCGGCGGCGGCTTCGGCGGCGCGACCGACGTTGGCGGCCCAGCGGGTGCGAAAGAAGCCCGTCCGGTGAAATCCGGTTCGGCTGACGACGCCACCTTCCTGCTGACCAACGCCGACACCGTGATCATCGTCCCGGGCTACGGCCTGGCAGTGGCTCGTGCCCAGCACGCGCTGAAAGAGCTGACCGAGAAGCTGACCCACAACGGCGTGACCGTGAAGTACGCGATCCACCCGGTTGCCGGCCGTATGCCTGGCCACATGAACGTACTGCTGGCCGAGGCCGAAGTGCCGTACGACCAGGTGTTCGAGATGGACGACATCAACTCCGAGTTCGGCCAGGCCGACGTGGTGCTGGTGCTGGGTGCCAACGACGTGGTCAACCCTGCCGCCAAGAACGATCCGAAGTCGCCGATCGCCGGCATGCCGATCCTGGAAGCCTTCAAGGCCAAGACCATCATCGTCAACAAGCGCTCGATGGCCAGCGGCTACGCCGGCCTGGACAACGAACTGTTCTACCTGGACAAGACCATGATGGTGTTCGGTGACGCGAAGAAGGTCATCGAGGACATGGTCAAGGCTGTCGAATGACGGCTTGATCCACGGCAATACCCAAAACCCCGGCGCTGGTTAGGCTGGGGTTTTTTATTTCCGATATACCTTGGTCTTAGAAACGCCCCCGCCGGCCCGGGTTTACGACCTAAGTCGTGGGACGAATTTTTTTCAAATCACTAGACTGCGCAACAGCTCCGCTACCCGAGATAACAAAACATGTACCGTGACCGTATCCGCTTGGACGCCTTGCAGAGCAAGGTGATGAGTGCGGCTGATGCCGCTGCCCTGATCAAGGACGGCATGACCGTCGGCATGAGCGGCTTTACCCGCGCAGGCGAAGCCAAGGCCGTGCCCCACGCACTGGCCGAGCGCGCCAAGCAGACACCGCTGCAGATCACCCTGATGACCGGCGCCAGCCTGGGCAACGACCTGGACAAGCAGCTGACCGAGGCCGGCGTACTGGCCCGGCGCATGCCGTTCCAGGTCGACAGCACCCTGCGCAAGGCCATCAACGACGGCAAGGTGATGTTCATCGACCAGCACCTGTCCGACACCGTCGAGCAGCTGCGCAACCGCCAGATCAAGCCGGTGGACCTGGCCGTGATCGAGTGCGTAGCTATCACCGAGGAAGGCCACCTGGTGCTCAGCACCTCGGTGGGCAACTCCGCCAGCTTCGCCATCCTGGCGAAGGAAGTGATCGTCGAGATCAACCTGTCGCAGCCCCTGGAGCTCGAAGGCCTGCACGACGTCTACATCCCCAGCTACCGCCCGACGCGCCTGCCTATTCCGGTGCTGAAGGCTGACAGCCGCATCGGCAGCGGCGCGGTGAAGATCGACCCGGCGAAGATCGTTGGCATCGTCATCAGCAACCAGCCCGACTCGCCGTCCACCGTGCTGCCGCCGGACGACGAGACCCAGGCCATCGCCGACCACCTGGTGGACTTCTTCAAGAGCGAAGTGGCCGAGGGGCGCCTGACCAACAGCCTGATGCCGCTGCAAGCGGGCATCGGCACCATCGCCAACGCCGTGATGTGCGGCCTGGTGGACTCGCCGTTCGAGAACCTGACCATGTACTCCGAAGTACTGCAGGACTCGACCTTCGACCTGTTCGACGCCGGCAAGCTGGAATTCGCCTCGGGCAGTTCCATGACCCTGTCGGCCAAGAAGCACGCCGAGGTGTTCAGCGACTTCAACCGCTACAAGTCGCGCCTGGTGCTGCGCCCGCAGGAAATCTCCAACCACCCGGAAGTGATTCGCCGCCTGGGCATCATCGGCATCAACACCGCGCTGGAGTTCGACCTGTACGGCAACGTCAACTCCACCCACGTGTGCGGCACCAAAATGATGAACGGCATCGGCGGCTCGGGCGACTTTGCCCGCAACGCCCACCTGGCCATCTTCGTCACCAAGTCGATTGCCAAGGGCGGCGCCATTTCCAGCGTGGTACCCATGGTCAGCCACGTCGACCACACCGAGCATGACGTCGACATCCTCGTCACCGAGGTGGGCCTGGCCGACCTGCGTGGCCTGGCGCCGCGCGAGCGCGCCCGGGCGATCATCGACAACTGCGTGCACCCAAGCTACCGCGCCGCGCTGAACGAGTACTTCGAAGCAGCCTGCGCCCGTGGCGGCCACACCCCGCACATCCTGCGTGACGCCCTGCAATGGCACAGCAACCTGGAAGAAACCGGGCGCATGCTGGCCGTGTGAGGCAACACAGTTGGCAGCTGATGCAAGGCAATAGCGCATCAGTTGCCCAACTGTTCAAAGATACTTTCTAAATCTGTACTGCTGTACCGGTAAAAGTCCCGCCTCAAGCCCCTCCAAAACCTCGAAATTGATCAAAAATGCACCATTCAGGTGCTGACCGATACAGTTGGCCTGATTTTGGGTCAAACAGTCCCCTTAAACAGTTAACTGAACCCTCACAATACAAATGAACTGTGCCTGCATTTCTTGACTGCACAGGAGGATCATAGGCACCAGTAGAAACCAACTAGCCAAGCCCGCCACAAGCGGAAGGATGTCAACCATGGAACGTACACTCAGTTCCGACCTGCTTTTCCAGAACAGCTCCGAAGAAACCCGCACTTCGTTCCCACTGCGCGTTATCAGCAACCTGATGCTGTGGCAGCGCCGCATCGCCAGCCGCCATCAACTGGCCCGTCTGGACGCCCGCCTGCTGGCCGACGCTGGTATCAGCGAAGCACAGCGTTGCGAAGAGCTGAGCAAGCCTTTCTGGCGCTGATGCAACACCCCGCTGGCCCGTTTTCGCCAGCAACCTGAATTCGATCGAAGCCCGTCACTGGCAACAGTGACGGGCTTTGTCGTTTCTATGGCCTGGCTAAATGGTTCGTAGCCGCTGCCGAAGGCTGTGCCGGCCTTCGCGTGCACTGAACGTCTTGAGCGTGGGGGAGGGCCAGCGCAGCCTGGCGGCAGCGGCTACAGGTACAGTATGTGAATCTCATAACAACACCAGTACAGTTCAAATTTTATGAAACTTCCTGTTTCAGATCTCCACCCACTGAACTAAATCGGCAACAATTGTCTGACATGCGCGTGCACCCGCGACGTAACGCGGCCGGTACAACGTGCGTCTGATGTAAAGTGCTGCACTTTTGCCCTAGTCCGCTCAGGAGATTGACCATGATCCGTTCCCGTCTGCTTGGCGCCTCGCTGCTGCTGGCCCTGTCCTGCGGCGCGCATGCCTCCAGCTTCATCGTCACCACTGATGCCATCGTGGGCGCCACCAAGGCCACCAGCGACGCCACCTCCGACGCCACCGCATCGCTGCGCGACAAGAAGGTCGTGCTCGAAGCCCGTGACGACGCCGCCAGCTTCGTCGCCAGCCAGGGCGCCGTGCGCGGTGCGCGCCTGGAATGCGCGTTCGCCTACATCCGCCAGCAGAACCCGGCGCTGCAGGCCACCGACGCGCAACTGGCCCAGGCCATCGTTGCCATCTGATCGAGTGCCAGTCAGGTAGTTTCTAGACTTATGCGTGTTCCGTTTTCCCGTTTCCTTGCTCTTGCATCGCTGATCGCCAGCGCCTGGTCGTGCCAGGCCCTGGCCTTCGACACCACCACCCAGGGCGTGGTCGCCAGCGGCTACATCACCAGCCAGGTGACCACTGCGCCGTTCGACCGCAAACTGGTGCGCGCCGCCCAGGACGACGCCGCGGCCTATGTTGCCACCGACGGCCAACTGGCCGGCGCACGGCTGGAATCAGCGATCAGTTACCTGCGCCAGCACCACGCTGGCGTTCATGCCAGCGACCTTGAACTGGCGCAGGCAATTCTCGTCCAATAATTACTCCCTGTCCTTGGAGACACCCCCATGCGTACCCCGTTGATTGCCGCCACCCTGGGCCTGCTGTTGCTGGCCGATGTGGCTTCGGCGCATACCCTGCAGCAAACCAGCAACATGATCGTGCGTGCATCCAACCGCACCATCAACTTCACCTCCGACACCACTACCTCGATCCGTGACTCGAAAGTGGTACGCGACGCCCAGGACGACGCCGCCAGCTACGTGGCCAGCAACGGCACCATCCGTGGCGCCCAGCTGGAAGCCGCCCTGGTGGCCGTGCGCGCCCAGGTGCCGGAAGCCAAGGACGCCAGCGACCAGGAACTCGCACAGGCCATCCTCGCACTGTGAAGTGCCTCAACGCCTGGCTGCTGACCTGCGCCCTGTTGCTCACTGGCACGGGCGCGCAGGCCGCCTTGCAGTTGCACCTGCAGACCGAAGGGCTGACGGCGCAACAACAGCAGGCCAGCCAGGCGTTGCTTGATGAAGCGATGCGCGACCTGCCGCCCAGCTTCGTGCAGCGGCTGGACCGGCGTATCGACGTCGACTGGTCGGCGCACATGCCCGACAACGCCTACGGGCAGGCCGCGGCAGTTTCCAGCCTCGACCTCAACGTCAAGCTACTGCCCAGCCTGACGGATGGCACCGCCGCCACCACCCAGACTCACCGCCCCCACGGCACCGTGCGCGAAGAGCTGCTGGCCACCGTGCTGCACGAGCTGACCCATATCTACGACCGCGCCCGCCTGTGGCCCGAGTCCGACCGCATTCTGTTCAACCGCTGCCAGCGCTACAGCGCCAGCCTCGGCCAGGTGGGCCTGCCAGGCGAATGCCGCGGCCAGACCGAGCGCCGCTTCACCCTCAGCGACGACCCGCGCCTGCTGGACCTGGCCGGCTGGCCGCAATCGGTCGGCAAGCGCGGCGAACGCGACGACCCCAACCGCCAGGTCGTGCGCAGCCCCGACATCTATGAAGTCACCAACCCGCTGGAATTCGTGGCGGTGAACATGGAGTACTTCCTGCTGGACCCCGAATACGGCTGCCGCCGCCCGGAGCTGTACGAGTACTACAAGAACCACTTCGGCTGGGCCCCGGCCAACCCCACCCCATGCCAGGCTGCCCTGCCGTTCCTCAACGCCGGCAATGACTTCGGCCGCACGCCCTTGGGCAGCATCGACCCCGAGCGTGTGTACGAGGTGGACTACCTGCTGGCCGAGGCGAACCAGAACTGGGTGAGCCGCTGGGGCCACAGCATGATCCGCCTGGTGATCTGCGCCCCTGGCCGGCCACGCGGCCCGGACTGCCGCCTGGACCTGGACCGCAGCCTGGTGCTGTCGTACCGCGCCTTCGTCAACGACGTGCAGCTGTCCACCTGGAGCGGCCTCACCGGCGGCTACCCGTCGCGGCTGTTCGTGCTGCCCCTGGGCCAGGTGATCGACGAATACACCAAGACCGAACTGCGCAGCCTGGCCTCGGTGCCGCTCAAGCTCACCCGCAACGAGATCGAGTCGCTGGTGCGCCACGCCGCCGAGATGCACTGGAGCTACGACGGCAACTATTACTTCGTGTCCAACAACTGCGCGGTGGAAACCCTGAAACTGCTGCGCGCCGGCACCCACAACGCCAAGTTCGACGACCTCGACAGCATCGTGCCCAACGGCCTGCTGCAGGTGATGGAAGCCCGCGGCATCGCCGACACCAGCGTGCTCAAGGACCCGCGCGAAGCCCTGCGCCTGGGCTACCGCTTCGATTCCTACCGCGACCGCTACCAGGCGATGTTCGACATCCTCAAGAAGCAGCTGCCCATCCCGCAAGACAAGGTCGAGGACTGGATGGGCCTGGAGCCCAAGCAGCGCGAGCCGTGGTTTGCCAAGGCCGACCTGCGCACCAGCGCCGCCTTGCTGCTGCTGGAACAGGCCAGCCTGCGCCGGCAACTGCTGCTGGCCCAGGACGAGGTCAAGCAGCGCTACCTGAACGGCCGCGCCGCCAACGACACCAGCCTGGTCAACGCCAACAAAACCCTGCAGGCCATGCTGGCCAACAGCGGCTTCCTCAGCCGCCCGGCGGAATTGCTGGACAGTGGCGGCTACGGCCTGCCGCAGAAGGCCGAGTTCAAGCGCCTGGAATCGGAAAGCGCCCAGCGCCAGAAACAGCTGCAGACCCTGAGCGTGGACCTGGACAAGGAAGTACGCGCGCTGCTCGAACCCACGCGCGCCGCCGAGATCGCCGCCACCGAGGCCAACATCAAGGTGGTGGCCGACCACCTGCGCACCCTGCACAAGGCGGCCGGCGGCCTGATCCTGCCTTGACCTGTGGGAGCTGGCTTGCCAGCGAGCTTTTAGGCCTCAAAGCTCGCTGGCCAGCCAGCTCCCACATCCATGACAACCTCGAAAGGTTGCCGAAAGCTTCAACCACTAGCATCGCCATCACCACCGGCACAGACCGGCGCTACCAAAAACAACAATGGTGATCCTGATGCCCTGCATGCCTTACCCCCACGCTGTCCGCTCGCCCGTACTCCATCGCCTGCGCGCCTTGCGCTGAAGCTCATCTGGAGTACCCCCCATGCTGACTTTCCTTGGCTTCGCCATGGTCATCACGTTCATGTGCCTGATCATGACCAAACGCCTGTCCGCGCTGATCGCGCTGATCATCATCCCCATACTGTTCGCCCTGTTCGGCGGCTTCGGGCCCAAGATCGGGCCGATGATGCTCGAAGGCATCACCAAGCTCGCGCCCACCGGCGTGATGCTGATGTTCGCCATCCTGTACTTCGCCCTGATGATCGACTCCGGCCTGTTCGACCCGGCCGTGCGCAAAATCCTCAAGCTGGTCAAAGGTGACCCCCTGAAGGTCTCGGTAGGCACCGCCGTACTCGCGCTGGTGGTGTCGCTGGACGGCGACGGCGCCACCACCTACATGATCTGCGTGGCCGCGATGCTGCCGCTGTACAGCCGCCTGGGCATGAGCCCGCGGATCATGGCGGGGCTGATCATCCTCGCGGGCGGGGTGATGAACATGACCCCCTGGGGCGGCCCCACCGCGCGCGCCGCCAGCGCCCTGCACGTCGACCCGTCGGCGATCTTCGTGCCGATGATCCCGGCCATGCTCGCCGGCGTGCTGGCGATCCTGGCCATCGCCTACGGCTACGGCAAGAAAGAACGCGCACGCCTGGGTGAGCTGCACCTGCCGGGCGACGAGCCCGACCACGGCGACATCAGCGTGTCACAGTTCCCCGAGGCACGCCGCCCCAAGCTGTTGTGGTTCAACGGCGCCCTGACCCTGGCGCTGATGGCCGCGCTGATCGCCGGCCTGCTGCCGCTGCCGGTGCTGTTCATGATCGCCTTCAGCATCGCCATGATCGTCAACTACCCGTGCCTGCAGATGCAGAAAGAGCGTATCGCCGCCCACAGCGGCAGCGTGCTGGCGGTGGTGGGGCTGATTTTCGCCGCGGGCATTTTCACCGGCATCCTCAGCGGCACCGGCATGGTCGACGCCATGTCCAAGAGCCTGCTGGCAGTGATCCCGGATGCGCTGGGCCCGTACCTGGCAGTAATCACCGCGCTGGTGAGCATGCCGTTCACCTTCTTCATGTCCAACGATGCATTTTATTACGGGGTGTTACCGGTTCTGGCCGAAGCCGCCAGCCATTACGGCATCAGCGCGGTGGACATGGCCAGGGCTTCGATCGTCGGCCAGCCCGTGCATTTGCTGAGCCCGCTGGTACCCTCCACCTACCTGCTGGTCGCTCTGGCAGGCATCGAATTCGGTGACCACCAGCGTTTTACCCTCAAGTGGGCAGTGCTGGTATGCCTGTGCATAATGTTCGCCGCGCTGCTGCTGGGCACGTTCCCGCTGTTCGGCAGCGCCTGACGCTTTATCTACCGAAGGCGCACCGCACTGCACGGTGCGCCTCACAACGCTCGAAGGAAAACACATGGAATGGCTGACCAACCCGGAACTCTGGGTTGCCTTTTTAACCCTGACCGCACTGGAAATCGTGCTGGGCATCGACAACATCATCATGATCTCGATCCTGGTCAGCCGCATGCCCAAGGCCATGCAGCCGCGCACGCGGATCTTCGGCCTGGCACTGGCGATGATCACGCGGATCCTGTTGCTGCTGTCCATCACCTGGGTCATGCGCCTGACCAGCGACCTGTTCACGGTCTTCGGCCAGGGCATTTCCGGCCGTGACCTGATCCTGTTCTTCGGCGGCCTGTTCCTGCTGTGGAAAAGCTCCCAGGAGATCTACCAGGGCATGGAAGGCGAGGAAGAAGAGGGCGACGAGCCGAAAGGCAAGGGCGGCAACTTCCTCTACACCATCATCCAGATCGCCATCATCGACATCGTGTTCTCGCTGGACTCGGTGATCACCGCCGTGGGCATGGTTTCCAACGTGCCGGTGATGGTCGCGGCGATCATCGTCGCGGTGCTGGTGATGATGCTGGCCTCGGGCACCATCAGCAATTTCATCGACAAGCACCCGTCGCTGAAGATGCTGGCGCTGTCCTTCCTGCTGGTGGTGGGCACCGTGCTGATCGCCGAGGCCTTCGACGTGCATGTGCCCAAGGGCTACGTGTATTTCGCCATGGCGTTCTCGCTGGCGGTGGAGGCCATCAACATCAAGATGCGCACCGCGATGGCGAAAAAGAAGAAACTTCGCGAGCAGGACGCAGGTCAATAACAAAGCCTGCTGCACGGAAAGGGGCCTTCAGGGCCCCTTTTTTGTTGCCGATGCAACCCGTAGCCGCTGCCGCAGGCTGCGCTGGCCCTCTGCCTCGCTGGAGATCCCCAGTGATCATCAGGGCCAGCGCAGCCTGGCGGCAGCGGCTACGAATACGCCCGAGCAAATGTTACAGTTTTGTTTCAGCGGCGCATTTCTTGTGCGATGCTGGCGCTACGGCCCATGGCCGACTACAGCTTAAACAAGCGTCACATAAAAGTTTTTTACTAACACTGACGCTGCCGCACATTCATCTACCCCCGTGTTCGGGGGCCTTCCACAGGGGGCCTTTTTCATGCTGACCCTGCTCAATCTGCTTTCGGCAGTGGCACTGCTGATCTGGGGCACGCACATTGTGCGTACGGGCATCCTGCGCGTGTACGGTTCAAACCTGCGCCGCCTGTTGAGCCAGAACATGTCCAAGCGACCGCTGGCGTTCATCGCCGGCATCCTGGTGACCGCCGTGGTGCAGAGCAGCAACGCCACCGCCATGCTCACCACCTCGTTCGTCGGCCAGGGCCTGATGACCCTGACGCCGGCGCTGGCGATTATGCTGGGCGCCGACGTCGGTACCGCGCTGATGTCGCGGGTGCTGACGTTCGACCTGTCGTGGCTGTCGCCGCTGCTGATCTTCCTCGGGGTGATTTTCTTCCTCTCGCGCAAGCAGACTCGCGTCGGCCAGATGGGCCGCGTGGGCATCGGCCTGGGCCTGATCGTGCTGGCCTTGCAGCTGATCGTCGAAGCCGCGGCGCCCATCACCCACGCCCAGGGCGTGAAGGTGCTGTTTGCCTCGCTGACCGGCGACATCCTGCTCGACGCCATCGTCGGCGCGCTGTTCGCCATGATCTCCTATTCCAGCCTCGCGGCCGTGCTGCTCACCGCCACCCTGGCGGAAGCCGGCGTGATCAGCCTGCCCGTCGCGATTGGCCTGGTGATTGGCGCCAACATCGGCAGCGGCCTGCTGGCTTTCCTCTCCACCAGCATGCAGAACACCGCTGGCCGGCAGGTAGCGCTGGGCAGCCTGCTGTACAAGCTGATCGGCCTGTTGCTGATCGTGCCGGTGCTCAACCCGCTGGCGCACTGGATGGACAGCCTGACCTACGACCCCACCAGCCTGGTCATCGGCTTCCACCTGCTTTACAACACCGTGCGCTGCCTGCTGATGCTCGGCACCGTCGGCCCCATGTCGCGGCTGTGCAGCTGGCTGCTGCCCCAGCGCGAGGACGCCAACGGCACCGCCAAGCCACGGCACCTGGACCTCACTGCCCTGGAAACCCCCAGCCTGGCGCTGGCCAACGCGGTGCGCGAGACCCTGCGCATCGGCGACCTGGTGGAAAGCATGCTCGGCGCTGCCCTCAACGTGCTGCGCGGCAGCCAGACTGCCGTGACCCAGGCGGTGCGCAGCCAGGGCGAGGACGTCGAAGTGCTGTACAGCGCCATCAAGCTGTACCTGGCGCAGATGCCCCGCGAAGACCTCAGCGAACAGGACAGCCGGCGCTGGGCGGAAATCATCGAACTGGCCATCAACCTCAAGCTGGCCAGCGACCTGATCGAACGCATGCTGCGCAAGATCCAGCAGCAGAAGACCTCCCAGCGCCGCGAGTTTTCCGAGGTGGGCCTGGAAGAGCTGGCCGGGCTGCACAACCAGCTCATGGCCAACCTGCGCCTGGGCCTGTCGGTGTTCCTCAGCGGCGACCCGGAAAGCGCGCGCCAGCTGTTGCGGGAAAAACGCCGTTTCCGTGCCCAGGAGCGTCGCCTGGCCCATGCCCACGTGAGCCGTCTGCAGCGCAAAGTGGTACAAAGCATTGAAACCAGCTCGCTGCACCTGGAGCTGATCGCCGACATGAAGCGGCTGAATTCGCTGTTCTGTGGCAGCGCCTACGTGGTGCTGGAAAACATTGATACCGGAGCCCTGCAAACCGATGCTGTTCCCGACGATGCGCATTCGCCTTGAACGTCCGCTGCCCCCGGCAGTCTGTTTCACAGTCTGAGCCGGTTCCCGCAGGAAGCTTCCCATGCGTTGTCTGCTGTTGCTTTGCCTTTTGTTCAGCTGCACCCAAAGCCAGGCCCTGGATCGCTACAAGGTAGAAGGCTACCTGCTGCCCAACGGCCTGCAGGTGCTGATGAAGCCCGGCGATGACCGCAGCCACGTGGCCATCCGCCTGGTGGTGGGCGTGGGCTTCGATGACTTCGCCTGCAACGAACGCGAGCTGCCGCACCTGCTCGAACACCTGCTGTTCAGCGGCATCGACGGCAGCGGCGAAGGCGGCCTGGAAGAGCGCATGCAGGCGCTGGGCGGCGAGTGGAACGCCTTCACCAGCGACAACGACACCACCTTCGTCATCGAGGCGCCCGCCGCCAACCAGCGCAAGGTGCTGGACCTGCTGCTGGAGGTGGTGACCAAGACCACCATCGACGAGAAGGCCCTGGACATTTCCCGGCGCATCGTCGAGCGCGAGGACGGCGGCCACTACTCGCACCTGCAGCGCTGGCTGGACAAGCAGGGCGTGGGCCATGCCGCCAGCGACCAGCTGGCCATGGAGCTGGGCCTCAAATGCACCGAGCGCTCGCCGGTGCGCGACATGACCCTGGCCCAGGTGGAAGCCGTGCGCAAGCATTGGTACGCGCCCAACAACATGACCCTGATCGTGGTCGGCGGCCTGGACAAGGTGCTGCCGGCCTACCTTGAGCGCACCTGGGCAAGCCTGGACGCGGTCAAGCCCACCGACCACCCGGACATCCCCGTCACCCTGCACAGCGCGGCCCAGCAACGCACCCTCAGCCTCGGCTGGCTGGGCGACGGCGCCAAGCTGCACTGGTTCTTCCCCGAACCGGAGCTCAACGATGACGTGCCCGACGCTGCCCTGGACCTGGTGCAGGTGTACATGGAGTGGGCGCTGTACAAGGAACTGCGGCTTGACCACGAATTGTCCTACGGCCCCTGGAGCCAGCGCGAAGCCATGGGCGACACCGGCCTGCTGAGCCTGAACGCCGACCTGGACCGCGCCGACGTCGACCGCGCCCGCCAGTTGGTGGCCGAAATGATCGCCCGGCTGAAGAAAGACGGCCTCGACGCCGCCACCTTCGAACGCCTGCGCCAGGCCACCATTTCCCGCCAGGCCTGGAGCGTGCAGGGCAACAGCCAGCTGGCCGACTTCTACTGGAACGCCTTGTCCAGCTACGCCAACGGCCGCTTCGAAGACCCGGCCCGCGACCTGCGCAAGGTCACCCTGGCCCAGGCCGACGCGGCCATGCGCCAGGTGTTCAAGGGCCCCGGCTACGTGCGCATCGAACAACCGCTGCTCAGCTACGACCAACTCTACAGCCTGGGCGTTGTCGTACTGGTGTTGGCTGGCTTGGCCGTGCTCGGCTGGGGCGCATTGCGGCACAACAAAAGGCACTAGTTGCGCAATCAAGGAGGCAAGGGGGTATCCTTGGCGGCGTTTTTTCCAGCACCTGCCAAGACCGCCGAAATGCCCTTACTGATCCTGCGCATCATCGAACTCATCAAGCGCTACCCCGGGGTGATCGCCCTGGGCGGCTTCATCACAGGCATCGGCAGCTTCATCCTGGTGGACCGCCAGGCCAAACTGGCCAGCTGGATCGCCGTGCTGATGCTGGTGAGCTGGGTGTGGCTGATGGTCGAGCAGAGCGCCACGCGCTGGTTCAGCCGGCGTTTCAAGCGCGAGATTCCCGAGCCGCTGCTGCGCTACGCGACACAGATGATCCACCAGGAAAGCCTGTTCTTCGTACTGCCGTTTTTCTACACCACGACCACGTGGAACAGCGGCCAGCTGGTGTTCACCGGGCTGCTGACCCTGGCCGGCCTGGCGTCGATCACCGACCCGCTGTACTACAGGTTCGTGGCCCCGCGGCGCTGGCTGTTCCTGGCCATGCACACGCTGACGCTGTTCGCCTCGATGCTCACCGCGCTGCCGATCATCCTGCACCTCACCACCTCGCAAAGCTACGAATGGGCGCTGGGCACCGCCATGCTGCTGTCGTTCCCGAGCCTGGCCGCCAGCTTCCCCATCAACCACTGGCGCCGCGGCGTGGCCCTGGTGCTGGCGACCCTGGCGGTGGGCGGTTGCGGCTGGATGATGCGCTCCTGGGTGCCGCCGGCCACCCTGTGGATCACCGAGTCGGCGGTGACCCTGGAAATGGACAACGCCAACCGCACCCACGGCGACAGCATCAAGAACGTCTCGGCCAGCCAGGTGCGCGCCAACGGCCTGTACGCCTACACCGCCATCAACGCCCCGCGCGGGCTGGAAGAGCGCATCTACCACGTGTGGAAATTCAACGGCCAGGAAGTCGACCGCATCCCCCTCGACATCCACGGCGGCCGCGACGAAGGCTACCGCGCCTGGACCCACAAGATGAACCTGCCGGCCAACCCGGTGGGCAAGTGGCAGGTGCAGATCCTCACCGAAGACGGCCAGATGATCGGCATGCTGCGCTTCAAGGTCACCGACGACAGCCAGGGCCACGCTACCGAGGCCCTGTAGCAGCTCCCACAGTACGTAGCAGCGGCCGCAGGCCGCGTCAGGGGTATTGCGGCCAGCAAGATTGACCCACCTACTCGCCCCCCTTATCCTGCCCGCGTCACGACCCATTCGTGATGAGGTTTGACGGCCTCGACAACCTACAAAGTCCCATCGCTGATGGCGGGCGCGCACGCGTTCGTCCATGCGTTATGGCGGCTGTGCGCGGGGCACCTTCGGGTGCGCCGGGTTTGTAGGTTCCGTCCGGTCCGTCAACCTGCGTACAGCTGCCACCTATTCGTTTGACGGCGAAAGGTGGCAACAAGACCTTCAGGAACCGACCATGAACACTACATCAGATGCACTGACCACTCTCGCCACGCCTTTCGGGACTACACCTTCCGGCGCCGCACTTTTCAGTGTGCAGCCTGGCGTCCTGGTGCACGAAGCGCTTGGACAGCTTGCTACGAACCTTGGGAACATAGCCGTGCTTTGTGATGAGGCGTGCGACGCAGACATCAAGCCCACCAGAGCTATGAATCAGGTAATCGCGCAAATGATCGAGAGCAGCCGCGGGCTACTGGCTGCAGCGCTGGAGGGGATCAATCAGAGCGAGCGGGACCGGCAAGAATAAGCCCACGAGGCACTCACCTCTCCTCGCCCCTGGGGAGAGGTGTAGTCTTTGTAAAATTGCGAAATACTGTATCTGCTTCGAAAAAAGCTCAGCATGGTAACGTCTTGACTCATTTGAACTGACAAGGAGTCAATATGGCTCAGCCCGCTGCGCGAATTTCAGACCCCACCGCATGTTCGATATCCGGCCACGGGGACAGCTCGATCACTTCCGGCTCGCCCGATGTAATTTTCGAAGGCCTCGGCGCCGCACGTGAAGACGACACCACAAGCTGCGGCAGCGCCTTATCCTCAGCTCTTTCTTCAACGGTATCCATCAATGGCAAACGTGCCGCAATGGTTGGCAGCACGGGCAGTCACGGAGACGAGGTGATAAGCGGGTCCAGCACAATCATCATTGGGGACACTTTTACCCCGACCCCTTTTGTGCCACCCACTCCGGTAGCGATTGGTTTTGCCAAGTCCTTTCTTGTAACTGACAGCGAATCGGGCACGCCTTTGGCCATGCGCGAATATCTGGCGACCGTGAACGGCAAAGTAATCGAAGGCAAGACCAACGCGCAGGGGATCGCTCATATCAAAACCGACAGCGAGAATGACGTGATATCGCTCCACATAAAATTCGCCTCGCCTGCACGGCTCCTGCATGAATTGGCCAAGGCGAATTGAGATGCCTTCCCTGACCACACAAGCAACCTCAGACAATCTAAAAAGCTGCCCTATTCCGGCGCCTATCGAAATTACTGTCAACGATAGAGCTGCCACTCGCGAAGTACTTTTCGGCCTGGCACGAGAAAAGGGCCTGGCAATGGTAGAACGCTCCAGCTGGCATGCGAAACCCGGAAAGGACGGCATGGCGCCGGACTGGGACTACACCATGATTGCGATTCATCATGCGGGGCGGAGCTCAGCATGCTCGGATGGCGCCAGGCAAATCTCGAACATTCAGGCTGAGCACCTATCAAAGAACTACGACGATATTGGCTACCATTTCGGAATTGATTGTGCCGGAACGATCTATGAGGCACGGGACATCCGGCTTAAAGGGTCGAACGTTCACAATTACAACACTGGAGTGATTGGCATCGTTTTGCTTGAAGACCTGACAACACCTGAGGAGGGCGGCGACACCATCGCCAAGGCCCGGACGCTGATGGAAAACATGGGCTTTAACACACAAAATTTAATCCCCGACGCCCAGATCAAATCGCTGACCACTTTCATCGCCGTGCTAAAGGATTTGTTTTTGATCAACACTCTCGGTGGTCATCGGGAGTTTCCGATGCAACTAGGAGAAGGTAAGATTTGTCCTGGCAATATCGGACTGAAATTGGTCCAACAGCTCCGATCCGAGCTCAACCTGGCAGCTCCACCCAACGAATGAAGAAGGCCATTTTACTCTGCATCGGTCTCGGGGCGCTGTTATTAGCGGTGCTGAAAGTCGGGTATTACACGAGTTACGAGGACGAAGAATCCAGGACGACCTTCTTCCTCAAGCGAAGCATCAGCTTCCGCCTCGAATTTAAAAATATTTTTGCCACAGAAGGCGACGATAAGTCGTTGGCGTCGTTGCTCCCCGATGAGCGAGCTTCAGTAATCGAGTACTGTTATTACCGCCTGGGGATAAGGACCAACCTGCAAACACAGGCAGACCTCGATACCTGCAAAGGTAGATAACACCACGTCGCCCCTCAGCCCCGGTAGCAGCGGCCGCAAGGCCGCGTCCCCAGGCAATGCGCACACTCTGGCACACCACGCCGCCCCCGACGCAGCCTAGCGGCAGCTGCTACGCAAGAACCCCTGTAGCAGCGGCCGCAGGCCGCGTCCCAGGCGCCGCACACTTCCTGGCCCACCGCGCCGCGCCCGACGCAGCCTAGCGGCAGCTGCTACGCAGAAATCCCTGTAGCAGCGGCCGCAGGCCGCGTCCCAGGCGCCGCGCACTTCCTGGCACACCGCGCCGCCCCCGACGCAGCCTGGCGGCGGCTGCTACGCAAGAACCCCTGTAGCAGCGGCCGCAGGCCGCGTTCCAGGCGCCGCACACTTCCTGGCCCACCGCGCCGCGCCCGACGCAGCCTGGCGGCAGCTGCTACGCAGGAATCCCTGTAGCAGCGGCCGCAGGCCGCGTCCCCAGGCGCCGCGCACTTCCTGGCACACCACGCCGCTCCCGACGCAGCCTGGCGGCAGCTGCTACGCTCGTGTGCATGACTATTCTTGCAGCCGGCGGCCAAGCCTTCCTGGACACCAGCACGCAGCCACCGCGCTTGCGCATCAGCGGTGACTGGACGCTGCGCCACTATGCACACCTGCGCCAGCTGACCCGCCAGCTCGCCGGCCAGTACGACGCCAGCACCCCCATCAACCTCGACCAACTGGGCGCCATCGACACCGCCGGTGCTTCGCTGCTGGTGGAACTGCTGGGCGCCGAGCGCCTGGGCGGCCTGGCCGAGACGGCCGTGCACCTGCCGGGCGCAAGCCGCGCCCTGCTGCAGACGGTGTACCGCTCGATGCAGGACTTCTGCGAGCCGCTGAAGGACCCCGAACGCAACATCACCGTGCAGCTGCTCAGCCGCATCGGCACCGCGGTGTACACCGTGTGGCAGGACACCCTGCAGCTGCTGGGCTTCATCGGCCTGATCCTCGAGACCCTGGCCCGCGGCCTGTTGCGCCCGCGGCGCTGGCGTACCACGGCAGTGGTCGCGCACATCGAGCAGACCGGCCTGGACGCCGCGCCCATCGTCGCCCTGCTGACCTTCCTGGTGGGCGCCGTGGTGGCCTTCCTCGGCGCCACCATCCTGGCCAACTTCGGCGCCAGCATCTTCACGGTCAACCTGGTGGCGTTCTCCTTCCTGCGCGAATTCGGCGTGCTGCTGACGGCCATATTGATGGCGGGCCGCACCGCCAGCGCCTTCACCGCGCAGATCGGCTCGATGAAGGCCAACGAGGAGATCGACGCCATCCGCACCCTGGGCCTCGACCCTATGGAGCTGCTGGTGGTGCCCCGGGTGCTGGCGTTGCTGGTGGCACTGCCGGCGCTGACCTTCCTGGCCATGCTCTGCGGCATCGTCGGTGGTGGCGTGGTGTGCGCGCTGTCCCTGGGGATTTCCCCGGCCATGTTCCTGTCCAAGCTACAGGCCGACATCAGCGTGCAGCATTTCCTGGTGGGCCTGGTGAAGGCCCCGGTGTTCGCCTTCATCATCGCCGCCATCGGCTGCCTGGAAGGCTTCAAGGTCAGCGGCAGCGCCGAATCGGTGGGCGCGCACACCACCTCCAGCGTGGTGCAGTCGATTTTCGTGGTGATCGTGCTGGACGCCGTGGCCGCGCTGTTTTTCATGGAGATACGCTGGTGAACTGGACTGTAGCGGCGCCCAACGTCCCGGTGATCAAGGTGCGCGGCCTGTGCAACCGCTTCGGCCGCCAGGTGGTGCATGAACACCTGGACCTGGACCTCAACCGCGGCGAGATCCTCGCCGTAGTGGGTGGTTCGGGCAGCGGCAAGTCGGTGCTGCTGCGCAGCATCGTCGGCCTGCGCCGCCCCGACGAAGGCAACATCCAGGTGCTGGGCCAGGACCTCGCCAGCCTCGACGACCAGGGCCGCTCCCAGGTGGAACGGCGCTTCGGCGTGCTGTTCCAGAAAGGCGCGCTGTTTTCCTCGCTGACGGTGACCGAGAACGTCGCCCTGCCACTGATCGAGCACGCCGGCCTGAGCCGCGCCGACGCCGAGCACCTGGCCTGCGTGAAGCTGGCCCTGGCCGGCTTGCCGCTGTCGGCAGCCAACAAATACCCGGCGTCGCTGTCGGGCGGCATGATCAAGCGCGCGGCCCTGGCCCGGGCCTTGGCGCTGGACCCGGACATCCTGTTCCTCGACGAGCCCACCGCCGGCCTCGACCCCATCGGCGCCGCCGCCTTCGACCAGCTGATCCTGACCCTGCGCGACGCCCTGGGCCTGAGTGTGTTCCTGGTCACCCACGACCTGGACACCCTCTACACCATCACCGACCGGGTGGCCGTGCTGTCGCAGAAGCGCGTGCTGGTGGCCGCGCCCATCGCCAAGGTGGCCGCCACGCCAGACCCGTGGATTCACGAATACTTTCACGGCCCCCGCGGCCGGGCAGCGTGGCAGGCTGCTTCGACGCACAGCGAGGTGTGACATGGAAACCCGCGCCCATCACGTGTTGATCGGCCTGTTCACCGTGCTGGTGGTGGTCGGCGCGTTGCTGTTCGGCCTGTGGCTGGCGAAATCCAGCGTCGACAGCGCCTTCAACGACTACGAGGTGGTGTTCAACGAAGCCGTCACCGGCCTGTCCCGCGGCAGCTCGGTGCAGTACAGCGGCATCAAGGTCGGCGACGTCACCCAGCTGCGCCTGGACCCGCAAGACCCGCGCCGGGTGCTGGCCCGCATCCGCCTGACCGGCGAAACCCCGGTCAAGCAGGACACCCTCGCCAAGCTGGCGCTCAACGGCATCACCGGCACCTCGATCATCCAGCTCAGCGGCGGCACCCCGCAAAGCCCGACGCTGACGGGCGACAAGGGCCGCCTGCCGGTGATCGTCGCCTCGCCGTCGCCCATCGCCCGCCTGCTGACCAACAGCAACGACCTGATGGCCAGCGTCAACCAGCTGCTGGCCAACGCCAACCGCCTGCTGTCGGCGGAAAACGTCGACCGCTTCAGCGCCACCCTGGAACACATGGAACAGGTGACCGGCAGCATCGCCGCCCAGCGCGACGACATCCGCCAGGCCATCAGCCAGGCGGCGGGCACCCTGAACCAGGCCGGCCAGCTGGTGCACAACGCCAACGGCCTGCTCAACCAGCAGGGCCGCCAGGCCATGGGCAGCGCCCAACAGGCGATGCAGTCGCTGCAGCAGAGCGCCGCCACGCTCAACGGGCTTCTGGCGAACAACCGCGACGCCGTCAACGGCGGCCTGCAAGGCCTGAACCAGCTCGCGCCAGCGATTCGCGAGCTGCGCGACACCCTCACTGCGCTGAAGGCCATCACCCAACGGCTGCAGGCCAACCCCGGCGGCTACCTGCTGGGCCGCGACCAGAACAAGGAGTTTGAACCATGAGTGCCGTGCTGCGTGGGATGGCCCTGGGCCTGGTCATCGGCCTGCTGGCCGCCTGCTCGATCCTGCCCAAGGCCGAGCCGGCCGACGTCTACCGCCTGCCCACTGCCGCAACCACGGCCCACGGCGGCCCCAGCCTGCCCTGGACGCTGCGCATCGGCAAACCCCAGGCCGGTGACGCCTTGAACAGCCCGCGCATCGCTGTGCTGCCCCAGGGCGACGTGGTGAGCAGCTACAAAGGCGCGCGCTGGAGCGACCCGGCGCCAGTGCTGCTGCGCAACCGCCTGCTCGACGCCTTCATCAGCGACGGCCGCCTGCGCGGCCTGAGCAACGACGACAGCACCGTGCAGGCGGATTTCGAGCTGGGTGGGCAGTTGCACGCATTCCAGAGTGAATACGCCGCCGGCGGCGTCAGCGTGCGCGTGCGCCTGGATGCACGGCTGGTGGATGGCCGCAGCCAGCGTATCCTCGCCAGCCGCCGCTTCGAGGTCAGCCAGGCGGTAGCAGGCACTGCGGTGCCGAACGTGGTCGCCGCCTTCGGCCAGGCCAGCGACCGCCTCAGCGCCCAGGTGATCGAATGGACCCTGGCTCAGGCCGCCGTGGCGCCGAAGAACCAGTAGCACACGGCAATGGCCGCCACTACGCCGGAGAACTCTGCCAGCAGCGCGCAGCCCACGGCGTGGCGGGCCCGCTGGATGCCCACGGCGCCGAAGTACACGGCCAGCACGTAGAAAGTGGTCTCGGTGCTGCCCTGGATGGTGGCGGCCACCAGCGCCGGGAAGCTGTCCACGCCCTTGCTCTGCATGGTCTCGATCAGCATGGCCCGCGCGGCGCTGCCGGAGAACGGCTTGACCATGGCGGTGGGCAGGGCGTCGACGAAGCGGGTGTCCAGGCCCAGCCACTGCACCACATGGCGAATGCCATCGAGGCCGAACTCCAGGGCCCCGGAGGCGCGCAGCACGCCGATGGCGCAGAGCATCGCCACCAGGTACGGCAGCAGGTTCTTGGCCACGTCGAAGCCTTCCTTGGCGCCCTCCACGAAGGTTTCATAGACCTTGACCTTGCGTAGCGCGCCGATGACCAGGAACAGCATGATCAGGCCGAACAGCGTCAGGTTGCCCAGGATCGACGACAGGCTGGCCAGCGCCGCCGCCGACATGCCCGCCAGCAGGGCCATGAACGCGCCCAGCAGCAGCGCGCCGGGAATCAGGTAGGCCAGCACCACCGGGTCCCACAGGCGCAGGCGCTGCATCACCGCCACCGACAGCAGGCCCACCAGGGTGGAGGCGCTGGTAGCCAGCAGGATGGGCAGGAACACCAGGGTCGGGTCCAGCGCGCCCTGCTGGGCGCGGTACATGAAGATGGTCACCGGCAGCAGCGTCAGCGACGAGGCGTTGAGCACCAGGAACAGGATCTGCGCGTTGCTGGCGGTGGTGGTGCTGGGGTTGAGTTCCTGCAACGAACGCATGGCCTTGAGGCCAATGGGCGTGGCAGCGTTGTCCAGGCCCAGGGCGTTGGCAGCGAAGTTCAGGGTAATCAGGCCCAGGGCAGGGTGGCCACGGGGCACTTCGGGCATCAGCCGGGCGAACAGCGGGCCCAGCACCTTGGCCAGCCAGTCAACGATGCCGGCCTTTTCGGCAATGCGCAGGAAGCCCAACCACAGGGTCAGGGTGCCGAACAGCAGCACCATCACCTCGACCGACAGCTTGGCCATGGCGAAGATGCTTTCCACCATGGCCGCGAAGATGCCGGCGTTGCCACCCACCAGCCATTGGGCCAGGGCGGAGATCGCCGCCACCACGAAAAAGCCGAGCCAAAGGCCGTTAAGCATCAGTCATACCCCAAGGAAGTTGCCGCGAATGATAGCGGCCCCCGTCCAGAAACGACAAACCCCGACACGGGGGTCGGGGTTTGCAGATGTTTCCGAAACGCGGTTACTCGGCGACAGCCTTGCCGGCAGCGGCTGCCTTGCTGCGCCAGTGCGGCAGCGAGTTCCAGTAGCGCGCGCCCTTGGCGTCGTCGTACATGCCTTCCCAGCGCGAGATGACCAGCACGGCCAGGGCGTTGCCGATCACGTTCAGTGCGGTACGGGCCATGTCCATGATGCGGTCGACACCGGCGATGAAGGCCAGGCCTTCCAGCGGGATGCCCACGCTGCCCAGGGTGGCCAGCAGTACCACGAAGGACACGCCCGGTACGCCGGCGATACCCTTGGAGGTGACCATCAGGGTCAGCACCAGCATCACCTGCTGGCTGATCGACAGGTCGATGCCGTACAGCTGGGCGATGAAGATGGCCGCGATGCTCTGGTACAGGGTCGAACCGTCGAGGTTGAACGAGTAGCCGGTCGGCACCACGAAGCTGCTGATGGCCTTCGGCGCGCCGTAGGCTTCCATCTTCTCGATCACGCGCGGCAGCACGGTCTCGGAGCTGGCGGTGGAGTAGGCCAGTACCAGTTCATCCTTGAAGATGCGGAACAGCTTGAACACCGAGAAGCCGAACAGCTTGGCCACCAGGCCCAGCACGGCAATGGCGAAGAACAGGATGGCGACGTAGACCAGGATCACCAGCTTGGCCAGCGGCAGCAGCGAGCCGAAGCCGAAGTTGGCCACGGTCACGGCGATCAGGGCGAACACACCGATCGGCGCATAGTTCATGATCATGTGGGTGACCTTGAACATGGTCTCCGACACGCCCTGGAAGATCTTCACCAGCGGCTCGCGGGTTTCACCCGGCAGGCTCGACAGGCCCAGGCCGAAGAACACCGAGAAGAAGATGATCGGCAGCATGTCGCCACGGGCGATGGCCGCGAAGATGTTCGACGGGATCAGGTTGAGGATGGTGGCGATGAACGCGTGGTCATGGGAAACCTCGGAGGTGGTCTTCTCGTATTGCGAGATGTCCACGGTACCCAGGGTGCTCATGTCGATGCCGGTTCCAGGGTGGAACACGTTGGCCAGCAGCAGGCCCACGACGATCGCGATGGTGGTCACGACCTCGAAATACAGGATGGTCTTGAGGCCGATGCGGCCCAGCTTCTTCGCGTCGCCCACTCCGGCGATACCGACGACCAGTGACGAAATCACGATCGGGATAACGATCATCTTGATCAGGCGAATGAAGATGTCACCAGCCGGTTGCAGGACGTTACTGATCCACCAGGCCTTTTCGGCACTGAAGTGGTTGAGCAACGCGCCCAATGCAATGCCCAGTACCAGACCGATGAGGATCTGCCAGGCGAGGCTGAGTTTTGCCTTCTTCATATTATTACCCTTGCTTCAAGTGAATCCGGGACATCTGCGTTAGATCCGCCGTAACCCGCAGGCTTGAGCCTTGCAAGCTCGTTCAGGCAGGTCTGCGGATGCCCCCGTAGAAGGTTTTCGCGACCGAACCCATGCGGCTCTGGCCATCGAAAAAAGGCGCAACTATTCCGATGCAGGCTCGCGACGTCTAATGCCGTAAACGCCTACCCTATGCCGAATCGGCATGATATTTTTTGTGGCGAACGGACGTCACAACGGGTTGCTCTACACCCGTTCGGATTATCGACAGTGGCCGAAACGGCACCCAATCAGCCGATACGCCCCTTTAAACGGGGGGTTGGCCGAGCATTGTTCGACAATCCGAACGCGCTTTTCGCGCGGCGGCGGTGGAGCAAGAGGGAAAAAAATCGCGATAGATGGTCAGCCGCGCTGCGACAAAAAGTCCCTGCCTGAAGCCCTTACCAGCCGACCAAACGCAAAAAAACCGCCGAAGCTCACCTGGCGGTTCTTTCAAGTATCAAGCTCTCCGGAAGTCCGGCCATTGCTGGCACGCGGACTTCCGTCGCAGCTTTCTCCTGACCTGGCCCACGGCTGGAGGCACTCCCTGTACCCCTAGGTCACTCCGATCATGCGGCAATCAAAGCGTCCCGGCCCCTTGGTCATGCGTCGGCCCTCCTCGGGCGGGCGCAGTTAGTAGAAGCTAAATCATTGAAAAGGTTCAGCTTCTTTGGAAACCACTGGTCAGTACCAGTTTGGGTCCTTTTTAAGTTGCTCCATCAACAGGGCTTGCATGCCCTGGTCCGGATTGCCCAGCCAACGGTAGTCGGCGTGGCGGGTCGGCGACTTGTCGGCGGGCAGCCCCTCGGGGACGTCCACCAACATGCCGTACGCGTGCTTCTTGTTCCAACTGAAGGCAACAATCAGCCGGTGGTTCTTGCAGACCTGCTGGCTTTCGCACAGCGGGCCCACCAGGTACTTGTCGCCACCTTCTTCCACGGCCGACATCTGCTGCTCGGAAACGCCCGTGAGGTTCAGCACCCAATCGGGCACCCGTTCCTCTTTCCTGACGACGCCTTGCCATGTGTCGCGGTACTGCGGGTCGCTGCTCAACAAGCCGTTGACCTGCACCTGGCCGTCATTGGCCGCCACCGCCATGCCACCGCAGCCCAACAGCAGGGCCACGGTGGCAGCCTTGAAGGTCATGCCTTTCATTGGCGTCAGCCTCGGCCACGACGGCCAAAGATGAAGGAGGCCACGAACAGCACCAGGAAGACGATGAACAGGATCTTGGCGATCCCGGTCGCGGCGCCAGCGATACCACCGAAGCCCAGTACCGCGGCGATGATGGCGATGATCAGGAATGTGACTGCCCAACTCAACATGGTGACTCTCCTTACCGTTTTTTAAATGGGGTGCTGCCTACTGCGATCTCGCCAGGGGCGAGGCTTCATCTAGAACACCCAGCTCTGGTGCCGCTCCACCTGGTCGTTGCTCTCGGCCCGTTGCAGCAAGGCCGTGTCTTGGGACGGGTGGACGGCGCCGGCGCTGACGGCATTGAAATGCGGATAGCTGATTGCCGGATGGGCCTGGGCCAGTTGCGCCTCGTGGCCTTCGTGCCAGTGCTGATAAAACTGGCCGGCAAGCAGGGTGATCATCAAAGCAAGGGTCACGGACAGACCCTGTTGGATCTGCTGGGAAGAGATCGGCAAATGGGCTAGACATTGGCGGCTCATCCTGTAACTCCTCTTGGTTTGATGATCATCACTGCTTGATAGGGATATTGCAGACAGCGTGCCAGTTTTAAATTAAGAAAAATTTCAATGAAATCAGGTGGTTAAGACGTAGAAACAAGACCCTGTGGCGAGCAACCTGCACGATGGCCACAGGTTGCTCGGGCGTTTTGCACGATGGGCTCAGCCGGTGCTCTTGCCGGCTACCTTGAGCAGGTCGGCGTCCACCCCGCGCACGCCGCGAATGTTGCGGGCGATTTCCACCGCCTGGGCCTTCTCTTCGGTGCTGGCCACCACGCCGCCCAAGGTGACCATGCCGCTTTTGGTGTCGACCTTGATGTTGATGCCATCCACGTCGCGGCTATATAGAAGGCTGGCCTTGACCTTGCTGGTGATCCACGCATCGCTGATGGAGGCCTCGGTGGTCTTGGCCTGGGCTTCGGCCTGGGTGGTCTGGGTGTCGGCGGCACCCAGGCTGATCAGGTTGTTCACCTGGGTCACGCCCTCGGTGTTCTGCGCAAGGTCGCCGGCCATCTGCTTGGCGTCGGCGGTCTGCGCCTGGCCCTTCAGGGTCACCACGCCGTTCTGGGTGTCCACCTCGGTGTCCAGCGCCTGGGTGGCGCTGTTCCACAGCAGCTTGGACTTGATGGTGGCGGTCAGGGTGGCGTCATCGAAACGCTGGGCGATGCGCTTCTGCACGGGCGGCTGGTTGGCCAGGGTCGGGTCCACGGTCAGCAGATTGTCGACCTTGGTGATGCCGGAGGTCTGCGCGGCAATCTGCTCGGCCAGGTCGCGGTCCACCTCGTTCTCTACCTGGCCCTTGAGCGTCGCTACCCCGTTGGCGACGCTGACGTCGATCTTGAACGGGCTCAGGTGACGATTGAGGGCGAAGGCCGTCCAGATCGACCCTTCCTGCCGGGCGGCTTGCAGTTGGCTGCTGACCTGGTTGGTGTCGAGGGTCGCGGCGTGGCTCATGGCGGGCGCCAGCACGGCGCCCAGTGAACAGGCCAGGGCCAGGCGTTTGAGGGCATTCATGACAAAGCTCCTTATTACAGACGGTCGGGTGAGACCCGCAACGGCCATGCCAAGGGCTTAATTTTCTATTTTTTCTTTGGGAACCAGTGGGTTAGTGCAGTTATCAACAGATAGTTACCATGCAGGTCGCCGAATGAATCAGAATTGACCATGCAACTTGCCCGATTATTCTGACACTAACCCAAGACAATTCTTAAAGGAGCGTAGGAAAATGGAAGCTGGCACGGAACACCAAGGCCGAATCCTCTTGGTGGATGATGAGTCCGCCATCCTTCGCACCTTCCGTTACTGCCTGGAAGACGAAGGCTACAGCGTCGCCACCGCCAACAGTGCGGCGCAGGCTGACGCGCTGATGCAGCGCCAGGTGTTCGACTTGTGCTTCCTGGACTTGCGCCTGGGCGAGGACAACGGCCTGGACGTACTGGCGCAGATGCGCATCCAGGCGCCGTGGATGCGCGTGGTGATCGTCACCGCCCACTCGGCGGTGGACACCGCCGTGGACGCCATCCAGGCCGGCGCCGCCGATTACCTGGTCAAGCCCTGCAGCCCAGACCAACTGCGCCTGGCCACCGCCAAGCAGCTGGAAGTGCGCCAGCTGTCGGCCCGCCTGGAAGCGCTGGAAGGCGAGGTGCGCAAACCCAAGGACGGCCTGGACTCCCATAGCCCGGCCATGATGGTGGTGCTGGAGACCGCCCGCCAGGTGGCCAATACCGACGCCAACATCCTCATCCTGGGTGAGTCGGGCACGGGTAAAGGCGAGCTGGCCCGTGCCATCCACGGCTGGAGCAAGCGCGCGAAAAAAGCCTGCGTGACCATCAACTGCCCGTCGTTGACCGCCGAGCTGATGGAAAGCGAGCTGTTCGGCCACAGCCGCGGCGCCTTCACCGGCGCCAGCGAAAGCACCCTGGGCCGGGTCAACCAGGCCGACGGCGGCACCCTGTTCCTCGACGAGATCGGCGACTTCCCGCTGACCTTGCAGCCCAAGCTGCTGCGCTTCATCCAGGACAAGGAATACGAGCGCGTGGGCGACCCGGTCACCCGCCGCGCCGACGTGCGCATCCTCGCCGCCACCAACCTCAACCTCGAGGACATGGTGCGCGAAGGGCGCTTCCGCGAAGACCTGCTGTACCGCCTCAACGTCATCACCCTGCACCTGCCGCCCCTGCGCGAGCGCAGCGAGGACATCCTGACCCTGGCCGACCGCTTCCTGGCGCGCTTCGTCAAGGAATACGCCCGCCCCGCGCGCGGCTTCAGCGAGGAGGCACGGGCGGCGCTGCTCAACTATCGTTGGCCAGGCAACATCCGCGAACTGCGCAACGTGGTGGAACGCGCCAGCATCATCTGTGCCCAGGAACGCGTGGAAGTCAGCCACTTGGGCATGGCCGAGCAACCGGCCAACAATGCCCCGCGCATTGGCGCGGCGCTGAGCCTGGATGAGCTGGAAAAAGCCCACATCGGCGCCGTGCTGGCCACCAGCGACACCCTGGACCAGGCGGCCAAGACCCTGGGCATCGACGCCTCGACGCTGTATCGCAAACGCAAACAGTACAACCTGTGAGGTTGCCGATGAAGTTGCGGACCCGGCTGTTTCTCAGCTTCTCGGCGCTGATCACCGTGGCCTTGCTGGGCCTTGCCCTGGGGTTGGTCAGCGTGATGCAGCTGGCCAGGTCCCAGGAAGGCCTGGTGCACTACAACTTCGTCTCCCTGGACCTGGGGCTCAAGCTGCGCCAGAACCTGGGCGACCAGTTGATCATGATGCTCAACGAGCAGTCCGACAAGAACGCCCTGGCCAACTCCCAGCAGCAGTTCCAGGACCTGATCAGCCAGGGCCTGGCCCATGAGCAGGAACACGACCAGCCCGCCGGTTTCACCCAGACCGCCCGCGACTACCAGCGCTTCCTGGCCGCCTACCAGCAGGCCATCGCCCAGGACGGCGACATCAGCGACAACCCCGCCTTCAGCGACGCCCTCAACGCCCTGCGCAACGGCATGCTCGACGCCCACAAGCAGGCGCTGGACAACATCAATACCGCCCAGGAAAGCACCCACGAACGTGCGGTCATGGTCTCGGCGCTGCTGGGGCTGGTGGGCCTGGCGGTGCTGCTGATCGGCTTCTTTACCGCGCACAACATCGCCCGGCGCTTTGGCGAACCCATCGAGGCGCTGGCCACGGCCGCCGACAACATCAGCCAGGGCAATTTCGATGTGGCCTTGCCACAGTCTTCGGCGGCCGAGCTCAACCAACTGACCCAGCGCTTCGACACCATGGCCCAGGTGCTGCGCAAGCACCAGGAAACCAACGTCGACGAACTGCTGGCCGGCCAGCAACGCCTGCAGGCGGTGCTCGACAGCATCGACGACGGCCTGCTGATGATTGACCGCGAGGGCCGCCTGGAGCACCTCAACCCGGTAGCCCAGCGGCAATTGGGCTGGGAAAATGACCGCGTGGGCATGGGCCTGGGCGAGGCCTTGCAGCGCCCGGAGATGGACACGCAGCTGAAGCTGATCCTGCGCGGCGGCAGCCTGGAGCGGGCGCTGGAAGACCTGAGCTTCGAGCTGGACGGCGAAACCCGCCTGCTGGCCTACAGCCTGACCCCGGTCAGCCACACCGAGGGGCATATCCTCGGCGCGGTGATGGTGCTGCACGACGTCACCGAGCAGCGCGCCTTCGAGCGGGTGCGCAGCGAGTTCGTGCTGCGCGCCTCCCACGAGCTGCGCACCCCGGTCACCGGCATGCACATGGCCTTCGGCCTGCTGCAGGAGCGCGTGCACTTCGCCCCCGACTCCCGCGAGGCCGACCTCTTCGACACGGTGAAAGAAGAGATGCAGCGGCTGATGCAGCTGATCAACGACCTGCTGAACTTCTCCCGCTACCAGAACGGCCTGCAGAAACTCACCCGCGGGCCGTGCGCCATCGACGACCTGCTCAGCCGTGCCCAGCAGCGCTTCACCGAGCAGGCGCGGGAGAACGATATCGACCTGGTGATCGAACACCAGGACGCCCTGCCGCGCCTGCACGCCGACCAGGCCCAGCTGGACCGCGTGCTCGACAACCTGCTGGACAACGCCCTGCGCCACACCCCACACAGCGGGCGCATTCGCCTGCAGGCGCGGCGCCATGCCGAACGGGTGATCATCAGCGTGGAAGACAACGGCGAGGGCATTGCCTACGGCCAGCAGGGGCGCATTTTCGAGCCCTTCGTGCAGGTGGGCCGCAAGAAAGGCGGCGCCGGCCTGGGCCTGGCGCTGTGCAAGGAGATCGTGCAGCTACACGGCGGGCGCATGGGCGTGTATTCACGCCCGGGGCAGGGCACGCAGTTCTACATGACCCTGCCGCTCTAGGCCTCGTCGTCGATGCGCCGGCCCGCCAGGCGCCGGCCGCGGGTCACCAGTTCGCTGAACTGCCGCGCGTTGAGCGGGTGGGCAAACAGCCAGCCCTGGCCGTAGTTTACCCCTTCACTGCTCAGCAGCAGCGCCTGGGCCTCCAGCTCGATGCCCTCGGCAATCACCCGCAGCTGCAACGCGTGGGCCATGCGAATGATGTGCGGGGCCACGCCGCTGCTGGCGGCGTCATGGCCCAGGGCGTCGATGAACGCCTTGTCGATTTTCAGGCAGTCCACCGGCAGCGTCTGCAGGTAGGCCAGGCTGCAATAGCCGGTGCCGAAGTCGTCGATCAGCACTTGATGGCCCACGTCCCGCAAGGCTTGCAGGTTGTCACGCGCCACCACCACGTCAATCAGGCCGCGCTCGGTCACTTCGAAGGCAATCTGGTGCGCCGACACCCGGTGCTGGGCCAGCAGCCGTGCGACCACGCGGCCAATGCGCGGCACCATCACGTCGACGGCCGCCAGGTTCACCGAGACATACAGGTGGGGGTTGGCACGAAGCAGCTGGCCTAACTGTTCCAACAGCTGTTGCAGGACAAAATCGGTGATTTCGCGAATCTGGCCGGTGTTCTCCGCCATGGGGATGAACAGATCGGGGCTGGTCAGCGTGCCATCCGGGCGACGCCAGCGCACCAGCGCCTCGGCGCCCACGCATCGTCGGCTGTTGAGGTCGAAGATCGGTTGGTACAGCACCTTCAGCTCGCCCCGGCGCAACGCCCCCTGCAGTTCATTGCTCAGGGAGCGGCGTTCGCGCACCAGTTCAAGCACCATCCAGCCCACGAACCCGGCCAGCAGCAGGCTGCCGGGGAACAGCGCCCACAAGGCCGCGTTCATTTTCGGCAGCAGGTTGGTCCGCGGTGCGATCAACACCAGCTGGTAGTCCGGCGACTTGGTGAACATGCGGTAGATCAGGCTGTCGCGGGTCACCAGCAGCGGCTGTTGCGAGGGCGGCGGCCAATCGCTGGCTGGCGGCCAGGCCTGGGCCGGGCCCAGCACCGGCACTGCGCGCTTGCCCTTGTCGAGTACCACCAGCAGGCTGCCGCCGGGTGCCAGGTCGACCACGTCGGTGAGGTGCCCGCGGGAGGTGGACACGCTGAACGGCCCCCGGCCCAGGCGCAGGGCGGCGAGGTTATCGTCGGGCTGCGTGGTGGTGTTGAGCCAATAGCTGTAGGTCGGGCCCTTGATGTCCGGGGCACGCATGGCCAGGGTGCCAGCCTCGGCCGGGCGGCTGGAGCAGCTTTGCTCGCCATCGTTGTAGACCGCGTCGTAGACGAAGCGGTTGTCGAAGCCCACCTGTTGCAGGGCCGCCGTCATCGCCGGCCCGCAGCCGCGCAGGTTCTGTTCGTTGAGCAGGTCGACGCTCTCGCGCAGCTGGCCGAAGATCTGCTCCAGGCGGTCGAGGAAACGGTCGCCACGGGCATTCATCTGCTCGATTTCAGTCTGCTGGACCTGGTGCATCACCAGCCCGAAACTAGCGCTGAGCAACAGCGCCGCGCACGCGACAGCCGCCAGCGTCGCCATTAACCAGGGACGATAAAGGGCGCTGCGAAGACGCACGTAGGCGGAAGACATGGGTGAATATCCAGTTGCTCACCTTGAGGTATAGCAACTGGACGGGATTTAGCCTTGCCGTTGGGCGGAGCTGGGCAACTCAGCGCTGGCTGTTGAGCGCCTGCAGGATGGCGGCGGTTTCGGCGTCGGGCTCGCCGTCGAAGCGGGCCGGGCGGAAGTGCATCTGGAACGCGGCGATGACGTGGCGGGTGGTGACGTCCAGCTGGCCGGTCTGCACGGTCAGGTAGCCCAGGCGCGACAGCTGCTGCTGGTACCAGGTCATGCTCGGCGGGTTGACCTCGAAGCGGGCCTTGTTGCGCGCCACGGCGCCAGCGTCGGGCCAGATGCCCAGGCCTTCGTCGGCCAGGCGCTTCCAGGGGAACAGCGGGCCCGGGTCCTGCTTGCGCAGGGGGGCGATGTCGCTGTGGCCGATGATGTGCCGTGGTTCGATGTTGTAGCGCTTGACGATGCCCTTGAGCAGCGCTTCCACGGCCTGGATCTGGGCCTCGGTGTAGGGGTACCAGAGCCGGCCGCTGGGGCCGTCGGTGAAGCCTGGGTTGACAATCTCGATACCGATGGAGCTGGAGTTGAGCCAGGTGCGGCCATCCCACTCGCTTTCGCCGGCGTGCCAGGCGCGCTGGCTTTCATCCACCAGCTGGTACACGGTGGGCGGGTTGAGGCCCACCAGGTAATGGGCGCTGACCTCGCCGTGGGTCAGCAGCGCCAGCGAGCGCTCGTCCGATGCCGAGGTGTAGTGCAGCACCACGAACTGAATCCGGCTGTCATGGTTGACCGAGGGATGGCTGCGGTCGATACGCAGACCATTGGTACAGCCCGCCAACGCGAGCAACAGCAGGGCACAGCCGAGGAATTTCATAAAGGTGGGCGGCAACTTGGTGGGCAGTAATGCAATAGTATAACACACCGCCACCACAACCCCGTAGCAGCGGCCAAAGGCCGCGTCATGGCCGCCGCTGTGAGCCTGAGGCACCGCGCATGCAAGACGCAGCCTGCGGCAGCTGCTACATCCTGTGGGAGCTGGCTTGCCAGCGAGTTGTTGGGGCCTAAAAGCTCGCTGGCAAGCCAGCTCCCACAAGACAGTTGCTGCTACGGGGGCGTCAGGCGTGGAGCACGCGGTTGCGGCCAGCCGCCTTGGCGCGGTACAGGGCTTCGTCGGCGCGCTTGAGCACCAGTTCGCTGCGCTCGCCGCCACGGAAGCCGGCGAGGCCGATGGAAATGGTGATGGTCACGCGCTGGCCCTTAAAGTGGAACGGGCAGGCTTCCACCGCCGCGCGCAGGGTTTCCACCAGGCGCACGCCTTCGATCATGGAGGTGTGCGGGATCAACATGACGAACTCCTCACCACCAAAGCGTGCCATGAAGTCCATGGGCCGCAGGCGCTTGCGCAGTTCGTTGGCGATGATCTTCAGCACCTTGTCGCCGGCCAGGTGGCCGTAGCTGTCGTTGATGGACTTGAAGTGATCTAGGTCCAGCATCGCCAGCAGCAGCTCGCTGCCGTCCTCCTGGCGCAGGGCCACGGCCTGCTCCAGGCGCTCGGTCCAGGCCGCGCGGTTGGGCAGGCCGGTGAGCGGGTCGATCAGCGCCTTCTGGCGCTGCTCTTCCAGGTGCTCGCGGTAGCCCTGGGCTTCGCCTTCCATGCTGGCCACGCGTTCGGCCAGGCCTTGCAGGCGCGTGGCAATTTCCTGTTCGCGCTGGTCGCGTTGCTGCTGGTGGGCATCAATGGTGCCGATCAGGCCTTCCAGACGCTGTTCCAGGACCTGCTTGAGGCTGGCCACGTCGGTGGCGCCCTGCATGCTGGTCTGCATGCCATCGACGTGCTCGCGCAACTGGTTGTCCAGCTCGCGGGCGGCCGAGCGGCTGTCGGCATGGCCTTCGCTGGCCGCCTGCAGATGGTTCTGGAAGGTATCCAGGCGCTCGTTCAACTGCTTGAGGTACAGCTCGAAATCATGCTGGCCGCTGTCGTTGATGGCCAGCGTCAGGGTGGCCAGGTCGTCGAGAATCGGCAGCAACTCGTACCAGTTCAGCCCGTGGCGCAGCCGGTCCTGCATGGCCTCGGCCTGCGGGCGATGCCGTTCCGGTAGCGTCAGGTCGTTGAGCAGCCCCAGCAGGGTTTCTTCGATGTGCGCGGCCACCGAGCTGTAGGACGGTTCTGGCGAGGGGGGCAGGGCGTACAGCAGCTCCTCGCCAGGCTCCTGGGGATCGATGGCGGCGATCGCCTCGGCCATTACCGAAGGCAGCGGCAGGCGGTCGATGAACACCGGCGGCGCGACCTCGGGGGCAGCGGCGGGCGGCTCGCTGGCGGCGGCCAGCACCGTGGGTACGAAGGGCTGCACCTGCAGGGCCGGCTGCTCGTCGACCGGCTGCGCCACTGGCTCGTCGGGCTCCGGGGGCTGGGCCGGCTGCAGCAGGGGCTGTAGTTGGGGCGCGGGCTCAGGTGCAGCCACTTCAACAGGCGTCGGTGCAGGTTGCGGCGCCAGGGCTGGGGTTTCAGCTGCCGGCGCAACATCAAGCACCTCAACCGGCGGCGCCTCCACCACGGCCGGGGCGGCAGCAGCGACGGGCTGTGGCTGCACAGGCGAAGGCTCTGGCACGGCTTCCGGCTGCTCGGCGTCACGGCCACCGAACAGGCGCTGGAACAGCCCCTGGCGCTGCGAGTCGGCGGTATGCTCAATGCCCGCCAGGGCCTGGCCTTGCAGGCCACTGAGTTCACTGAGCAGCAGCGGAATCTCCCGCGCCTGGCCGGCGCGTTCCTCCAGCTGCTTGGCAAACTTCTTCAGCGGCTTGCTGACATCGCGGGGCAGCGGCAGCGTCTGCAATTGGTCGACCAGCGCGGTCAGTGCAGTGCTGATCTGGGTGACACGGGTTTCGCGGCGCTGTTCGGAATCCAGCACGGCCTTTTCCAGGCGTGGAATCAGTGCGGCCAGCCCGGCGTCCATGTCGTCGGTGCGCACCACCTCGCGCATTTCCTTCATGCACTGGTCCACGGCCTTGTCGGTACCCTCGGCAGCCAGGGTGCTGCGCACCAGGCCGCGGCGCAACAGGTCGAGCCGTGCATTCCAGCGGCGCTCCAGCTTCTCCTGCTGTTCAATACTCTTGAGGTACTTCTCTTTCCAGCGCTGGGCTTCTTCGGTCATGCCAAGGGTCTGCGAGGTGAGGGGCGAAGCGCCGGCAGCGCGTCGGCCACGAGGGTGTCGGGCAAGCGGATCTCTACCGCCACGGGCAGATGATCGGAAATGGGTTGGGCCAGCACCTGCACCCGTTCTAGGGTCAGGCTGGGGCTGAGCAAAATATGATCAAGGCAACGCTTGGGCTGCCAGCTGGGAAACGTGGCTTCGGCCTGGGGCGCCAGCAGGCCCAGGTCGCGCAGGGGCGAATGCTGCAGCAGGTCGCTGGCATGGGTGTTCATGTCGCCCATGAGGATCTGGTGCTTGTAGCCGCCAATCAGTTCGCGAATGTAGGCCAGTTGCCGCGCCCGGGTACGCGTGCCCAGGGCCAGGTGCATCATGACCACCACCAGCGCCTCGTCACCCTCGCCAAAGCGCGCCAGGATGGCACCGCGGCCGGCCGGGCCGGGCAACGGGTGGTCTTCCAGGCTCCAGGGGCGCAAGCGGCTGAGAATGCCGTTGCTGTGCTGGGCCAGGCGGCCAAGGTTGCGGTTGAGTTGCTGGTACCAGTAGGGGAAGGCGCCCAGGTGGGCCAGGTATTCGACCTGGTTGACGTAACCGGATCGAATGCTGCCGCCGTCCACCTCCTGCAGGGCCACCAGGTCGAAGTCAGCGAGCAGGCTGCCGATCTTCTGCAGGTTGTTGGTGCGGCCGGTGTGCGGCAACAGGTGTTGCCAGCTGCGCGTCAGGTAGTGGCGGTAGCGTTCGGTGCTGATGCCAACCTGGATGTTGAAACTGAGCAGGCGCAGCCGGCCATCCTCGGGGAGGCCGCTGGTGTTTACATGATGCTCGTTGACCCGCGGATCACGCAGGCCAACGACACGTTCGGTTCTCCAGCGGCGCACAGGTCACCTGAGGTTAGTTGGCAGCGCTCTTGTTGGCTGCACGTTCTTTGGCAATCAGTGCATCGGCCACTTTCAGCGTTTCTTCAGGGCCACCTGCAGTGCCAAGGTCAAAACGGTACTTGCCGTTGACGATCATGGTCGGCACGCCCTGCACACCGTAGGCCACGGCCAGGTCTTTGTACTGCTTGACCTTGCCCTGCACCGCGAACGATTTGTAGGTTTCCAGGAACTTGGCGCGATCCACGCCCTGGGTGGCGACGAAGTCGGCCATCTGCTCAGGGTCGGTCAGGCGCTTGCCTTGTTTCTGGATGGCGTCGAACACGGCCGAGTGCACCTTGTGCTCCACACCCATCATGTCGAGGGTGATGAACAGTTGGCCGTGCAGGTCCCACGGGCCGCCAAACATGGCAGGGATGCGGATGAAGTGCACGTCAGCCGGCAGCTTCTCGATCCATGGGTTGATGGTTGGCTCGAAGGCGTAGCAGTGCGGGCAGCCGTACCAGAACATTTCGACCACTTCGATCTTGCCAGGCTGGGCGACCGGCACCGGGCTGGTCAGTTCCACGTATTGCTTGCCCGCTTCCAGCGGGGCATCGGCGGCTTGGGCGGTCATGCCGAACAGGCTGGCTGCGACCAGCGCGGCGCCGAGGATCAGATTACGCATGCTTTACTCCTGAGCAAAAAGGGATCGCCATGCGGCGACGGGCCGTGAGACCCGTTGCCGAAGGGTTCAGTTCGCTAGTGTAACGGCAGACTTCATGAAAAAGGGCAGCCATGGCCGCCCTTTTTAATTGTTTCATTTCAAGGCAAGACAAGCGCTTCAGTGCAGGCCCTGCACGTAGGACGCCAGGGCCTCGATGTCCTTGTTGCTGAGCTTGGCGGCGATGCTGCGCATGACCATGGTGTCACCGTCGTTGGTGCGGTTGCCCTCGCGGAAGTCAGTGAGCTGCTTGGTCACGTACTGCGCATGCTGGCCGCCCAGGTGCGGGAAGCCAGCCATGGGGTTGCCGACGCCGTTGGGCGAGTGGCAGCCGGTGCAGGCCGGCATCCCGCTATCCAGCTTGCCGCCGCGGAACAGCGCCTCGCCCTTGGCCACCAGGTTGGGGTCGGCGGCGCCGACGCTGCCGTTCTGGCTGTTGAAATAGGCGGCAAGGTCAGCCAGGTCCTGGTCGCTGAGGTTGGTCAGCAGGCCAGTCATCTCGGGCACCTGGCGCTTGCCCGACTTGATGTCGTGCAGCTGTTTGTCCAGGTAGCGCTGGCCCTGGCCGGCCAGTTTCGGGAAGTTGGGCGCCATGCTGTTGCCGTCCGGCCCGTGGCAGGCACCACAGACCGCCGCCTTGGCCTGCCCGGCAGCCGGGTCACCCGCCGCATGGGCCATGCCGGTCAGCCCTGCTGCGGTCACAAGCAGACTTACTATTATTTTTTTCATCAGCTAATCCAACTACGGCTAAGGGTGATAGATCTGTGCCGCAGGCTTGGGCCGCTCATCCAGTGGATTACGGTCTTGTAGTCTTCGGCACTGCAGTCCGTGCACAATCCACGCGGCGGCATAGCCTTGAAACCCTGTATTACATCAAAGACGCTAGCAGCAAGCCGCTGTTTCGTCCTGAAACGAGAGGTTCAGGGTTGGGGAAATTTGCGTTCTAATGCGCAACTACGACAGAGATGCCCCCAAGGTGTGTCCCCGGCAACGGGACAAAGCACACACGAAATCTACGGCATTATATACTACCGACGTCAGCGAAGCGGAAACGACCCGCCTGCCAGGGCCCTTGCCCGGCGTCGCCCCACAGCGGAAATCACATGCAAGTCAAAAACCCCATCCTCGGTCTGTGCCAACAGGCTACCTTCTCGCTCAGCGCCGCCAAGGTCGACCAGTGCCCCGACGACGAAGGCTTTGAAGTAGCCTTCGCCGGCCGCTCCAACGCCGGCAAGTCCAGCGCCCTGAACACCCTGACCCACGCCAGCCTGGCGCGCACATCCAAGACCCCGGGGCGCACGCAGCTGCTGAACTTCTTCCAGCTGGACGAGGAACGCCGCCTGGTGGACTTGCCCGGCTACGGCTACGCCAAGGTGCCAATCCCGCTCAAGCAGCACTGGCAGCGCCACCTCGAGGCGTACCTGGGCAGCCGCGAGAGCCTCAAGGGCCTGATCCTGATGATGGACATCCGCCACCCGATGACTGACTTCGACCAGCTGATGCTCGACTGGTCGGTGGCCAGCCACATGCCCATGCACATCCTGCTGACCAAGGCCGACAAGCTGACCTACGGCGCGGCCAAGAACACCTTGCTCAAGGTGCAGTCGGAAATTCGCAAGGGCTGGGGTGATGCGGTCAGCATCCAGCTGTTCTCGGCGCCCAAGCGCATGGGCCTGGAAGACGCCTACGCCGTGCTGGCGCGCTGGATGGAACTGCCGGACAAGGTCGAAGGCTGAATTCCAGGCAAAAAAAACCCCGGACTTCGTATGGGGAGGGGAAGTTCGGGGTCCAAGTTCCGGACCGCTAGGGCGGGGTCCAGATATCTGCCAACACTTAACACAACATAGGAGCATCGAACGGCTTCACCAGCCATTCAGGTACTCTGAGTCGGGTTTGACAGGTTTAGTTCCCGCACCGCTCAAAACTTATTGTCCTAAGCGGGTGGCTGCTTAGACGCGGCCTTCGGCCGCTGCTACGGAGGTTGCGGTCCGGACGCCCGAACGCATCGCCATTCCGCGTCCGAACACAACCCCCGTAGCAGCGGCCAAAGGCCGCGTCCGAACGCACCGCTATCAGTGCGCCTCGTCCCAGTTATTGCCCACGCCCACTTCCACCAGCAACGGCACATCCAGTTCGGCGGCACCGCTCATGTGCGGGCGGATCTGCTCGCTGACCTGCTCGACCAGGTCTTCGCGCACTTCCAGCACCAGTTCGTCGTGTACCTGCAGGATCACCCGGGCGTCCAGGCCCGACTCGCCCAGCCAGCCATCCACGGCCACCATGGCGCGCTTGATGATGTCCGCCGCCGTGCCCTGCATCGGCGCGTTGATGGCGGTACGCTCGGCGCCCTTGCGCAAGGCCGGGTTCTTGGCGTTGATGTCGGCCAGGTACAGGCGGCGGCCAAACAGGGTTTCCACGTAGCCTTGCTCGGCGGCCTGGGTGCGCGTGCGCTCCATGTAGGCCAGCACGCCGGGGTAGCGGGCGAAGTAGCGGTCGATGTATTCCTTGGCCTGCTTGTTGTCGACGCCAATCTGCTTGGCCAGGCCGAAGGCGCTCATGCCGTAGATCAGGCCGAAGTTGATGGCCTTGGCGCTGCGGCGCTGGTCGATGGTGACCTGCTCCAGCGCCACGCCGAACACTTCCGCGGCCGTGGCACGGTGCACGTCGAGGTTGTTCTGGAAGGCGTGCAGCAGGCCTTCGTCCTTGGCCAGGTGGGCCATGATGCGCAGCTCGATCTGCGAGTAGTCCGCCGCCAGCAGCTTGTAGCCCGCCGGTGCCACGAAGGCCTGACGGATGCGCCGGCCTTCGGCGGTGCGGATGGGGATGTTCTGCAGGTTCGGGTCGCTGGACGACAGGCGGCCGGTGGCGGCCACCGCCTGGTGGTAGGAGGTGTGGATACGCCCGGTGCGCGGGTTGATCTGCTCCGGCAGGCGGTCAGTGTAGGTGCTCTTCAGCTTGCTCAGGGAGCGGTACTGCATCAGCACCTTGGGCAGCGGGAAGTCCTGCTCGGCCAGCTCCGCCAGCACCGCTTCGGCGGTGGACGCCTGGCCCTTGGCGGTCTTGTTGAGCACCGGCATGCCCAGCTTGTCGTAGAGAATCACGCCCAGCTGTTTTGGCGAACCGAGGTTGAACTCCTCACCGGCGATCTCGTAGGCCTGGCGCTCCAGCTCGGCCAGCTTCCCGCCCAGCTCGCCGCTCTGCACGCCCAGCAGCGCGGCGTCGACCAGCGCGCCCTGGCGCTCGATCTTGGCCAGCACCGGCACCAGCGGCATCTCGATGTTATCCACCACGTTGATCAGGCTTGGCGCCGCGGCCAGCTTGGCCTGGAACAGCTGGTGCAGGCGCAGGGTCACGTCGGCGTCTTCCGCCGCATAGGGGCCAGCCTGTTCCAGGGGAATCTGGTCGAAGGTCAGCTGCTTGGCGCCCTTGCCGGCGATCTGTTCGAAGGTGATGGTGGTGTGGCCCAGGTACTTGGCCGCCAGGCTGTCCATGTCATGGCGAGTAGCGGTGGAGTCCAGCACGTAGGATTCAAGCATGGTGTCGAACTTCACACCCTGGACGTTGATGCCCTGGGCCGGATCACCGCCGATGGCGCAGTTGGCCAGGATGTTCATGTCGTACTTGGCGTTCTGGCCGACCTTGGCCTTGGCCGGGTCTTCCAGCAGCGGCTTGAGCGCGCGCAGCACAGTGTCACGGTCCAGTTGCTCGGGAGCGCCCATGTAGGAATGGGTCAGCGGGATGTAGGCCGCTTCGTGAGGCTGCACGGCGAACGACAGGCCTACCAGCTGCGCCTTCTGGGCGTCCAGGCCGGTGGTCTCGGTGTCGAAGGCGAACAGCTCGGCCTGGTTCAGTTTTTCCAACCACGCATCGAAACGCGCCTGGTCGAGGATGGTTTCGTAGCGGGTTTCCACCGCAGCCACCGGGGCGGCCTCGGCCACCACTTCCTGGCCGGCGCGCTTGGCGTCGCGCTGCACCTCATCGATCCAGCTCTTGAATTCCAGCTCGGTGTACAGCTCCACCAGGGCCTCGCGGTCCGGCTCGCCGCACACCAGGGCTTCCACTTCCACGTCGAGCGCGACGTCGATCTTGATGGTGGCCAGCTGGTAGGACAGGAACGCCATGTCCTTGTGCTCTTCAAGCTTGGCCGGCAGGTTCTTCGCGCCGCGAATCGGCAGGGCAGGGACCTTGTCGAGGTTCTCGTAAAGCTCCTTCAGGCCGCCACCGATACCCACCAGCAGGCCCACGGCCGTTTTCTCGCCCACACCGGGAACGCCGGGGATGTTGTCGACTTTGTCGCCCATCAGGGCGAGATAGTCGATGATGTGCTCCGGCCCCACGCCGAATTTTTCCTTCACGCCCTCGATGTCCATGACGCTGCCGGTCATGGTGTTGACCAGGGTCACGTGGCCATCCACCAGCTGGGCCATGTCCTTGTCGCCGGTGGAGATGATCACCGGGCGGTCGGCGGCGGCGCTGCTGCGGGCCAGGGTGCCGATGACGTCGTCGGCCTCCACGTTGTCCACGCACAGCAGCGGGTAGCCCAGGGCGCGCACGCTGGCGTGCAGCGGCTCGACCTGCACGCGCAGGTCGTCGGGCATGCTCGGGCGGTTGGCCTTGTAGTCGGCGAACATTTCATCGCGGAACGTGCCGCCCTTGGCGTCGAACACCACGGCGAACGGGCTGTCGGGGTACTGCTTGCGCAGGCTCTTGAGCATGTTCAGCACGCCCTTGACCGCGCCGGTCGGCATTCCCTTGGAGGTGGTCAGTGGTGGCAGCGCATGGAACGCCCGATACAGGTAGGAAGAACCGTCCACCAGGACGAGGGGAGCTTTGCTCATGAGCAGAATCAACCTTTTCGGCGGGTCCGGCGCTAGAATGTCCGGAACATTGACGACAAAGGGACAAGGTTATCATGCGAACCGCTAAACGCTTGTTGCTGGCCAGTCTGTTGATCGCCTGTCCGATGGCCGTGATGGCCGCGGATGAAGGTGTAACGGCTGATCCGGATGTCACCATTCGCCAGGAAGGCGACAAAACAGTCCAGGAATACCGGCAGAATGGCTTCCTGTACGCGATCAAGATCACCCCGAAACACGGCAAGCCGTACTTTCTGGTTCGCGCCGACGGTACCGATGCCAACTACATCCGGTCTGATCAGCCGGACATGCTGATTCCGGCATGGAAGATCTTCGAATGGAAATGACTCAACCTTAACTTCAACCGGGCACCCCCGACGGGGTGCCAGTATGGGCAAATTTTTCATGTCAGTGTTTACACCCCTGTCGCGGCCTGAGCTTGAAACCTTTCTCGCACCTTACGGCCTGGGCCGTCTTCGCGACTTCCAGGGCATTGCCGCCGGTACCGAGAACAGCAATTTCTTCATCAGCCTGGAACAGGGCGAGTACGTCCTGACCCTGGTGGAACGCGGCCCGGTGCAGGACCTGCCGTACTTCGTGGAACTGCTGGACGTGCTGCACGAGGCCAACCTGCCGGTGCCGTACGCGCTGCGTACTACCGACGGCGTGGCCCTGCGCGAACTGGCCGGCAAGCCGGCGCTGCTGCAGCCGCGCCTGCCGGGCAAGCACATCAAGGAACCCAACAGCCAGCACTGCGTGCAGATGGGCGAGCTGATCAGCCACATCCACCTGGCCACCCGCGACCACGTGCTCGAGCGCAAGACCGACCGCGGCCTGGACTGGATGCTGGAAGAGGGCGAGCGCCAGATCGGCCAGCTGGGCAGCGAGGCCGCTGCCCTGCTGCGCAGCGCGCTGGAAGAGATCAAGGCGCACAAGGCGCAGATCCTGGCCCTGCCACGCGCCAACCTGCACGCCGACCTGTTCCGCGACAACGCCATGTTCGAGGGCACCCACCTGACGGGCGTGATCGACTTCTACAACGCCTGCTCCGGGCCGATGCTGTACGACCTGGCCATCAGCCTGAACGACTGGTGCTCGGACGCCGCCGGCGCGCTGGACGCGCCGCGTGCGCGGGCGATGCTGGGGGCTTATGCGGCGCTGCGACCGTTCACGGCGGCCGAGGCCGAGCTGTGGCCGGTGATGCTGCGCGTGGCCTGCGTGCGCTTCTGGCTGTCGCGCCTGGTGGCGGCGCAGGCGTTCGCGGGAATGGACGTGCTGATCCACGACCCGGCGGAGTTCGAACACCGCCTGGCGTTGCGCCAGCAGGTCAGCGTGGCGCTGCCGTTCGCGCTGTAAGCGCCATTCCGCGTCGCCTTTATCGCGACCAAGGTCGGCTCCTACCAGATCGCGTAGGAGCCGACCTTGGTCGCGATAAAGGCGACGCGGTCCTTCAGAGCTGCTCCAGGCAACCCGCCAGATCGTTGCCCAGCTTCTCCATCAACTGCTCATACCCCTGCGGCGACGCCTCGGCAAAACCACCCAGGCCATCCAGCTCCGCCAGGCGCACCGGCAACCCTGCCGTCAGCGTCTCGGCCAGGCGCGGCCGCGCCGGCGGCTCGCTAAACACACACGACTTGCCCACTTCCTGCAACCGCGCACGCATGGCGGCCACGTGCTGGGCGCCCGGCTGCACTTCGGCGGCCACGCTGAACACACCGGTGTGCTTGACCCCGAACTCATCCTCGAAGTAGTCGAAGCCCTCGTGGAACACGAAGAACGGCTTGCCGGCCACGCCGGCCAGGCGCGACTTCAGGCGGCCATCCAGCGCATCCAGGCGGCCGTCGAAGGCCTTGAGGTTGCCGGCGTAGCGCGCGGCGTTGGCCGGGTCGGCCTTGCTCAGGTCGGCAGCCATGCGCGCGGCGATCACCCGGGCGTTGAAGGTCGACAGCCACAGGTGCGAGTCCAGGCTGCCGGGGCGGTGGTCGTGGTCATGCTCGTCCGGGTCGGCTTCCTCGTGGGACTGGCTGTCCGCGGTAAAGTGGCGCAGCTTGAGGCCAGCCATGTCCTGGATCGTCACCGTAGGCTTGCCACGGGTAGCCACCACGCGCGGCAGGAAGCCTTCCATGTCCGGGCCGATCCAGTACAGCAGGTCGGCGTCGGCCACCCGGCGCACGTCCGAGGGGCGCAGGGCGTAGTGGTGCGGCGAGGCGCCCGGCGGCAACAGCACTTCAGGCTTGCCCAGGCCGTCCTGCACGGCGGCGGCAATCAGCTGCAGGGGCTTGATGCTGGTGAGCACGCGAACCTCGGCCTGGGCGGGCACGGTCACGACAGCGGCAAGGCAGAAACCGACAAAAAGAGTAAAAATGCGGGACACAATGACCACTCAACTGGGCGAGAACAGGTAATATAATAACGTCTCTTGCTGATATCGTCGCCGCTCATGCCCAATACTCCGCTGGCCAACCGCCCCCACGACCACTCCCACTGCGTGCATAGCGCCCTGTCGGAAGCCGATGCCCTGTGCGCACGCATGGGCCTGCGCCTGACCGCCCTGCGCCGCCGGGTGCTGGAACTGGTGTGGCAGAGCCACAAGCCGCTGGGCGCCTACGATATCCTCGCCGTGCTCAGCGACCAGGACGGCCGCCGCGCGGCGCCACCCACCGTGTACCGCGCGCTGGATTTCCTCCTGGAAAACGGCCTGGTGCACCGCATCGCCTCGCTCAACGCCTTTATCGGCTGCAACCACCCCGAGCACGCGCACCAGGGCCAGTTCCTGATCTGCCGCGAGTGCCACGTGGCGCTGGAGCTTGAACAACCCGCCATCAGCCAGGCCATCATCAAGAGCGCCGCCGACGTGGGCTTCAAGGTCGAAGGGCAGACGGTGGAAGTGGTCGGTCTCTGCTCGGCCTGCCAGGCCGCCTGATGAACGATGCCCTGATCCGCCTGGAACAGGTGGCGGTCACGTTCGCCGGCCAGAACGTGCTGGATAACATCCAGCTGAGCGTGCGCAGCGGCGAAATCGTCACCCTGATCGGCCCCAACGGCGCCGGCAAGACCACCCTGGTACGCGCCGTGCTCGGCCTGCTGAAGCCCGACAGCGGCGTGGTGTGGCGCAAGCCCAAGCTGCGCATCGGCTACATGCCGCAAAAACTCCACGTCGACCCGACGCTGCCGCTGTCGGTGCTGCGCTTCCTGCGCCTGGTGCCGGGCGTGGACCGCAAGCGCGCCCTGGCGGCGCTGGCCGAAGTGGGCGCCGAACAGGTCATCGACAGCCCGGTGCAGAACATTTCCGGCGGCGAGATGCAGCGCGTGCTGCTGGCCCGCGCCCTGCTGCGCGAGCCCCAACTGCTGGTGCTGGACGAGCCGGTGCAGGGCGTCGACGTGGCCGGCCAGGCCGAGCTGTACAGCCTGATCACCCGCCTGCGCGACCGCCATGGCTGCGGCGTGCTGATGGTGTCCCACGACCTGCACCTGGTGATGAGCACCACCGACCAGGTGGTGTGCCTGAACCGCCATGTGTGCTGCTCCGGCCACCCCGAACAGGTCAGCGGCGACCCGGCGTTCGTCGAGCTGTTCGGCGACCACGCGCCCAGCCTGGCGGTGTATCACCACCACCACGACCACGCCCATGACCTGCACGGCGAAGTGGTCGCCGGCGAAGGCGACCCCGTTCAAACCCCTCACGTACATGGAGACGGCTGCAAGCATGGCTGATTTTCTGCTCTACGCCTTGCTGGCCGGCTTGTCCCTGGCAGTCGTCGCCGGCCCCCTGGGCTCGTTCGTGGTGTGGCGGCGCATGGCCTATTTCGGCGACACGCTGTCCCACGCCGCCCTGCTGGGCGTGGCCATGGGCTTCCTGCTGGACGTCAGCCCGGCGCTGGCGGTAACCGTGGGCTGCCTGCTGCTGGCGATCCTGCTGGTGACCCTGCAGCAACGCCAGCCGCTGGCGTCCGACACGCTTTTGGGCATCCTGGCGCCCAGCACCCTGTCCCTGGGGCTGGTGGTGCTGAGCTTCATGCACGACGTGCGCATCGACCTGATGAGCTACCTGTTCGGCGACCTGCTGGCCATCAGCCCCACCGACCTTGCCTGGATCCTGGGCGGCAGCGCCGCAGTCATGGTGCTGGTGCTGGCGCTATGGCGGCCGCTGCTGGCGGTTACCGTGCACGAGGAACTGGCCAAGGTCGAAGGCCTGCCGGTGGCGGGCCTGCGCATGACGTTGATGCTGCTGATTGCCATCGTCATTGCCGTGGCGATGAAAATCGTCGGCGTGCTGCTGATCACCTCGTTGCTGATCATCCCGGCCGCCGCGGCACAACGTCACGCTCGCTCGCCGGAGCAGATGGCCTTGGGCGCCAGTATCCTGGGCGTCATCGCCGTGTGCGGGGGCCTGGCGATGTCGTGGTTCAAGGACACGCCGGCCGGTCCGTCCATCGTCGTTTGCGCCGCTACACTGTTCCTATTGAGCTTCGCATTGCCCCGTCGTTGACGCCTCTGTGGGATTTCACAGGTTTTCGTGCCTTCAGACAGGGTGTAGACTTGGCCGCTTTTTGCGCAATTAGAGAGTCGCAGGAATGAAGCCGTTCGCCTCCCGTTATCTGCTCCTTGCCGCATTTTCGCTCATCTTGGGCGCTTGCCAGAGCCACACGCCAGACGCTGCCGCCCCGGTGCCAGCGACGGATGCGTTTTTGCAACTGCAACAGAACATCGACAGCGGCGAGTTGGCCACCGCCGAGGACCAACTGGGCGCGCTGCAAAAGCAGAGCCCGGACGACCCACGCCTGGAGCCTTACCAGCGCCAGTTGGCCGAGGCCTACCTGCAGCGCAGCCAGATCGTGCTGCAGAAGGGTGACGTCAACGCCGCCGCCACCGCCCTGGCCCGCGCCCGCGCGCTGATGCCAAAGGCCCCGGCCCTGACCGGCGGCGCCAACGGCCCGATCCGCCAGGCGCGCAAGGCGGAGCTGGAGAAAGCCGAGGCCGCCCTGGAGGCAGCCGAAGCCAAGCCTGCGGCCAAGGTCATCGACCCCACGGCGCAGAGCACCCCGGTGGCCCTGAACATCACCGAAAGCCGCGCGCTGCAGCGCCAGCTGGATGACATTGCCACTGACGTGGTGAATTACCAGTGTGACGTATTGGTGGTGGTGCCACGCACCCAGGACTGGCCGTGGTTGCAGACGCTGATCAAGAAGCGCGTGACCCGACTGGCGCCGAACCTTGAGTGGAAGCTGGACCACAAGGTGGTGCGCAACCAGGCTGCGCAGATGGTCCTCACGCCTAGAAAATAACCCGTAGCCGCAAATAATTTGTGGGAGCTGGCTTGCCAGCGAGCTTTAGGCCTCAACAAGTCGCTGGCAAGCCAGCTCCCACATTATTGCAGCTGCTACAGGGTCAGGCAGGAACTGCCTTGGCTTTTGGCTCGCGGTCCCAGACGCGGTGCTTGGCAATGGCGGCAATGAACGCCTTGTGCGCCTTGGCGTCATCCCCCACCAGCAACCCGGCATCCTCATCCAGCTTCAGCGCATCGATAATGGCCTTGGCCTCGCTGTTCACGCCGATCGCCTTCAGGTGCTTGTAGGCCTCCAGCAGGAAATGCAGGGCCACGCCGTCGCCGCTCAGCGCCTGCACCGAAGCCTTGCCGCCCGGCACCCACACCGCATCGAACGCCACCGACGGCAGCCCTTCGGCCGAAGCATCCACCGGCAAGGCCTTGCCATCGGCGGTCGTCACCGGTGCCGAAGTCGGGCCCAGCACCTTGGCGTGGGCACCTTCGGCTTCCAGCGCTTTCTTCACCGCCGCCACCTGCGCGCCATCGACGCCATTGGCCACCAGCACGGCCACCTTGCGGCCCTTGATATCGCCCGCCAGCAGGTTCAGCTGGCTCAGCGCCGGTGAGGCTTTGAGCGACAGCTCGGGGACCTGCACCGTGCCGGCCTTGGGCGCCGGCAGGCCTAGGTTGGCAGCCACGCGGGCGGCCAGGTCGAGGTCGATGTTGGCGAGAATCTCGTTTACTTCGCGGGCGCGGATGTACTCACGCTCCACCTTGCCCAGCTCGAAACTGTAGGCAGCGATCACGTGCTCCTGCTCAGGCTTGCCCAGGCTATGGAAGAACAGCCGCGCCTGGGAAAAGTGGTCGGCGAACGACTCGCTGCGCTGGCGCACCTTGTGCGCTTCGATGCGCTCGGGGTAGCTCTCGAAGCCGCCGTCCTGGGCCGCCGGTGGGGTTTCCCGCGGCCAACCGCCGTCAATGGAGTTGGGCTCGTAGGAGGCGCGCCCCTTGTCGATGGTCACCCGGTGCTGCGCATCACGCTGGCTGCTGTGGTTCGGCGCCACCGGACGGTTGATCGGTATTTCGTGGAAGTTCGGCCCGCCCAGGCGGCTGATCTGCGTGTCGGTGTAGGAAAACAGCCGGCCCTGCAGCAGCGGGTCGTTGGAGAAGTCGATGCCCGGCACGATGTGGCCGGGGCAGAAGGCTACCTGCTCGGTCTCGGCGAAATAGTTGTCCGGGTTGCGGTTGAGCACCATCTTGCCCAGCGGCGTCACCGGCACCAGCTCTTCGGGGATGATCTTGGTGGGGTCGAGCAGGTCGAAGTCGAACTTGTGCTCGTCTTCTTCGGCAACGATCTGCACGCCGAACTCCCACTCGGGGTAGTCGCCCATCTCGATGGTTTCCCACAGGTCACGGCGGTGGAAGTCGGTGTCCTTGCCCGCCAGCTTCTGCGCCTCGTCCCATACCAGCGAACACACGCCGGCCTTGGGCTTCCAGTGGAACTTGACGAAGCTGGCCTTGCCCTCGGCGTTGATCAACCGGAAGGTATGAATGCCGAAGCCTTCCATGGTGCGTAGGCTTTTCGGAATGGCGCGGTCGGACATGGTCCAGATCACCATGTGCGCCGACTCCGGCACCAGCGAGACGAAGTCCCAGAAGGTGTCGTGGGCGGAGCCGCCGGTGGGGATCTCGTTGTGCGGCTCGGGTTTCACCGCGTGGACGAAATCCGGGAACTTGATCGCGTCTTGAATGAAGAACACTGGCATGTTGTTGCCAACCAGGTCGAAATTGCCTTCATCGGTGTAGAACTTGACGGCAAAGCCACGCACGTCACGCACCGTGTCGCCCGAACCGCGAGGGCCCTGCACGGTGGAAAAGCGCACGAACACCGGGGTAATTTTCGCAGGGTCCTGCAGGAAGCCGGCCTTGGTCAACTCGGCATGGTTGCCATAGCTCTGGAAATAGCCATGGGCGCCAGTACCGCGGGCGTGGACGATGCGCTCGGGAATGCGTTCGTGGTCAAAATGCGTGATTTTCTCGCGCATGATGAAGTCTTCCAGCAGCGACGGGCCGCGGGCGCCGGCTTTCAGGGTGTTCTGGTTGTCGCTGACCTTGACCCCCTGGTTGGTGCGCAGGGCCTGCCCGGTGGCGTCGGAGCGGAAGGTTTCCAGGCTGTCGAGCTTGGCGTTGGTGTTGGCGCGGTCCGGGGTGTCGGTACCGGCTGCCTCGCTTTTACCGGAACGGGGTGGGTTCTTTTTCATCTGTCCTAAACTCCTCATCGGCAGCCGCCCTTTGCGGGCGATCCATAGGCGAAAAACCCTGTCACGGGCAGGGATGACCTAGTTAGTGACTGGCCCGTTTTGCCGCCGTTCCTTTTATTTCGCCTGCCTTCCATCGTCTTATCGCCAAATGAAAGGATGTTCAGGAAATAAATGCTAAGTCTCTCTAAACGGACAGGCTAAAATGCGCGACCGGCGAAAACGCTGTCCCCATTCCATGCGCCCCACAAGGTTCGCTACGTGATCGAGTTTCAAAATGTCCACAAGACCTACCGCGTCAACGGTAGGGAAATCCCCGCCCTGCACCCGACCAACCTGAGCGTCGAAAACGGGCAGGTATTCGGCCTGATCGGCCATTCCGGTGCCGGCAAAAGTACCCTGCTGCGCCTGATCAACCGCCTGGAGGCGCCAAGCGGCGGCCGGATCATCGTCGACGGTGAAGACGTCACCGCGTTCGATGCCAACAGCCTGCGCCGCTTCCGCCAGCAGGTCGGGATGATCTTCCAGCACTTCAACCTGCTGGCCTCCAAGACCGTCGCCGACAACGTGGCGCTGCCACTGCGCCTGGCGGGCGAGCTGCCGGCCAGCGAGATCAACAAGCGCGTTGCTGCGCTGCTGGAGCGCGTCGGCCTGTCCGACCACGCCAAGAAGTATCCGGCGCAGCTGTCTGGCGGCCAGAAGCAGCGCGTGGGCATTGCCCGCGCGCTGTCCACCAACCCCAAGGTGCTGCTGTGCGACGAGGCCACCAGTGCCCTCGACCCGCAAACCACGGCGTCGGTGCTGCAACTGCTGGCGGAGATCAACCGCGAGCTGAAGCTGACCATCGTGCTGATCACCCACGAGATGGACGTGATCCGCCGCGTCTGCGACCAGGTGGCCGTGATGGACGCCGGCGTCATCGTCGAGCAAGGCCCGGTGGCCAAGGTGTTCCTGCACCCGCAGCACCCGACCACCAAGCGCTTCGTGCAGGAAGACGAGCAGATCGACGAGAACGAGCAGCGCGACACCTTCGCCCACGTGCCAGGCCGCATCGTGCGCCTGACCTTCCAGGGCGAATCCACCTACGCGCCGCTGCTGGGTACCGTGGCCCGTGAGACAGGCGTGGACTACAGCATTCTCGCCGGCCGCATCGACCGCATCAAAGACACGCCCTACGGGCAGCTGACCCTGGCCATCACCGGTGGCGACATGGACGCTGCCTTCGCCCGCTTCACCTCTGCAGACGTTCATATGGAGGTGCTGCGCTAATGGACTTCCTCAACTATTTCGCCAACGTCGACTGGTCCGAGATTCTCGAAGCCAGCAACGACACCATGGTCATGCTCGGCGCCTCGCTGGTGTTCACCGTGCTGCTGGGCCTGCCCCTGGGCGTGCTGCTGTTCATCTGCGGCCCGCGCCAACTGTTCGAGAACAAGGGCATCTACGCGCTGCTGGCATTCTGCGTGAACGTGCTGCGCTCGCTGCCGTTCATCATCCTGCTGATCGTGCTGATCCCGGTCACCGTGCTGATCACCGGCACCTCGCTGGGCGTCGCCGGCGCGATCCCGCCGCTGGTCATCGGCACCACGCCGTTCTTCGCGCGCCTGGTGGAAACCGCCCTGCGTGAGGTGGACCGCGGCATCATCGAGGCCACCCAGTCCATGGGTGCCACCCCGCGCCAGATCATCATGAACGCGCTGCTGCCCGAGGCCCTGCCGGGTATCATCGCGGCAACGACGGTTACAGCGATTACACTGGTTTCCTACACTGCCATGGCCGGCGTGGTCGGTGCCGGCGGCCTGGGCGACCTGGCCATCCGCTTCGGCTACCAGCGTTTCCAGACTGACGTGATGATTGTCACCGTGGTCATCCTGGTGGTGCTGGTCCAGGTACTGCAGACCATCGGCGACAAGCTGGTGGTGCACTTCTCCCGTAAATGAATCATGTGCCGCGGCCCTGCCGCGGCGCCGAGGGCCCAGGCCTTCGCAAGGAGCTGAAAAATGAAAAAACTGCTGGCGGCCTTTGCCGCCGTGGCCGCCCTGTCGGCCCACGCCAATGACACCCTGAACGTGGCCGCCACCGCGGTGCCCCACGCCGAAATCCTCGAATTCGTGAAGCCGCAACTGGCCAAGGAAGGCGTGGACCTGAACGTGAAAGTGTTCACCGACTACATCCAGCCCAACGTGCAGGTCGCCGAGAAGCGCCTGGACGCGAACTTCTTCCAGCACCAGCCGTACCTGGATGAGTTCAACAAGGGCAAGGGCACCAACCTTGTGGCCGTCACCGGCGTGCACCTGGAGCCCCTGGGCGCCTACTCCAGCAAATGGAAGAAACTGGCCGACCTGCCGGGCGGCGCCAACGTGGTCATCCCCAACGACGCCACCAACGGCGGTCGTGCGCTGTTGCTGCTGCAGAAAGTGGGCCTGATCAAGCTGAAGAACCCGACCGACATCCTGTCCACGCCCAAGGACATCGTCGAGAACAGCAAGGACCTGAAAATCCGCGAACTGGAAGCCGCCACCCTGCCGCGCGTGCTGACCCAGGTCGACCTGGCGCTGATCAACACCAACTATGCGCTGGAAGCCAAGCTGGACCCGTCCAAGGACGCCCTGGCCATCGAAGGCTACGACTCGCCTTACGTGAACATCCTGGTCGCCCGTCCGGACAACAAGGATTCGCCTGCCATGCAAAAACTGGCGGCAGCGCTGCACAGCCCTGAGCTGAAAGCGTTCATCCTCGAGAAGTACAAGGGCGCGGTACAGCCTGCGTTCTAAGCCTCCCTCCTGACGCCGCCTGGCGGCAGCTGCTACAAGAAATCCCGTAGCAGCGGCCGCAGGCCGCGTCACAGGCGCTGCATATTCAATCGCGCTGCACCAGCGCCGGCAGCTGCGCCGCCAGCTTCTGGCCGTTCAACGGCGCGCGAATAAAGCCCCGCTGCGTACCATCCGGCCCCAGCAACGCCAGGTTGCCGCTGTGCTCCACGGTGTAGTTGGGCTTGCTGGTGTCCGCCGGAATGTAGGGAATGCTCAGGCCGTTGGCCAGCTTCTGCAGGCCGCTGCCATCGCCAGTGAAACCGCGGAAATCCTTGTCGAAATAACCCAGGTACTGCTTGAGCTGCTGCGGCGTGTCGCGGTTGGGGTCGACGCTCACCAGGATCACCTGCAGGCGCGCCGCCACGGCCGGCGGCAGTTCGCTTTTCACCTGGCGCAGCTGCGCCAGGGTAGTGGGGCAGATGTCCGGGCAGAAGGTGTAGCCGAAGAACAGCACGCTCCACTTGCCCTTGAGGTTATCCAGCGCCACGGGCTGGCCGTCCTGGTCGGTCATGGTTACCGATGGGACACTGCGGTGCTCGGGCAGCAGGATAATGCCCGCGTCGATGAAGCCGGTGTTGGCGCCTTCGCGGTTGTCTTGCAGCACCCGGTGCACGGTGAGGCCGATGATGACCGCGACGATGGCGGCGAGGATGAAAACGGTTTTCTGGACTCGGGTCATAGGCTCAGCAACAGGTAGTGGTCGACGAGCAGGGCGATGAACAACAGCAACAGGTACCAGATGGAGTACTTGAACAGGCTCATGGCCGCGTGCGGATTGCTGCCACGGTACAGCACCACCGCCCATTGCAGGAAGCGCGCGCCCAGGCCAATGGCGCACAGCAGGTAGAGCAGGCCGCTCATGCGGATCACGTAGGGCAGCAGCGTGGCCACCAGCATCAGCCCGGTGTACAGCAGGATGTGCACCTTGGTGTAGTACACCCCGTGGGTCACCGGCAGCATGGGGATTTCCGCCCGCGCGTATTCATCGCGCCGGTGAATGGCCAGGGCCCAGAAGTGCGGTGGGGTCCAGGCGAAGATGATCAGCACCAGCAGCAGCGGCTCGGCGCTCATGTGCCCGGTGACGGCCACCCAACCCAGCATCGGCGGGGCCGCGCCAGCCAGGCCGCCGATGACGATGTTCTGCGGCGTGGCGCGCTTGAGGAAGCCGGTGTAGATCACCGCATAGCCCAGCAGGGAGGCCAGGGTCAGCCAGGCGCACAAGGGGTTGGTGAACACCAGCAACAGCACCATGCCGCCCAACGCCAGCGCGGCAGCGAACGTCAGCGCCGCCGTGGGCCCCAATCGGCCTTCGGCCACGGGGCGCTTGTGGGTGCGGGCCATGAGCGCGTCGATGCGCCGGTCCACCACGTGGTTGATCACCGCCGCACCGCCGGCACACAGGGCAATGCCCAGGTTGCCGAAAATCAGCACCGTCCATGGCACCCCGCTGCGCGTGGCCAGGAACATGCCGACCAGCGACGTCATCAGCATCAGCACCACTACCCGCGGCTTGGTCAGCTCCAGGTAGTCACGCCAGCCGGCCTGGGCATGCTCGCCCGTTGCCGTACTCATTGGCTTCTCCTCGAATGTCATTTACCCGGCCAGGTCACCGGCAGATGCGGGCGCCATGCCCGACGCTGGGCCACGGCGCGCGGCACGGTGACCCAGCGCAGGCGGTAATTCACAACAATCAGCGTCATCAACAGTATGGCCCCACCTGCGTTATGGGCCACTGCCACGGCCAGGGGCAAATGCAACACCACGTTGCTGATGCCCAGCCCCACCTGCAAGGCCAAGGCCGCCAGCACGCCGACCGACAGTCGGCCCAGCCCTTCGACCCGCAGCCGCCAGGCCAGGCCCAGCAACACCAGGCTCAACACGCAGGCGCCCGCCCGGTGGGTGAGGTGGATGGCGGTGCGTGCCTCGCTGTCCAGGTGGCCACCCAGGTAATTGGGGCCGATGTGCTGGGCCAGGTGGAAGCCGTTGGCGAAGTCGGCGTCGGGCAGCCATTGCCCTTGGCACAGCGGAAAGTCGGTGCAGGCCATGGCCGCGTAGTTGGAGCTGACCCAGCCGCCCAGGGCGATCTGCCCGATCACCAGGCTCAAGCCCAGCAACGCCCAGCGCCGCAGCCGTGGCGACACCGCCGGCAGCGGGGCGAAAGCACCCGACAGCCGCAGGCTGAGCAGCAACAACAGGCTCAAGGTGGCGAAGCCGCCCAGCAGGTGTGAAGTAACCACCTGCGGCCACAGCTTCAACGTCACCGTCCACATGCCGAACGCCGCCTGCGCCACGATCACTCCCAGCAGGGCCAGCGGCAGCCGGTAAGGCTGGCCGTCGCTGCCGTGACGGCGCCAGGCCTGGATGGCCAGCAACCCCACCAGCAGCGCCAGGCTGCCGGCACAGTAGCGGTGCACCATCTCGCTCCAGCCTTTTTCCGCTTCCACCGGGTGTTCCGGGAAGCGCGCCTGGGCGTGGGCCAGTTGCGCATCGGAGCTGGGCACGGCGATGAAGCCGTAGCAGCCCGGCCAGTCCGGGCAGCCCAGCCCGGCATGGGTGAGGCGGGTGTAGGCGCCCAGCAGCACCACCACCAGGGCCAGGGCGGTGGCGAGCAGCGCAAGACGAAAGCCTGGTCGGACCATGGTCGACTCCTAACCGATATTGGACAGTTTCAGCAGTTGGCGCAGGTCGTCGAGCAGGTCCTTGCCGTTGACCTGGGCGCCGTAGCGCAGCACCAGGTTGCCGTGCGGGTCGATGATCCACAGGTACGGCCCAGGCTTGCCGTCGACCAGCGCGGTGTACTTGTCCAGCGCCAGCGGGTAGCGCTGCAAGCGTGGGTAGTCGCGGGCCAGCAGGGCTTCGTAGTCGGCGCTCTGCGGCTGCGGCGCGGCAAGGGCATGGCTGGCGCGCGAGGCGTCACGGCCCAGGCCGATCTGAATCTGCCGCGCCAGGTACACCAGCTGCTGGCAATCGGCGGCGCAGGCACCCGGGCTGGTCACCAGCAGCTGCCAGCGTTTCTCATCGGCCGGCACGCCCAGGTCGGCGCGGCCCTGGCCGTTGGCGATCAGCTCGCCATGGTAGCTGCGGCCCTGGGGCACCCAGAAGTCGAGCTTGTACATGAAGGTCGCCAGCACCATGGGGCCGACGGTGACGATGAAAATCAGCAGCAGCTGCAGGCGCCCGCTGCGGCGCGAGGGCCTTACCTTGGCCTCAGACAGCTCGGGTGGATTCATGGCCGCGCCCATGGCGTTTCTCCTTTTTATTATGGAAGCCGAAGTACAGGTACAGCCCCGCCAGGGTCAGGGACATGGCGAACCACTGCACGGCGTAGCCGATATGCTGCTCGGGCCCCAGCGCCACCACCGGCCAGCCCAGCTGGTAGGTGGCCGGCCCGGGCGTCAGGCGCAGCTCATGGTCATAACCCTCGCGCCCCAGCTCGGCCCACAGTTTGCCGGGGGCCAGTGCGGTCACCAGCCGGGGCCAGGGTTGATTGATGGGGTCGGCGCTCAGTTGATAGGTGGCGCCCGGCGGCACGTACACCCAGGCCTCCAGGTTCAGCACCTGGGCGGGGGTGTCGAAATGCGGCGGGGTGCGGCGGTCCTGCCAGGGCAGCCAGCCGCGGTTGACCAGCAGCCACAGGCCGCTGGCCTGGTCGTGGAACGGCTGCAGCAGTTCCACGCCGACGTGGCCGTCGCGCTGGCGATTGTCGAGGATCAGGCTGTGATCGGCATCGAACTGGCCGCGCAGCAGCACCCGGCGAAACGCCGGCGCATCCAGGCTCGCCAACTGCGTGCTGGTCACGGGCTCCGCCAACCGGTGCTCGGCATCCAGCGCCAGCAGCTGGCGTTTTTCCTCGGCACGCCCCAGCTGCCAGAAGCCCAGGCTGACCAGCGCCGGCAGCAGCGCCAGCACCACCAGGGTGGGCCACAGGCCTGGGCGAAAGCGCCTCGCTATACTTGAATTCATCGCCTGCCCCCTGTGGAGTGCCGCCATGCTCAAAGCCGCGATCGTGCTGATGTTGCTGGCCACGGTGGCCAGCCTGTTCAGCGGCCTGTTCTTTCTGGTCAAGGACGAGGGCCACTCCAACCGCCTGGTCAAGGCGCTGACCATACGCGTGATCCTGGCGGCGCTGACCATCGGCCTGGTGGCGTGGGGCTTCTACAGCGGCCAGCTCACGTCCCAGGCGCCCTGGTAGCCGCCGCTACAGCACGTACACGAAGATAAACAGCCCCACCCACACCACGTCGACGAAGTGCCAGTACCAGCTGGCCGCCTCGAAGCCGAACTGGTGCTCGGCATCGAAATGCCCGCGCAGGATGCGGATCAGCATCACCGTCAGAATCAACGTGCCCATGGTCACGTGGGCGCCGTGGAAACCGGTAAGCATGAAGAATGTCGCGCCGTAGATCCCCGAACCCAGGGTCAGGCCCAGTTCCTGGTAAGCCTCGACGTATTCATGGGCCTGCAGGAACAGGAAGCTCACCCCCAGTAAGATGGTCGCCCCCAGCCACAGCTTCAGCGGGCCGCGGTGCCCGCGTTTCAGCGCGTGGTGGGCAATGGTCACGGTGACGCTGGAGCTGACCAGCAGCACGGTGTTGATCAGCGGCAGGTGCCAGGGGTCGATCACCGCCTTGGGCGGCGGGAACAGCTTGGGGTCGGGGGTGTGCAGCAGTGGCCAGGCGAACTGGAAGTTGGGCCACAGCATGTGGGCGATGCCCTTGGGGCCTTCGCCCCCCAACGCCGGGCCTGCGATGTTGCGCACGTAGAACAGCGCGCCGAAGAACGCCACGAAGAACATCACCTCGGAAAAGATGAACCACGACATGCCCCAGCGGAACGAGCGGTCCAGCTGCGGGCTGTAGAGCCCGGCGCGGCTCTCCTTGATGACCGCGCCAAACCAGCCGAACATCATGTAGGCGATGATCAGCGCGCCGACGAAAAAGATCCACGGCCCGTGGGAATGCTGGTGCGCCGCCTTCAGGTCGTTGAACCAGGTGCCCAGGCCGAACACCGTGGTGAACAGGCCCACCGTGGCAATGATCGGCCACTTGCTCTGCGCCGGGACGTAATAGTGCTCGTGGGTTGCCATGTGCGTGGTCTCCGTTGTTGCAGGTGCCCGCCCTTAGCTGCCGGTCTTGATGGGCGGGTGGCGGGCGGTGATGTCGAAGAGCGTGTAGGCCAGCGTCAGGTGCTTGATGTCCTTGGGCAGGTCACGATCGACAATGAACCGCACCGGCATCTCGATACGCTCGCCGGGGTCCAGTACCTGCTGGGTAAAACAGAAGCACTCGGTCTTGTGGAAATACTGCGCCGCCTCGGAAGGCGCGATGCTGGGCACCGCTTGGGCGCTCATGGCATGGTCGGTGGGGTTGCGCGCCACGAACAGCATCTGCGTGACCGCCCCGGGGTGCACGGTCACCTCCGGCGCCATGGAGTAGAACTCCCAGACCATGTCGGCGTTGTTGGTGGGCAGGAACTGCACGCGCACCTCGCGCGTGGCGTCCACCACCTGGCTGCCCTCGTACTGCCCGGCGGTCTTGCCGTTGATGCCGAACGCCTTGCACATCACGTCGTACAGCGGCACCAGGGCGAAGCCGAAGGCGAACATCAGCGCCACCACCAGCAACAGCCGTGGCACCAGGCGGCGGGTGTTCATTTCACCTCCGGCGGCGTGGTGAAGGTGTGGTAGGGGGCAGGCGATGGAATGGTCCATTCCAGGCCCTCGGCGCCATCCCAGGGTTTGGCCGGGGCAGGGGGGCCGCCGCGGATGGTCTTGATCACGATGAACAGGAAGAAGATCTGCGTGGCGCCAAAGGTGAACGCGCCGATGGACGAGACCATGTTGAAGTTGGCGAACTGCAGGTTGTAGTCCGGCACCCGCCGCGGCATGCCGGCCAGCCCCACGAAGTGCATGGGGAAGAAGGCCATGTTCATGCCGATGAACGACAGCCAGAAGTGCAGCTTGCCCAGGGTTTCGTCATACATGTGCCCGGTCCACTTCGGCAGCCAGTAATACGCCGAGGCAAAAATCCCGAAGATGGCCCCGGGCACCAGCACGTAGTGGAAGTGCGCTACTACGAAGTAGGTGTCCTGGTACTGGAAGTCGGCCGGTGCGATGGCCAGCATCAGCCCGGAAAAACCGCCGATGGTGAACAGGATCACGAAGGCCACGGCGAACAGCATGGGGGTCTCGAAGGTCAGCGAGCCCTGCCACATGGTGCTCACCCAGTTGAACACCTTCACCCCGGTGGGCACGGCGATCAGCATGGTGGCGTACATGAAGAACAGTTCGCCCACCAGCGGGATGCCCACCACGAACATGTGGTGCGCCCACACCAGGAATGACAGGAAGGCGATGCTGGCCGTGGCGTAGACCATGGAGGTGTAGCCGAACAGCGGCTTGCGCGAGAACGCCGGGATGATCGAGCTGATGGCGCCAAAGGCCGGCAGGATCATGATGTAGACCTCGGGGTGGCCGAAGAACCAGAACACGTGCTGGAACAGCACCGGGTCGCCGCCACCAGCGGCGCTGAAAAAGCTGGTGCCGAAGTGGATATCCATCAGCATCATGGTCACGCACCCGGCCAGCACCGGCATCACCGCGATCAGCAGGAACGCCGTGATCAGCCAGGTCCACACGAACAGCGGCATTTTCATCAGGGTCATGCCGGGGGCGCGCAGGTTGAGGATGGTGGCAATGATGTTGATGGCGCCCATGATCGAGCTGATGCCCATCAGGTGGATGGCGAAGATGAAGAAGGTCACGCTGGCCGGCGCATAGGTGGTGGACAGCGGCGCATAGAAGGTCCAGCCGAAGTTGGGGCCGCCGCCAGGCGTGAACAGGGTTGACACCAGCAGCAGGAAGGCCGCCGGCAGCAGCCAGAAACTGAAGTTATTCATGCGCGGCAGGGCCATGTCCGGCGCACCGATCATTAGCGGGATCATCCAGTTGGCCAGGCCGACGAACGCTGGCATCACCGCGCCGAACACCATCACCAGGCCGTGCATGGTGGTCATCTGGTTGAAGAATGCCGGCTCCACGATCTGCAGGCCAGGCTGGAACAGCTCGGCGCGGATGACCATGGCGAACGAACCACCGAGCAGGAACATGCAGAAGCTAAACCACAGGTACAGGGTACCGATGTCCTTGTGGTTGGTGGTCAGCACCCAGCGCATCAGGCCCTTGGCCGGGCCGTGGGCGTGGTCGGCCCCGGCGTGGCCATGATCATCGATCACTGCACTCATGTCCTGTCTCCCTGGGCAAGCACGCTTGCCCGGTTCATTTGGCTTGGGCCTGTTTCAATGCCAGCACGTCCTGGGGCGTGACCATGTCACCCTTGTTGTTGCCCCAGGCGTTGCGCTCGTAGGTCACCACGGCGGCGATATCCACTTCCGAGAGCTGCTTGCCGAAGGCAGCCATGGCGGTGCCCGGCTTGCCGAAGTACACCCGGTTGAGGTGGCCTTCCTTCGGCCCGGTGGCGATAGGCGATCCCTTGAGCGACGGGAACATCGGCGGCAGGCCCTGGCCCTCGGCCTGGTGACAGGCGACGCAGGTGGTGTGGTAGACCTTGTCGCCACGTTCCACCAGTTCCTGCAGGGTCCATTCCTTGCTGGTCAGCTCTTTCAGCTTGGCCGCCTCGGCCTTGCGCTCGCCCATCCAGGTATCGAAGTCGGCCTGGGTCTTGGCTTCCACCACGATGGGCATGAAGCCATGGTCCTTGCCGCACAGTTCGCTGCACTGGCCGCGGTAGATGCCCGGCTTGTCGATGCGCGTCCAGGCCTCGTTGATGAAGCCGGGGATGGCGTCGCGCTTTACCGCGAAGGCCGGCACCCACCAGGAATGGATGACGTCGGCGCCGGTGACCAGGAAGCGGATCTTCTTGCCCACCGGCAGCACCAGCGGGTTGTCCACTTCCAGCAGGTAGTGCTCGTCCTTGGGCGCCTGGTTGTGGATCTGCTCCTGGGGCGTGGCCAGGTTGCTGAAGAATTCCACGTCCTGGCCCAGGTACTTGTAGTGCCACTTCCACTGGTAGCCGGTGATCTGGATGTCCAGGTCGGGCTCGCTGGTGTCGTACATGCGGATGAGGGTGCGGGTGGCCGGAATCGCCATGACCACGAGGATGACCAGCGGTATGACGGTCCAGAGGATTTCCACCTTGGTGCTTTCGTGGAAATGCGCGGCGACCTGGCCGGTGGAGCGGCGGTGGATGACCATCGACCAGAACATCACGCCGAACACCACGATGCCGATGACCACGCAGATCCAGAAGATGGTCATGTGCAGGTCGAAGACCTGGTTGCTGATGTACGTCACGCCGGGGGCCATGTTGGTGGTCCAGGCAGCGTGGGCAGGTGTGAATGTCGACCACAGCGCTAGGCCCATCCAGACATGTGGATGTCGCATCATCGCGGGTTCCCCTTATCGTTCTTGTTCTACCCCAGGCTTTGCAAGCCCACGGCTAAGGGAGCGGCGGTCAAGACTACGAACTTCAACGGCCGGGGCCTTGCTGCGCTTGCAGTCGGGCATCAGGCAACGCGTTACTAAGGCGAGTATAGACAGCACCCCTAGGGGTGCAATGAAAGGCCGGAAATGAAAATTTCCTAGCAGGTGACCACAGGCCGTTATAGCCGTTCCATATAAAGGTTAAATAATTATGACAAATGCGTCTTAGGCGGCGTCAGAACCCAGCTACCCTAGGTCTTCCGTTTGAAATCGTTCCTTCCTGGAGTCTTCATGAACACCGCCGCATTGCGCGAGCAGATCCAACGTGCCCATCAACACGAGGCCGACACCGGCCATCTGACCCAGCAACTGGAAAAACAGCTTCCCCACCTGCACCCCGCCATCCAGCTTCCCGAAGCTGATCGCCAGGGCGTGCTGACCCGGTTCGTCAAGGCCTACATCGACCAGGTCCCTGACATGCTCGACGCCGCAAACGATGTCGCGGTCAAGGCCGGCATCGAGTCGCAGATCAAACCGGTGCTGAAAATCGCCGAACATTACTTCATCCAGCCGCCAAAGGAATTGAACGGACACGAAGGCCTGGACTGCCTGCTGGATGAAGCCTACCTGGCGCACCGCCTGGTGGAAGAGGTGAACGACCTGTACATCAAGCACTTCCAGCAGCCGCTGATTCCGCTGGACACCACCGTGGCCAACCTGATCGCCCACCAGCTGATCGGCGAGGCGTTTGCCAACCAGCTGGACGAGGTGGTGCACCATTCGGTGGACAACATGCTCAACGACGAAAGCTTCGCGCTGGAGTCGGTAGAGCAGTACCGCGACAAGCTGTCGGCCAAGGAAACCGGCGAGGCCTGGAGCCAGTGGCCGTGCCTGTCGCGGCAGTTCGGGCTGGAGCTGGATCTGAATTAAGGCCCCATGACGCGGCCTTGCGGCCGCTGCTACGGGGCTGGGTCAGGCGTTGACGCCAGCACTGGTACGCATCTGCCCCTCGATCCTGCGCTTCAGCCCGCGGCTTTCGATGATCAACCGCGAGCCACTGGCGCGGTTCGCCCGCCCCCAGTCCTCCAGCAGTTCCAGGCAGGAATGGTCGATGTAGCGCAGCCCACCCAGCGGCACATGCACCACGCTACCCGCTGGAATGGTATCGAGCACCTGGGTCAGCGCCGGCACCTTGAGAAAGGTGGCGGCGCCGGTCAGGCGCAGTTCAAGTTCACCGTCGCCGCGCGGCACCAGGTTGATCTTCAACCGCGCTGCCTTCAGCGCCAGCATCAGCAAGGTCAGGGCAAAGCCCAGCAACACGCCGGTCAGCAGGTCGGTGAAGATGATCGCCAAGGCCGTCGCGCCGTAGATGAACATCGGCATCCGCCCATAGCGGCCCAGGCTGCGCAGCGCCTTGAGGTCCACCAGCTTGAAGCCGGTATACACCAGCACGCCCGCCAGGCTGGCCACCGGAATGCTTTGCAGCACGCTGGACAGCGCCACCACGAACGCCAGCAGCCACACGCCATGCAACACTGCCGACAGCCGCGTCTGCGCACCCGCCTGGACGTTGGCCGAGCTGCGCACGATCACCCCGGTCATGGGCAGCGCGCCGACGATGCCGCAGAGCATGTTGCCCACGCCTTGGGCGGACAATTCGCGGTCAAAATCCGAGCGCACGCCGTTGTGCATGCGGTCTACGGCCGCTGCCGACAGCAAGGTCTCGGCGCTGGCGATAAACGCCACGGCGAACGCGGCCACCAGCAGGGTAGGGTCGGCCAGGCTCATCAGGTCCGCAGGGCGCAACCAGTCGATGGCCTCGGCCAGGTTGGCTGGCACCTCCACGCGCTTCACCGCCATGCCCAGCCACAGGCTCACGCCGGTGGCCACGCCAACACCCAGCAACGCCCCCGGCACGAAGCGCAGGCGCTGGGGCCGCAGCTTTTCCCAGGCGAACATGATGGCGATGGTGCCCAGCCCCAGCAGGCCAGCCTGCCAGCCCAGGCCGCCGCCCATGACCGGCAGCGCCTCGGCCACCGCCCCGGGGAAGCCCAGCAGGTTATGCATGCCGGACGGCTGCGGCGTGCGGTCGAGCATCACGTGCACCTGGGACAACACGATCAACACGCCGATACCCGCAAGCATGCCGTATACCACCGCCGGCGCCGTCACCCGAAACCAGCAGCCCAGCTTGAAGCGCCCGGCCAGCAGCTGCAGGAAACCCGCCAGCAACAGGATCGGGCCCAGCATGGCCATGCCGTGCTGGCGCACCAGTTCGAACACCAACACCGCCAGGCCCGCTGCCGGCCCGCTGACCTGCAGGGGCGAGCCCGCCAGGAAACCCACCACCACGCCACCGATGATGCCGGTGATCAACCCTTTCGCTGGCGGCATGCCGGACGCGATGGCGATGCCCATGCACAGTGGCAGCGCCACCAGGAACACCACCACCGACGCCAATAACTCTCGCGGCAATACCGCCTTCAACTGTGTCATGTTCATGACGTTTCTCCTGAAAATAGTGCCTGGGACCCATTCCATGGCCGCTGTCGAAAACCCTGTGGCTTTTTTCGGGCGTGCAGCTGCCCGCAACCGGTCTGGCAGGGCCGGCTGGCACACACATGGTTTTCGATAACGGCAACGGGGCGGACGGCGTACCGAAGTACGCCGTCGTTCAGGCCTCGTTTATCGCAAGGTCGAGCGTTTAGAAGCGCCCTTTGGGCGTTGCGCTCGGTGTCGGCAGGGAGCCGTCCAGAGGGACGAAGCAGTCACGCTCAGCATCGTAGGCTTTGATTTCGCTGGTCTCGATGCTGTAGATCCAGCCATGAATGAACAACTGGCCGGCGGCCATGCGCGAGGCCACCGAGGGGTGGGTGCGCAGGTGTTGCAGCTGGGCAATGACGTTCTCTTCGGTCAGTACCTGCATGCTTTCGGCTTCGGTGGCGCAGTTGCAGTTATCGTGCACCACGGTCTTGGCCACCTCGGCGTGACGCAGCCAGGCCTTCACCGTCGGCATCTTTTCCAGCGTGTGCGGGTTGAGCACGGCGCGCATGGCGCCGCAGTCCGAGTGCCCGCACACGATGATGTGGTGCACGCCCAACGCCATCACGGCGTATTCGATGGCGGTGGAAACACCACCGTTCATCTGCCCGTACGGCGGCACCACGTTGCCCACGTTGCGGGTCACGAACAGGTCACCCGGCGAGCTGTGGGTAATCAGCTCAGGCACGATCCGCGAGTCTGCGCAGGTAATGAACATCGCCCTGGGGGTCTGGGCCGTGGCGAGCTTCTTGAACAGTTCTTCCTGCTGCGGAAACACTTCGTGATGAAAATGCAGGAAGCCATCGACGATGGTCTTCAACGCAGCTTCCGCAGATTCAGCCTCGACGGCCGGCTCGTTCAGGGAAGAGTCCTTGTCGGTCATGATTCGTCCTCGTGAGTCGGTTAAAGGATTTTTCCCATTTTACGGGGTAAAACGTCCTACAAGAAGAAACTATGCAAGGCGTTTGATGCAGCTTAGTGACTATTGGGTCACGTGGGATTCAAGGTAGAGATGAAATCTTAATTCAACCTGAATGGAGGGCTCTGGGGCGGGGGTTTGAAGTGTTTCAGGAAGCTACGAAGTGATGGCAAAACAAAATGGCGCGCGCCTCACAGAGCCCACCATTCATAGCAAGGGCTAAGCGACAGCACGCGCTCGCACCTGAATATCGATCTCTAACTGGGCGCCGCCGAGCATGTTCAGCAGGGCATCGACCGAAAATTTGTCGATTTTTCCCTTCAGAAGGTCATTGAGCCTCGGTTGTGAGATATGCAGCCGGCTGGCAGCTTCCTTTTGCCCGACATTCCAGCCCTGCACCTGATCAGTGATAGCCATCATCAGCTTGGAGCGCACGCGCAGATTCTGCGCCTCCTCAGGTGTGTCACTCAGCGCGTCCCAAACGCTGGAGTAGATTTCATTTTTCATTTGGCCTCCTCAATTTGCAATCAGCGACTTGAACCGGTGGCGTGCGAGATCAATCACACGCGCGGGTGTCTTTTGGCTGGTTTTCTTGAACGCATGCAGCACGTAAATTGCTTCGGGTCGATTCAAGACGTAAAACACTCGGTAAGTCCCATCCTCGCCACTGATCCGAACTTCTTGAACGCCTGGACCAATCGTACTCATTGGCTTCCAATCGAACGGTGGCCGCCCCGATTGCAGCCTTTCCAACTGATACCCGGCATTTCTTCTAACGGCTGGAGGGAAGGCCAACAACTCATCTCTGCTACCTGCTACAAACTCGATCCGTCGAAACGACATTGGGTACCCTTTACCACGAAGTGAATGTTATATCAGTATTGATATACCGTCCACGTTTCACTGGAAACACGCGATGGCACTCAAGTCTTGATAGGGGCGGACCCTAGCGGTTAGCAGCCTTGGCGGGTATCCGACATTCCCCCCCAGTTACAACTTCACAACAACGACATCTGCCCCCCCGGCGGGCAAAACGCCGTGCAATCCAGCGCATACCCCTCGCGCCGCTCCAGCCCATGGCGCTTGATACCTGCCCTGAAGCGCTGCTCCAGCAAGTCGGCGAACACCCCCTCGCCGCGAAAGCGTGCGCCGAAGCGGCTGTCGTACAGTTCGCCGCCGCGGCTCTGGCGGATCAGGCTCAACACATGCTCGGCGCGCTGGGGGTAGTGTTGCTGCAGCCATTCCTCGAACAGCGGGGCCACCTCCAGCGGCAGGCGCACCATGATGTAGCTGGCGGTCAGGGCGCCGGCGGCCTTGGCCTCGCGCAGCAGGCTTTCCAGCTCCATGTCGTTGATCATGGGGATCATCGGCGAGCACAGCACGCCCACCGGGATGCCAGCGTCGCGCATCACGCGAATGGCCCGCAGGCGCGCCTTGGGCGCGGCGGCGCGGGGTTCCAGGGTGCGCTTGAGTTCGTCGTCGAGGGTGGTGAGGCTGATCATTACCGACACCAGATTGAGCTTCGCCAGTTCGCTGAGCAGATCCAGGTCGCGCAGTATCAGCGAGCCCTTGGTGACGATGGTGACAGGGTGGCGGTAGCGCAGTAGCACCTCCAGCACGGCGCGGGTCAGCTTGTGCTCGCGCTCGATGGGCTGGTAGGGGTCGGTGTTGGAGCCCAGGTTGATCGGCGCCACCTTATAGCCGCGCTTGGACAGCTGCTGTTCCAGCAGCGCCGCGGCGTTGGTCTTGGCGATCAGCTTGGTTTCGAAGTCCAGGCCGGGGGACATGTCCCAGTAGGCATGGCTGGGGCGGGCATAGCAGTAGATGCAGCCGTGCTCGCAACCGCGGTAGGGGTTGATGGTGCGGTCGAAGGGCAGGTCGGGGGAGCTGTTGCGGGTGATGATGCTCTTGGCCGTCTCGATGCGCACTTCGGTGCCCTGGGTGACAGGCACTTCCTGATACCAGCCGTCGTCCTCGGCCACCGAGCGGTGGGCGGCGAAGCGGTTGTGCGGGTTGGCGGCGGTGCCGCGGCCGCGTGGGGGCAGGGGCGTGGACATGGACGGGCCTCCGGGCTGTATTTATATACAGTACATCGAGACCCGGGGGTTTGGATAGGGCCGGTAGTCTGGCGGCGTCGGGGACGCGGCCTGCGGCCGCTGCTACGGTGTCTGTAGCAGCAACTGTCTTGAAATGGCGTCGTCTGCATCGCGACTAAAGTCGGCTCCTACACTATTCGTGGTAGGAGC
>NZ_JBSKHP010000033.1:0-71551 GCF_057128625.1 Pseudomonas imperatae | reverse complement strand
TTGGCTGATGCTGAGGCGGTGGCGGGTGTGGTCGAAGAGGATGCGGGGGGCTTCAGCCATGGTCAGGCCTCCTGGGGCAAGTGAATTGCAGTGCGGATGCAGTTTTCGAATACTTCGGCGCAGCAGATACGGGCACACACGCATATAAAAAGCGTCGACCTATACATGGGTTCACGAACAGGAATTGCTGCACACCGGCTAGAGCGGATGCAATTATTAAAGTGTTCAACTGTGTATCTGTTACGCCGCTCGAAATGCGGGCAAAACCCCACACCAGGCGGGCCAAATGACAGAGCCAACGCTTGATGAATGCGCAGCAAAAAAGTAGGGCAGGATGGCGGTAATTACTACCCTACGCCGTCACTAGAGAGACATCCCACAGAACGAGTTGATATTTCCTACAGATAACGCCCATAGACTTTACGAGTTACAAGCCGCAATAGGCGAAAACAAGTAACAATAGTTGAGTAACATATTGAAACCAAATATCGCACTGGGGTATTTAAAATACAAAAACAACAGAGCGCCGTAACCGGCAATCCTGCATCAAGGCAATACGCGGCGTACGTAATGGCCAGCGCAGCCTGGCGGCAGCGGCTACGCCGGCGGCAGGTCAGGCAGGCTGGTAATGACTCGGCGCATGCCCCAGCTCGCGCTTGAACATGGCGCTGAACGCGCTGGGGCTCTGGTAGCCGTGCTCCAGCGCCACTTCGAGGATGGACTTGCCCGAGGCCAGGCGCTGCAGGCTGAGGATCAGCCGGGTACGGGTGCGCCATTCGCCGAAGGTCATGCCCAGTTCGCGCTGGAACAGCCGCGCCAGGGTGCGCGAGCTCATGCTGCTCTGGTCGGCCCAGTCCTGCAGGCAGGACTCGCGCGACGGGTCGGCGACGAAGGCTTCGCACAAGGCCTTGAGCCGTGGCTGGCTGGGCAGGCGCACGTGGGCGGCCAGCGGTGGCGCCACCTGCAACTCGGCGAACAACAGGCCCAGCAGGCAGTGGTCGCGCCCCTCGCGCTGGGCCTGGCCGAGGCTGCCGATGGCGGCCAGGATCAGCTCGCGCACCAGCGCCGTCACCTGCACCACCTGGCACGCAGGCACCGCGAAGCCCAGCGCCGCGGGGTCGATGAACAGCGTGCGCATGCGCACCTCGCCGGTCATGCGAATGTCGTGTTCCACCGCCGCCGGCACCCACAGCCCATGGCCCGGCGGCACCACCCAGCTGCCTTGGGCGGTGGTGACGCGCATCACCCCGCTGATGGCGTGGATGAACTGGATCTGCGCGTGGCAATGGGGGGCGATGACCTCTCCGTGAACATAGTCGTCGGCGCAGGCCTGCACGGGGTAGCGGTCGAACATGCTGGCGTCAGTCCCGATGCGGCCGAGGGATCAGCGCCTGCAGCTGCTGCGCCAGGTAGTCGGCGGTCAGCGCGTGGGTCTCGGCTTCCTTGGCGCCCCGGTCCTTGCGCCACTGCCAGTCGGCGGACGGCGGTGTGCACACCAGGCTGATGCTGCCGTAGCGGTCCGAGGTAAGCCCCATCACCGCCAGCGAGATCACGCCCTTGGCGCCCATCACCTCGGGCACAAACTCAACGCTGCGCAGCGCCAGGGTGATGCTCAATTTATGGCTGGCGAACGGCGACAGCGGCGCCGGGAAGCTGGCGTTGGCGGCCAGGTAGGGCTCGCGGCTGATCTCCACCAGGCCCTCTTCACGCAGCGGCTGCAGCCATTGCTCGATGCGCTCGTAGAGGGCGTTGATGCCCTGGGTCCAGTGGCTGCACTGGGTCTCGAACAGCTGCTTCTTGTGCTCTTCACTCAGGGCGTATTGCTTGAGCATTTCGCCCAATTGCCGGACTTCGTCCATTGCCGTGTGTCTCCTCAAGGTGCCGATGCCAGGTGCCGGCGCAAATCGCCAACCGCCTGTTCGACCGTTGCACTGTACCCTGCCCAGCTGGCCGCCAGCATCAAATTGCGCGGCAGGTTGAAATCTTCCACCGCGAACCCCTGGGCATCATAGCCCTGGACGTCGTGGGGCACCTGTTCGCGCAGGCTGTGGTCGGGGTCGAAATAGGCCCACACCGGCTTGCCCAGGGCCACCGCCAGGCCCACTTCGAAGGCCGTGCCGGAGTCGGGCTCCTGGCCGCGGAACACATTGAGATTAGCCAGCACCGCGTCGCAACGGCGGATCATGTCGATGTTCTGCGTGCAGATCCAGCGCGCCGCCGCCACCCCCGCGAGCCCTGCGGGCAGGTCGTTGTCGAAGGGGTAAAGGCCGTCCAGGCCCTGGTCGGCGCACAGGGCCTTGAGGTACTGCCCTCGGGCTACCGCATCGCGGCGGAACACATCGAAACCGGCCAGGTACACCGGCCTGCGCGGGGTCATGAAAAGCCTCCTGAACATCAGTACACCAACCGGATGGCGTTCACCGCCTGGTAGGTGCCGGGTGAGCCCTGGCGGCCCGGCTGCATGCGCGCGTACACCGTGTAGGTGCGGCTGGCGCTGGCGTGGGCGGCCAGGGTGTAGCTGGCGCTGGCGAACGCCTGGCTGGCCAGGATCGGCTGCCGGCCGTTGGCCGTGTACAGCTGATACTGGGCCGTGCCGCTGCCGTTGCGCAAGCTCTGGCTGGTGCTGCCGTCGGTGTCGATGTACAGGCTGTAGCCGACGCTGGCGGCGCTGGCGCCAGCCTCGCAGGTGACCGTGACGCTGGCGGTGCTGGCGTGGCTCTGCTCGGCGATGCCGGCGACGCTGCCGAACAGCAGTGGCGTCGACGCCACTGAACAGCTGTAGGCCAGGGCGGCGGGGCTCAGGGGTAACAACACCAGCAATAACAGATGGCGCATGGCATGGGGTCCTCAATGGCAGGTCAGGGGGCCGATGTCGGGGATGCGCCCCGGCTCGGCCTGGTAGTCGAAGGTGGCGCTGCAGGCCGGGCGGCCGGGTGCCTGCACGCGCACCTGGTCGTGGGCGGCCACCTGCTGGAAAAACACCTCGCCGTCGTACCCGACCAGCGCCTGCTCGCCGCTGCCTTGCAGGGTGGCGGTGGCGCCCACGGGCAGCGGCTGCTGGCGGCTATCGCGCAGGTGCAGGGTGACGCTCTGGCTGCGGTGCACGGCAAAGTGCGCGCGCACGGCGCTGCGGTCGCCGGGGGTCAGGTGCAACTGGTCGGTGCCCAGTTCGACGTCCAGCGGCACGTCGCCCGGCTCGATGGACAGGTGGTTGTCCTCGAAGGCGCGCAGCTGGTCGACGAACAGCAGGCCGTTGTGGTCGGTGCGGCCCAGGTCGCGGTTTTCCTGGCGCACGGTGACGTTGGCGAGGCCGTCGGTGTCCACCAGGGCGAAGGCGTCATCGATGGTGTTGGAGGCGAACAGGTGGCCGCCCAGCAGGGTTACCGCGCCCTGGGCGCCAGCGCGCCAGTCGGTGCTGGCGCCGGTGCGCTCGGTCTCGCCGCTGACCAGTCCGTAGGGCGATTTGTAGCTCAGGGCCAGGTCGTCGCGGTCCAGGTCGCCGGTCTCGCGGGACACCCGCCAGCCCAGGTCGCCACGCTCCACCGCCGGGCGCTCGGCCTGCACGGTCTGGTAGCTGCTGTTGCCGCTGCGGTTGCTGCTGGCGCTCAAGGTGGCACCGTCGCCGAAGGGTATCGACAGGCCCAGGAACAGGCCGTTGCCGGTGGTGCCGGTGTAGTCGTGCAAGGCGGTGATCGAGCCGTAGGCGCCCCAGGGCAGCGGCCGCGAATAGGTCACCGACAGCGCCGTGGTCTGCACGCTGCTCGAGGTCAGGGTGGCGTCGTCGTAGATGTTCACGCGTTTTTTTGTGAACACCACGCCCAGGGAGCCCAGGCCCGGCAGCGACCAGCCCAGGTTGGCGCGCAGGCTGGTGCCGGGGCGGTCGTCACCGTTGGCCGAGGCCAGGTCGTTGAAGGCGTGGTCGGCGCGCAGCACGCTGAACCCTGCGTTGAACACGCGGCTGGCATGGCTGAAGCCGACGCCATACTGCTGGCCGGCGTGGCCCTGGTACTGGCTGCCAGCCAGGGACAGGTTGAGCACGCCCACCTGGCCCAGCAGCCAGTCCAGCCCTGCCCCGCCCATGGCCAGGGTGTCGCTGGCTTCCAGGTGGCTTTCCCAGGTCAGGTGGTCGCTGGCGCCGTGCCGCCAACTGAACGACGCCGCGCCCTGGGCGTAGTCGGCGGACTGGCTGGCGTAGTGTTTGCGCACGCTGCCGGCTTCCACTGACACCGCGTCCAGGCCGGGGCTGAGCAGCAGGCTGCTGGTGTAGAACGGCAGGGTCTGGGTGGTCTGCCGGCCGCTGGCGTCCTTGACCACCACGGCGATGTCGCCGCTGCCCGTGGCCACCGGCAGTTGGCTGGCCTCGAAGGGGCCGGGCTCGACCTGGCCGCTGAGCTGGTGCAGGCCGTTGACGTAGATGTCCACCGACGACGGCACCGCCACGCTGGAACTGATGCCGGGGCGCGGGTAGGTAACCAGGTCCGGACGCAGGCCGAAGTTGGTGGCCATCTGCACCCCGGCCAGGCGCACCGGGCGGGTCCAGCCGAGGCCGCCGTTGACCACGTCGCCGACCTTCCAGCTGCGCAGGTGATCGAGGTCGGCCAGGCTCCAGGTGGTGTCCAGCCGCACCGTGCTGTCCAGGGTCGGGCTGCGGGTCTGCAGGCTGCTGGTTTCCAGCACGCCGGGGCCGCCCAGCAGGCGCAGGCTGGCCAGGGTGCTGGTGCTGGCCTGGCCGCTGGCGCGGGTGTACTGGGTGTCGTAGTTGAGCACCGCCGCCGGGTCGCTGCGCAGGCCACTGGCGTCGGGGCGCGCGGGGTCGTGGCGCAGTTCCTGGGCCACCAGGTCGCGGTCGGGCAGGTCCAGGTAGAGGCGCTGGGCGGCCTGGTCGTAACGGCAATGGCCGCCGGGCAGCCGGGTCAGGTCGACCTGCGCTTCAGCGTGGGCCGGCGTGCGGATACCCAGCGCCGCCAACTGGTCGGCGGCCACCAGCAGGCGCCCGGCCTGCTCGTCCACTTCCTGGGCGGCGGCGCGGCTGCGGCCGTTCACCAGCACTTCCAGCAGCAGGGTGTCGGCGTGGGCCGGCAGGGGGCTGGCCAGTGCCAGCATCAGCAGCAGGCACCGGTAGGGCGGCGGGTTCAACGGCCCTGGTCAAGGGTCAGCCAGCTGTCCATTGCGCTGCCGCGGCCGCTGGTGGTCAGGTGCAGGCGCGCACCGGCCTGCAGCGCCTGGGCCGGGGCCTTGATCAGCCAGCGGCCATCCTGGCCAGCCAGCAAATAAGGCAACGCCGGGCGGCTGAGCGTCAGCGCGTGGCCGTCGGCGGCTGCCAGGGTCAGGTTGGCCAACTGCGCGTGGGCCTGGCCGGCGTTGTGCGCCAGCAGGTACCACTGGCCGTGGTCCTCCACGGCGCGCCAGCGCACGTCGGCCTTGGCCCGCGCCGCTGGGCTGGCGAACACCGGCACGGTCAGGCGGAACGCCAGGGCGACCTGGCTGGGGTCGGGGTCGGGCAGTTGGTCGAACACTACGCGGTAGGCCTGCTCGGCGTCAGTGGCCGGCCCGCGCAGCAGAATGCGGATGGTCTGCGACTGGCCGGGGGCGATGCTGGCGAACGGCGGGCTGACCAGCAGCGCCTGGGTGGGCGCCAGCACGTCGGTGTTGCCCGCCTGGGTCCACTGGAAGCTGCGCACCTGCACGCGGGTGGGGCGGGTGCTGCGGTTGCTGAGGGTGAAGCTGGCCGTGTGCTGGCCGGCGTCCAGCGCCTGGGCGATGGGGATGATGTTCAGTGCCTGGGCCCGGGCCTGCGGCGCAAGCGCGCACAGGCCGGCCAGTGCACAGGCCATGGAAAGGCGTGTGACAGGGTTCATGAGGGGCTCGCCGACGGCTCAGTAGTTGACGGTGACAACCACGGTGTCGGAGTAGGAGCCGGTGCTGGCGGTCAGCTGGTCGGCAGCGATCTTGCCGTACACGGTGATGGCCTGCGCCGCGCCCGTGCCGGTGCCCGCCAGGGTGTCGGTGCCGGTGGTGTCGCCCCAGCTGGTGGCGTAGCTGCTGTCCTGGTACAGGCCGTAGCTCAGGGTGGAGCTGCTGTCCGAGGCGTTGGTCAGCAGGCGTGCCGAGGTGGTGGCGTCGGTGCCGCTGCCCGCGCCCAGGGCGATGGTGTAAGGCGCGTCGTTGGTGCAGGTCACCGACAGGGCGGCGCTGGAGGTGACGGCGGTGCCCGAGTAGGAACCGAACGCGAGGGCGCCGGCGGACACCGAGCAGGAGGCGACCACGGTGGCGCTGACGCTCATGTCGGCGGTGGCGGTGGAGGCGTTGGCGCTGTTGGCAAAGGCGATGCCCAGGCCGATCAGGGCGACGGCGCCGGCCTTGAGGAACTTGGAGTCGAACATTAGGGGAGTTTCCTGCAAAAAGCGTTGCGTAAGTGTGTGGGTCCCAAGCGTCTGGAATGCCGCCTGGTGACCTTTTTCAGCTTACGTGTCGAGCCCTTTGCAGGGGCGGCCAAACCGTTGCACATCCGGCCACAAGCGCGGCAGATCCGGCCAATTCAGCCTTGCCAGCTGCAGATCCACACCACGCGGCCGATGACGCTCAGTTCCGCCTGGCGTTTCTGCGGCAGGTGCTGGTCGCGGAATTGCTCGCTGATGGCCAGCAGCATGAGCGAGCCGTCGCACTGGAACTGCACGCGCTGCACCCGCACCACGCCGCCCAGTTCCAGCAGGTACAGGCCATCGCCGGCCAGCCCCGGCGCACCCCGGTCGATCAGCACCGTGCCGCCTTCGCCCAGCGGCGCGCAGCCCTGGCCACGCGGCACCTGCACCGCCAGCAGGCGGTGTTCGGCCAGCCCGCGCTGCTGCAGTTCGACCCGGCCCAGGGCCAAAGGTTCGATGGCCGCCACGCTGCCCGGCCACGGCAAGCCGGCGGCGCAGGCTTGCGCCGGGTAGCGCTGCACCAGCACGCTGTGGTCGTTGCTGGCAGGCAGCGGCGCCTGGCCGGCGATCAGCCAGTCCAGGCTCACCCCCGCCGCCCGCGCCATGGCCACGCACACCGCAAGGCTGGGGGCACTGCCGCCACGAATGTATTTGTACAGCTGGGTCTCGTGCACGCCGGACTGGCGCGCCAGGTTGCGCTTGCCCCCTAGCGATTCAGCTATATCGGAGATTCTCTGACCCAGGCCGTCCAGGGACACGCCCGTGGCCTCGATCACTGTCAATCCTTTGGCATCCACCAGGGAGGTAGCGCCGGCCGACGGCTCCATTTTCATGCGGTTGAACTCTCAAGATGCATAGCTTTAAGGCTTGACCCTCTATAGCTAACTGACTATATTTTGACGTCTATGTTTTGACGGCGCGCCAATATCCCGTGTCAGCGCCAAAAGCGCGACCCGTAGATGACAGCCAATGGCCACATTTCTTCGCGGCCGCAGAAAATATTTCTGCCTTGAAGGTATTAACGGCACAGTTGGCCGGGGCTTGATTTTTTTGCACACCATCACCCACTCCCCTTCCCCCGCGCCGCGTGCGAACGCGCCTGGCGCCAGCCTCGCCGTGGTGCGCGAAATCGCCATCCTCAGCTACCCGGGCTGCTACGTGGGGGACGTGATCAAGCTGCTGGAAACCCTGCACGCCCTGGACCTGCGGCCCTGCTGCAGCCTGCGCCGCGGCGCCAGTCTGCGGGCGCGGGTGTACTCACTGGATGGCGCGCCGCTGCGCTCGCCGGGCATGCCCTGGGTCAGCGTGCAGACCCAGGCGCTGGACGCACAGTTGCCGCCGGCACCCGACACGTTGATCATCGCCCACGGCCCGGCCCAGGCCCTGGACAGCCCGCCAGCGCCGCTGCTGCAGTGGCTGCGCCAGGTGCAGCCGCGCGCGCGGCGGGTGGTGGCGCTGGGCGCGGGGGTGTTCTGGCTGGCGGCGGCGCGGCTGCTGGAGGGGCGCCAGGTCACCACCCACAGCGCCCTGGTTGCCCTGCTGGGGCAGCGCTACCCGACGTTGCAGGTGCAGCACCGCGGCAGCCTGCAGATCGACGGCCCGTTCTACACCACCAGCGAGCGCATGAGCGCCAGTGACATGGCCCTGCTGCTGTTGCGCGACCACTGCGCCGCCGTGCGCGGCCAGCCCTGCCCTCCCGGCGCGGATGACAGCCAGCGCCCCGCCCGCGACGGCCCTGCCCTGCGCCTGTGCCGCTGGTGGCTGCCGCGGCTGGACCAACCGCTGAACATCGCCCAGGCAGCCGCCCACCTGCACACCAGCGAGCGCACCCTGCGCCGGCTGCTGCGCCAGGACTGCGGCTGTTCCCCCTACGGGTTGCTGGTGCTGTTGCGGCTGGACATGGCGCGCCAGGCGCTGCTGGACAGCGACCTGCCAGTGGACAAGATCGCCCGCCGTGGCGGCCTGGGCGACGGCCAGCAGCTGGCGCGGGCGTTCCGCAAATACCTGGGCGTGGCGCCCGGTGAATACCGGCGCACGCGCACCCCGGCGCGGTTGCACCCGGACTACGGAAGGTTGTTTGATGGGCTGCGGCAGCCAGGGTGGCTGCTGCAGCTGCGCTAACCCACTCGCCCGTAGCAGCGGCCGCCAGGCCGCGTCACGGCTGGACGCAGCCTTCGGCGGCTGCTACGGGTGGGTGTGCGCTTAGAGGGTGTAGACCAGCGCCGAGATGGCCACCAGGCCGACAATCACCACGAACAGGTTCGACAGCTTGCCGGCGTATTGGCGCATGGCCGGCACGCGGCGGATGGCGTACATCGGCATCAGGAACAGGATGGCGGCGATCACCGGGCCACCCAGGGTCTCGATCATGCCCAGGATGCTCGGGTTCAGGGTTGCCACCAGCCAGCACACCACCAGCATGAAGGCGGCGACCACGCGGTCCATGGTCTTCGCGGCCGGGCGGCGGCCACTCTTGACGATCAGGCCCTTGAGGCCTTCGCTGGCGCCGATGTAGTGGCCCAGGAACGACTTGGCAATGGCCACGAAGGCAATCAACGGCGCGGCGAAGGCGATGGTTGGGTTGCTGAAGTGGTTGGCCAGGTACGACAGGATCGACAGGTTCTGCGCCTTGGCTTCCGCCAGTTGCTCGGGCGACAGGGTCAGCACGCAGCTGAACACGAAGAACAGCACCATCACCACCATCAGGCCGTGGGCGCGCGCCAGGATCTGCGAGCTGCGCTGTTCGGCGTTGGCGCCGTAGCGGCGCTTCTGGTCAACGGCAAAGGCCGAGATGATCGGCGAATGGTTGAACGAGAACACCATCACCGGAATCGCCAGCCACAGGGTGTGCAGGAACGCCGACGGCTCCGGCACGTTGCTGGCGGTGGTGAGGATGCCACCGGTCCAGTGCGGCACCAGGAACAGCGCCAGCAGCAACAGCGCGACAATGAAGGGGTACACCATCAGGCTCATGGCCTTGACGATGAAGCGCTCGCCGCAGCGCACCACGGCCAGCAGGCCGACGATCAGCACCAGCGCCAGCAGCGCACGCGGTGGTGGCTGCATGTGCAGCTGATGTTCGATGAAGCTGCCCACGGTGTTGGTCAGCGCCACGCTGTAGATCAGCAGGATGGGGAAGATGGCGAAGAAATACAGCAGGGTGATCAGCGCACCGGCCTTGGCGCCGAAATGCTCCTCCACCACGTCGGTGATGTCGGCGCCCTCACGCCCCGACAGCACGAAACGAGTGAGGCCGCGGTGGGCGTAGAACGTCATCGGGAAGGCCAGCAAGGCCAGGATCAGCAGGGGCCAGAAACCGCCAAGGCCTGCATTGATCGGCAGGAACAGGGTTCCGGCGCCGATAGCCGTGCCGAACAGGCCCAGCATCCAGGTTGTGTCGTGACGGTTCCAACGGCTCAGCGTCGCTTGTGGCGCCGCATAGTGTTGGTCGAGGCTGTTGGCCTGTTCATTCATCCGGTCGAATCTCCGCTTGCCGGTTATTCATACGTGGCCGAGACGGGATGAAACATGAAGCAGGCAGCGCCCCGGCCATAAAAGGGGGGGCGATTGTCCGGGATTGTGCTTGAGAAGCAAAGACTTAGCTGAGCAACGGTCGCAAATGCGAGGGGTTTTCGGCGTGGCAGTTTGCCACACCTGCCAGGCTGCAAGCCCCGTCGCCGTTGCCGCACGCTGCACTGGCCGCTTCATTCGCAACCTTGATGGCCCAGATGCCCACTGCACAGGGACGCCGGCGGCAAGTGGCCGTTTTCTGCCGCACTCACCGATACATTCGTGAAATCAACGCGACACAACCGGGCGCGATGCTGGCTGCTCGGATCTATCCGGCCCAAGAGCCCCCGCATGTCCAGCTTTCGTCTGCCGCGCTTCGCCAACTCCCTGTTTGCCCGCCTGTTTGGTATTTCGGTGATTGCTATCGTGCTCGCCCATTGCCTGGCGTTCGTGTGGTTCCAGGCCTATGGCAAGCAGCAGGAGGACGCGCGCTTCCACGCCATGGAGCTGCGCGAGCTGGACCTGGACGAGCCGTTGCCGCCGCCCCCGCCGCGCACGCCCTTCGACGGGCCGATCGTGCCGCTGGTGATTCAGATCAGCACCCTGGTGGTGGCGGCCTGGTACTGCTCCAAGCTGTTGTCGCGGCCCATCCGCCACTTCAGCGCCGCTGCCGAGCGCCTGAGCGACGACCTCGACAGCCCGCCGCTGCCGGTGCTGGAGTACGGCCTGCTGGAAGCCCGGCAGGCCACCCAGACCTTCAACCGCATGCAGTGGCGCATCCGCGAGCAACTGCGCCAGCGCGGCTACCTGCTGGGCGCGGTGTCCCACGACCTGCGCACGCCGCTGTCGCGGCTCAAACTGCGCCTGGAATTGCACGACGAGGCGCGCCAGCACATGGACATGCGCCAGGACATCGACGAGATGGTGAAGCTGCTGGACGCAACTTTGGCGTTGGTGCATGAGCGGCCGCAGCGCCCTTCGCTGTAATCGCGGCGTGGCCTGACGCAGCCTGCGGCAGCTGCTACGTAGCAGCTGCCGAAGGCGGCGTCCTGGGCCCCACGTCGAACTATTTAGAACTCACCGCCACTGCCACGGTCATCTGAACACCTGCCCCTTGCGCGGTGAACCCCATGGACACCTACAACCTCCAGCGTTTCGTCGAAGCCCAGCGCCCGGTGTTCGAGCAGGCCCTGCACGAACTGCAGGGCGGCCAGAAGCGCACCCACTGGATGTGGTTCATATTCCCGCAGATCCAGGGCCTGGGCCGCACCGACATGGCCCGCCAGTTCGCCATCAGCGGCGCCGGCGAGGCGCTGGCCTACCTGCAGCATCCGCTGCTGGGCCCGCGCCTGCTGCAGGCCAGCGCCGCCGTGGCAGCGCTGAAAGGACGAGCGGTCGGGCAGATCTTCGCCCCGCCCGATGACCTCAAGCTACGCTCGTGCATGACCCTGTTTGCCAACGCTGCCGACGACCCCAGCCCGTTCAACCAGGTGCTGGACGCCTTTTTCGACGGCCAGCCCGACCCCAAGACCCTCGATGCCCTGGGCCTGTAGGCCGCTTGCCGGGCAGTCACCTCGCCAACTCACGTCGCCATCGACGCAGCCGCGGAGCCTTGACTGATGAACCTGATGCCACGCCACGCACTGGAAACCCTGCCCACCCTGGCCGATGAGCGGCTGCAGCGCTACCGCCAGGTGCGCCGCCATAGCGAGCGCCTGGCCAGCCCCCTGACCCCGGAGGACATGGTGGCCCAGTCGATGCCCGACGCCAGCCCCACCAAGTGGCACCTGGCGCACATCACCTGGTTCTTCGAGACCTTCCTGCTGGTGCCCAACCTGCCCGAATACCGGCCGTTCGATCCCAGCTTCGTGTACCTGTTCAACTCCTACTACGAGGCCGTGGGGCCGCGCCAGCCGCGGCCCCAGCGCGGGCTGATGACGCGCCCGGCGCTGGACCAGGTGATGGCCTACCGGCAATACGTCGACCTGCACATGGGCAGCCTGCTGGCCATGGACCTGGACGCCGCCACCCTGGCCCTGGTGGACCTGGGCCTGGCCCATGAGCAGCAGCACCAGGAACTGCTGCTGATGGATATCCTGCACCTGTTCAGCCTCTCGGCCCTCAAGCCTGCCTACGACCCGGCCTGGCCGGCCGATGCCGGCGGCCGCGAAGGCCAGTTCAAGGCGCTGGACGGTGGCCTGGTGGACATCGGCCACGACGGCGACGGCTTCGCCTTCGACAACGAAGGCCCGCGCCACAAGGCGTACCTGGCGCCGTTCGAGATCAGCGACCGGCTGGTGACCAACGGCCAATGGCTGCGCTTCATGGCCGCCGGCGGCTATGCCACGGTGGGCCTGTGGCTGTCCGACGGCTGGGCCGTGGCCCGCGAGCAGGACTGGCAGGCACCGTTGTATTGGCAACGGGACGGCGAGCACTGGCAAGTGATGACCCTGGCTGGCCTGGTGCCCGTGGACCCCGATGCCCCCGTCACCCACATCAGCTACTACGAGGCCTGCGCCTTCGCCACCTGGGCCGAGGCGCGCCTGCCCACCGAGGCCGAATGGGAGCTGGCGGCCACCACCGGCCTGCTCGAGCAGGTGGATGACGTGGCCTGGCAATGGACCCAGAGCGCCTACTGCCCCTACCCCGGCTTCCACCCGGCGCCCTCGGCGGTGGGTGAGTACAACGGCAAGTTCATGGTCAACCAGATGGTGCTGCGCGGGGGCGCCAGCATCACCAGCCCCGAGCACTGCCGCCCCAGCTACCGCAACTTCTTCACCCCCGGCCTGCGCTGGATGTTCTGCGGCCTGCGCCTGGCCCGCGACGTGTGCCAGGACGGTCTGCACAACAGCGAGTTCGCCCGCGACGTGATCGCCGGCCTGTCGGCGCCACACAAGAGCCTGTCGCCCAAGTACTTCTACGACGCCGCCGGCTCGCAGCTGTTCGAGGCCATCTGCACCACCCCCGAGTATTACCCCACGCGCGCCGAAACCCGGCTGCTCACCGACGTGGCGGCGCAGATCGGTGCGGTGATTCCCGAGGGCGCGGCGCTGGTGGAGTTCGGCAGCGGTGCCTGCGACAAGATCCGCCTGGTGCTGGACGCCGCGCCCCAGGTCAGCGTCTACGTGCCCATCGACATCTGCCAGGACGCCCTGGACAACGCCGCCAGCCACCTGCGCGATCGCTACCCGCAGCTGCAAATAGCGCCCCAGGTGGACGACTTCACCCGCGCCCTGCACCTGCCGGAGGCGGTGAAGGGCAAGCCGCGGGTGGGCTTCTTCCCAGGCTCCACCATCGGCAACTTCACCCGCCCGCAAGCGGTGCAGTTCCTGCGTTCGGCGCACACGCTGCTGGGGCGCAACGCCTGGTTCATCGTCGGCGTGGACATGGTCAAGGCGCCGGCCATCCTGGAAGCCGCCTATGACGATGCCGCCGGCGTCACCGCGGCGTTCAACCTCAACCTGCTCAAGCGCATGAACCGTGAGCTGAACGGCAACTTCGTGATCGACGACTTCCGCCACCTGGCGCTGTGGAACGCCGAGTTGCAGCGCATGGAAATGCACCTGGTGAGCCAGCGCGAACAAGTGGTGCAAGTGGCCGGCCAGGCCTTCCACTTTGCCGAGGGCGAGCGCCTGCACACCGAGAACTCGCACAAGTTCACCGTCGAGTCTTTCACCGAGATGGCCGCGCTAGGCGGCTGGCGCGTGTGCCACCAGTGGATCAGCGATGAGCCGCAGGTGGCGTTGTTCTGCCTGTGCTGACAGCCCATGCAGGAGACGGGCGGCGCGACAGTCGTTTTGGCACTAAATATTCAAGCCAAAAACACTAAGACCGCCCGTCTCGCCTTTCTATAATCAATAAACTTTTATCGGCTTTGCCTTTCACAGTTAATGCAGGGCCACTGGCCTTGCACATCCGATAAAACAGAGGAAGAGAATCATGGCTAACACAGGCAAGTCGAACCCAGGAAACTTCTCCAATGATCGTGAAAAAGCCTCCGAAGCCGGCAAAAAAGGCGGACAGGCATCTTCCGGCTCGACTGCAGGCAAAATGCCAAACGACCGGAGCAAAGCAACTCCCGATAGCAGCAAAAAAGGCGGTCAAGGCAGCCACGGTGGCGGCCGCAGCTAATCGCTGAGTCAGGGCCGGGGCAGCGTCCCCGGCCTGCATACCCCGCAACGACAAGGACATGACGGTGAGCCAGCACATTGTTCATTTCCATTGCCAGATCGACCAGAGTACCCACGAACGCCTGCGTGACCGCTGCCTTGAAGCGCTGAAGGCCGGCGCCGAGTCGCTGTGGCTGAACATGTCGTCCTCGGGCGGCAGCACCAACTTCGGTTTTACCATCTACACGTTCATCAAGTCCCTGGGCATCCCGGTGCGCACCATCAACTCCGGCAACATCGAGTCCATGGGCATCATCGTCTACCTGGCCGGCACCGAGCGCATTGCCGCGCCACAATCACGTTTCCTCATCCACCCCATGAACTGGTACTTCAGCCAGAATTCGGTGGACCATTCGCGCCTGCGCGAGTACCTCTCCAGCCTCAACAACGACCTGGAGCGCTACGTGACCATCTTCAAGGACGAGACCGCAGACGCCGAGCAGAAACTGGATATCTTCAAATGCCTGTCGGCCGAAGAGAAGGTCATCGCCGCCGACGACTCGCTGACCTGCGGCATCGCCCACCGCCTGGAGCAGGTGGTGTTTCCCAAGGACGCGGTGCACTGGACGGTCAGTGGCGAATAGACCGGCTGTCCAACAATCCGACTGAATTTTTTCCCCACCCTGGACTCACTAAAACTGTCACAGGGAGGAACTTCAGTTTTATGAACAGCGCAAAACTCTACGTCATTGACTACACGCTTCATGGCGTACCGAAATCGTTCATCATCCGCGCGCACACCATGGACAACGGTGAGGCGTGGCATTGGGCAAGTTGTGACGCCGGGGTGGGCCGCATTGGCCGCTTCGGCCGCGAACGAGTGAAAAAGACCAGCAAGCCGCTGGCAGAAAAATTTGGCATCGAAGGGGTGAATTGGCGACCGGCATAAGTTCCCGTCGCTGGCAAAAAAATAAAGGTCGATCACACTCTATTCGAACGAGGGTGATCGGCCTATATTTTATGGGGGCTTTAATGCCTACACCTGGACCTCAATGAAAAGGAGTAACTAGATCATGCGGATTTTGATCGTGGGGGCCGGTGCCGTCGGCGGCTATTTTGGCGGGCGCCTGCTGGCGGCCGGGCGCGACGTCACCTTCCTGGTGCGCGCGGCGCGCGGCCAGCAACTGGATGAGCACGGCCTGCGCGTGCGCAGCCCGCTGGGCGACATTGACCTGCCCCGGGTGCCGTGGGTGCAGGCACGGGACATCGACCGCCCGTTCGCGTTGATTCTGCTCAGCTGCAAGGCCGGGCAACTGGACGCCGTGATGGCCGACATCGCACCGGCGGTGGGCCCCGATACCCTGATACTGCCGCTGCTCAACGGCATGCGCCACCTGGAGCTGCTGGACGCCCGTTTCGGTGCCGACAAGGTGCTGGGCGGCAAGTGCTTCGTGTCGCTGGACAAGCGTGCCGACGGCACCATCGTGCACTTCAACCAGCGCGACGACCTGGCGTTCGGTGCGCGCGTGGGCCAGGACGGCGCTCGTGTGCAGGCGGCGTTCGAGGCGCTGGACAACGCCGGCTTTGCCGCCCAGTTGAGCCCGGACATCACCCAGGAAATGTGGGAGAAATGGCTGTTCATCGCCACCGGCGGCGGCATCACCTGCCTGATGCGCGCCAGCGTCGGCGACGTGGTGGCCGCAGGCGGCGAAGACCTGATCTGCGACCTGTTCGAGGAATGCTCGGCCATTGCCCGACGCGCCGGCTACCCGCCGCGCGAGCCGGTGCGCGAGGCGTTCCTGCAGGTGCTGACCGAGCCCGGCTCGGCGCTGACCGCCTCGATGCTGCGCGACGTCGAGCGCGGCGACGGCACCGAGGCCGATCATGTGCTGGGGGACCTGCTGCGCCGGCGCCCGGCTGAAGACGTCGAGACCCCGGACCGCTCCGTGCTGCGTCTGGCCTACACGCACCTGCTGGCCTACGCGGCGCGCCGCGCCCGCGAACAATGACCTGCCCCTTATCTGTTCAAGCAACGCCGAGATCATCATGCCCCGCGTATCCCGCCAACAAACCGAACGCAACCGTGAAATCATCCTGCAGGTGGCCACCCGCCTGTTCCGCGAGCGCGGCCTCAAGGGCCTGAGCGTGGCCGACGTGATGAGCGCCGCCGGCCTCACCCACGGTGGCTTCTATGGCCATTTCGAGTCCAAGGAAGCCCTCGCCGCCCAAGCCTGCCGCCAGGCCTTCGAACAGTCGGTGCAACGCTGGGCCGAGCGCACCGAACCGACCCGCGACCGCAAGGGCGCGCGCCGGGTGCTGATCGACCATTACCTGGCCGACAGCAACCGCGACGCCCCCGGCGACGGCTGCCCCACCGTCGGCTTTGCCGGCGATGTGTGCCGCGAGCCCGAGGGCAGCCCCCTGCGCCAGGCCTACACCGACGGCGTCGGCGCGCTGCTGGACGACTATGAAGCGGTGATGGGCCAGGAACAGCCCGAGCAACGTCGCCACACGGCGTTGATGGAGTTCACCCTGATGGTCGGCGCCATCACCCTGGCGCGGGCGACCGAGGGGCATCCGTTGTCGGACGAAATCCTCGAAGCGGCGCGCGATTACCTGGCTTGAATCGGGGCGCCTGGGACGCTGCCTGGCGGCCGCTGCTGCAACGGCATCCGGCATCACCCGCTACCGTCACCACTCACTGGGAGACAGGCCGAACTGCCGGCGGAACATGGCGCTGAAAGCGCTGGGGGTGTTGTAGCCGACCTCCAGCGCCACTTCCAGCACGCTGTGGCCCAGGGCCAGGCGCTGCAGGGCGGTCAGCAGCCGCGCCTGCTGGCGCCATTTGCCGAAGGTCATGCCGGTGTCGCGCACGAACCAGCGCTGCAAGGTCTTGGGGTTCACGCCGAGCTGCCCGGCCCAGTCGTTGAGTTCCAATTCCAGGCCCTGGCCCTGCAGAATCTGCTCGCTCACCGGCTGCAACGCCGGGTGCCGCAGGTGCGGCAGGTGCAGCGGCAACGGCTGCTGCTGGTTCAGCTCATCGAGCATCAGCGCCATGACCCGGCCATCGCGGCTATCCGCGGCCGGCGGGGTGCGGATGGCCACCGCCGCCAGGATCAGCTCGCGCAGCAGCGCCGGCACCCCCAGCACGCAGCAACTGCCCGGCAGGTGCGCGGGCACCTGCGCAGGCTCGATGTACAGGGTGCGCACCCGCACCGCACCAACCATGCGCGTCCAGTGCGCCACCCCCGGCGGTATCCACAACCCGCGGTCGCTGGGCACCAGCCAATGGCCCTCGGCGGTGCCCACCACCAGCACGCCTTGGGTGGCGTAGAGCAGCTGCGCGTTGTGGTGGCGATGGGTGGCCACCCAGTGGCCGTCGTCGAAGTCCAGGGCCACGGCAGCCACGCCGCGCGCGTCCGTCGGTTCGCCGTGGTCGACAATGTCCGTTTTACGCATGCAGGCGCCCTTTTATCGTTAGACGCACACTTTGCCCTATCCCTAAGCTTGTGCCCAGCCATCCCTGCACTGTGATACCACCATGTCCATGACCGTTGACAGCTCTGCCCTGCTCGCCCAACTCGAACGCATCGCCAACAGCCTGGAGCGCGCCTTTCCGCCCGACCAGGCGCTGGTGTTCGACAGCAACGCCATCGCCTTCCAATGGCACTACCGGCGCGTGCGCGGCGTGGAACAGCCGGTGCTGGCGGCGGTCAAGCAGCCCAGCCTGATCCGTTTCGACGCGCTGCAGAACATCGACCGACAAAAGCGCCTGATCGAACAGAACACCCGCCAGTTCGTTGAAGGCCGCCCGGCCAACAACGTGCTGCTGACCGGCGCCCGTGGCACCGGCAAGTCATCGCTGGTCAAGGCCTGCCTGGAGCGCTTCCACGGCCAGGGGCTGCGCCTGATCGAGGTGGACAAGGCGCACATCGGCGACCTGCCGCAGATCCTCGACTTCACCACCGGGCGCCCCGAGCGCTTCATCCTGTTCTGCGACGACCTGTCCTTCGAGGAAGGCGACATCGGCTACAAGAGCCTGAAGACCGTGCTCGACGGCTCGGTGGCTGGCCAGGCGGCCAACACGCTGATCTACGCCACCTCCAACCGCCGCCACCTGATGGCCGAGCGCGCCAGCGACAACCTCAACTGGAAACGCGGCGAAAACGGTGACCTGCACCCTGGCGAGGAGTCGGAAGAAAAGATCTCGCTGTCGGAGCGCTTCGGCCTGTGGATCTCGTTCTACCCCTTCTCCCAGGACGAGTTCCTTGGCGCGGTGAACGAATGGCTGGCGGCCTGCGGGGTGCCCGCGGACGCCTTTGCCCAGGCCCACGTCGAAGCCCTGCGCTGGGCCACCCAGCGCGGCTCGCGCTCAGGGCGCATCGCCGCGCAGTTTGCTCGCGACTACGCCGGGCGCGTGGCCGCCGAGGCCTGACTCTCCAGCATCTCCTGCATGCCCAGCAAATTGGGCGAACGCGTGCCGCGGCGCCAGGTCAGCCAGGTCTGGCGCCAGCTGTATTCACCGCCCAGGGGCCAGGCGCTGACGTTGCTGCTGCCCGGCATGCTTTCCAGCATGCTGCGCGGCACCATGGCCAGCCCGGCGCCGGCGCTGACGCAGGCGAGCATGCCGTGGTAACTCTCCATCTCGAAAATGCGCCCCGGCGTGGCGCCGTCGGCGATGAACCAGCTCTCCAGGTGCCGCCGGTACGAACAGTTGGCGCGGAAGGCGTACACCGTCTCGCCACTGACATCCAGGGCGCGGGTCACCGGCGCATGGCCCTTGGCGGTGACCAGCAGCATTTCTTCCTCGAACACCGAAATGCCGTCGAGCAGCGGGTGCAGCGGGCCGTCGACGAACGCGGCAGCGAAACGCCCGGCCAGCACGCCGTCGATCATGTCGCCTGAGGGCCCGGTGGACAGGTCCAGCTCCACCTTGGGGTAGCGCTGGTGGTAGGCCGCCAGCAAGGGCGGGATGCGCACCGCCGCCGTGCTTTCCAGCGAGCCCAGGGTAAACACGCCCTGGGGCTCGCCGCTGGACACGGCCAGCCTGGCCTCGTCCACCAGGTCGAGAATGCGCCGGGTGTAGTCAAGGAAGCTGTGGCCGTTGGCCGACAGCCGCAGGCGCAGTTTCTCGCGGATGAACAGGTCCACGCCCAACTCGCTTTCCAGCTGCTTGATGCGCGTGGTCAGGTTCGACGGCACCCGGTGCACCTTGGCGGCAGCGGCAGTGATGCTGCCTTCCTCGGCGACGGCCTTGAACAGTTCGAGCTGGGTCAGGTCCATGATGCTTTCTCGTTTCGTGAGCATTTCACTTATTATTATTCATTATTCATGAAGCGATCAAGGGCATAAGGTAACGCTCATCTACTGCCTTGGAGGTTTGCCATGAATGCCCCCGCCGTTATCGACTACGCCGTTTCCCTGAACCCGGCCACCGGTGAAGAACTGGCGCGCTACCCGTTCCAGACCGCTGCCCAGCTGGACCAGGCCCTGGCCCGCAGCGCCGACGCCTACCGCCAGTGGCGCCAGGTATCGGTGGCCGACCGCGCCGCCGTGCTGGTCAACGTCGCCACTGCCCTGCGCAACAACAGCGAGGCCCTGGCCCGCAGCATGACCCTGGAAATGGGCAAGCCGATTCTGCAGGCCCGCGCCGAAGTGGAAAAATGCGCCGGCCTGTGCGAGTGGTACGCCGGCCACGGCCCGGAACTGCTGGCGCCTGAGCCGACCCAGGTACCGGGCGACAAGGCCTTTATCGAATACCGCCCGATTGGCCCGATCCTGGCCGTGATGCCGTGGAACTTCCCCATCTGGCAGGTGCTGCGTGGCGCCGTGCCGATCCTGCTGGCGGGCAACACCTACGTGCTCAAGCACGCGCCGAACGTGATGGGCAGCGCGCTGCTGCTGGCCCAGGCCCTGCGCGAGGGCGGCGTGCCGGAAGGTGCGTTCGAAGTGCTGAACGTGGGCAACGACGGCGTCTCCAGCGCCATCAATGACCCGCGCATCGCCGCCGTGACTGTCACCGGCAGCGTGCGCGCCGGCGCCGCCATCGCCTCCCAGGCCGGTGCCGCACTGAAGAAATGCGTGCTGGAGCTGGGCGGCTCCGACCCGTTCATCGTGCTGGCCGACGCCGACCTCGACGAGGCCGTGAAGGCCGCCGCAATCGGCCGCTTCCAGAACGTGGGCCAGGTGTGCATCGCCGCCAAGCGCTTCATCATCGAAGACAGCGTGCTGCCGGTCTTTACCGAGAAACTGGTGGCCGCGGTCAAGGCCATGCAGGTCGGCGACCCGCTGGTGGAAGGCAACTACATCGGCCCCATGGCCCGCTACGACCTGCGCGACGAGCTGGACGGCCAGGTGCAACAGACCCTGGCCGAAGGCGCCACCCTGCTGCTGGGCGGCCACAAGGTGGAAGGCGTGGGTAACTACTACGCGCCGACCATCCTGGGCGACGTGACGCCGGACATGACCTCGTTCAAGCAGGAGCTGTTCGGCCCGGTGGCCTCGATCATTGCCTGCCGCGACGCCACCCATGCGGTTGAGTTGGCCAACGACAGCGAGTTCGGCCTGGCCGGCAGCGTCTGGACCGCCGACGTCGCGCTGGCCAAGCGCCTGGCCGCAGCGCTGGACACCGGCGGCGTGTTCATCAACGGCTACTGCGCCTCCGACCCCCGCGTGGCCATTGGCGGCGTGAAGAAAAGCGGTTTCGGCCGCGAGCTGTCGCACTTCGGCCTGCGCGAGTTCTGCAACGCCCAGACCGTGTGGGTCGACCGCCGGTAAGATGAAATATCGCCGTCGGTCGCAACATTGGATCGACGGCGCCCCGCCCCCTGCCTAAGCTGGTGAAACGTCCTTATCGAGGGAGCGCCACCATGTTCAGGAAAACCTTGCTTACCCTGGCGGTCGCCAGCCTGCTGTCCGCCACCTCGGCGGTGGCCCTGGCGGCGTCCGACATTTCCATCAACAACGGCACCGATGCCTCGCCGTCCAGCCCTGGCGCCGACCCGCGTACGCAAGGCGCCGACCCTGGCCGCAGCGGCGGCACCGACAACGGTGGCGGTGGCTACAGCGGCAAGCAGGACACCTCCGGCGGCGCTGGCACCAGTGATGACGATGACGACGATGATGATGGTGGCGACAGCGGCGGCGACAGCGCTTCGGCCCCGCCTAACTGATCGCGTCTTTTTGTGGGAGCTGGCTTGCCAGCGAGCTTTAGGGCCTCAACAGCTCGCTGGCAAGCCAGCTCCCACACGTCCACGTGGATCTGTAGAAACGGATTCCCCCATCTTCAGGCGCGCATCGCACCGCTGTAGGACTGGCCGAAATGCCGCGTTGCCACGCGATCGCCGCCCGCCCGGGCGGCTTCGTCGCACAACTGCGCCACCGCATTGAAGAACGCCGAATGCCCCGCCTCGCTGCGGGGTATCAGCGTGCCTGCGCCAATGCTGGCGGTCAGTGGGTGTTGGGCCTGGGCTGCGCGAATGGCCTGGTGGCAGCGCTCGGCCACCACCTGGGCGCCGTCTGCCGGGGTTTCCGGCAGCACCAGCATGAACGCATCGGCTGAGCAGCGCCCGGCGCTGTCGCGGGCCCGCCGGGCGATGGCGTCGAGCAATTGGCCTAAGTGGCCCAGGTGCATCTCGCCCTGCTCGCGGCCCTGCTGGCGGCAGAACGCCGGGAACTGGTCGACGGTCACCACGATCAACGACAAGGGTTGCCGCAACCGCAGGGCCTGGGCCCACTCGGTTGCCAGCAGCGTCGCCACCGCCCCCGTAGGGCCGTCCTGGGCAGCGTCGCTGGCGACGCCCATCAGCCGTTCTCTGTGCAAGCTCACCGTCGGCTCCTTGAGGGACGTGCATTGACGAAAACGCCGGGCGGCGATGTTCGCCCCCGACGTGGCGAATACCTTATCGCCTGCGCTTTCGCACTGTCCAGCATAGAGCCTGCCTGGCGGGTAGCCAGTGAGTAACAGGCCCGGTACGCAGTTTTTACATTGCCGTCTTGAACCGCAGGATGTTGTACGGCGCGGTGCGCAGGTCCTTGCCGCCGTGCAGCCCCGGCACCCGCTGCCACTGCCCCACGGTGACGTACAGGTAGCCGCCCTGCCAGTACAGGCCATCCGGCCAGATCAACCGCGGGTCGCGGCCCACCAGCGCAAATTGCCCGGCGTTGTCGCGGCTGATGATGGAGTAGCGCGAGGCGTCGCCGAAGTACAGCGTGCCCTTGGCGTCCACGGCGATGCCGCCGTTGGAGGCAACCTGGCCCTCGAAGTGAATGTCCTTGACCAGCGCGTCCTCAGGGCGGTTGAAGTCGCTGAGCGCGGCGGTGTCGATGCTGTAGTAGTTGGGGTTGGTGGGAATGGTCCAGTACAGCTTCTTGTGGTCCGGCGACAGCTCGATGCCGTTGACCCCGCCCTGGGGCATGGTCGGGTGGTCGAGGCTGTAGGCGTGGGGCTGGCCTTCGACGTAGGTCATGTAGCCGGGCGCCGGCGAGGTCTGCGGCAGGTTGTGGAACAGCTCGCGCATCTTGCCCGTGGCGATGTCCACCACGATCAGCGAACAATCCGAGGGGCTGGAAAAACCATTGTTGGAGATGTACACCGTGCCCTGGGCGCCGTGGTCGGGGTCGATGCGCAGGTCGTTGAGCTGCACGCTGTCGCGCAGGAACGGCTTGTGGAAGACGATGGTCTTGAGCACCTTGCGGCTGGTGATGTCGATGCCCACAAGCTTCGCCGAGCCGTCGGGGATGCCGTCGATGCCCGGGCGCTTGCCCTCGTCCAGCACCCACAGGGTATTGCCGGCCAGCGTCAGCCCCAGGGGCGACACCAGCCAGTCGGTGAGCGGCTTGCCGGTGTCGGTGGTGGTGGCAAGGTCGGGGAACGGCACCTGCTTGCCCTTCACCAGTTCCACCACCGAGGGGAATGTGTGGTTGCTGCCGGCCCGGGGCAGCGTCAGGAAGGTGCGGCCGCCGGGGGTGACGACAATGCCGCTGGCCTCGGTGTTCCGCAGGGCGGCCACCAACTCGCCCTGTGGCGCCGGGGCGGGCTGGGCGTTAGCGACAGAGGCGACTGCCAGCAGCGCCAGGGTCATGGGTTTTATCGCGTTCATTGCGGGGGGTGCCTCCATGTCAGTGAGCAATCATTGCGGCTGCGCGTCGTACACCGGCGTGCCGTCGATGGGCGTGCGAATCAGCAGGTAGGGCGGCTTGCGGGTGTCGCTGTGCTGGCCCAGGCGGTCCCACTGGCCCAAGGTCACGTAGACCTGGTTGCCGGCCACGAAGATGCCGTCCGGCCACACCAGCCGCGGGTCGCGCAGCACCACGTCGAAGTGACCGTCGGGCCAGCGGCGCAGGATCTGCCGGTGTTCGGAGTCGGTCAGGTAAATACGGTTCTGGGCGTCGGTGGCGATGCCGTCGGTCATGACCTTCTCGCCCTCGTCACGAATCTGCGCGGCGAGCTGCTTGTCGCTGTAGTCGAAATTGGCCAGGGCGCCGGTGGGAATGCTCCACAGGTGGCGGCTGGTCAGCGGCGAGTAATACAGGCGGGTGCTGTCGGCGCTGAGGGTGATGCTGTCGACGCCGCCGTGGGGGAAGGCGCTGGCCTTGCCCTGGTAGCGCATGGGCACGCCGTCCAGCTGGGTGACGAAGTCCTGTTGCGGCAGCACCGACGGGTCTTTGCTGAGCACCCGGCGCTGATGCCCGGTGGCCAGGTCGACGACGACAATGGCCGGGGCTTCGCCAAACGACGAGTCGGCCACATAGGCGGTGCCTTGGGCGCCATGGGTGAGATCGATGCGCAGGTCGTTCATGTGGCTGTCCTGGCGCAGGGCGTCCTTGAGCACTACCGAGGCGAACACCTTGTTGGTCTGCGGGTCGATGCCCACCACCTTGGCGGCGCCGGGCTTGATGCCGTCGATACCGCCACGCTTGCCGTCGTCGATCAGCCACAGGCGGCCCTGGGTGTCGGTGGTCATGCCGTGCACGGAGATCAGTTTCTGCGAGTCGCTGCGGTCGGACGGCAGGCTGGTGGCCGCGTCGGGATACGGCACCAGTTTGCCGCCCACCAGCTCGCCCAGGGTCATGCCGGTGTGGTTGATGGCGTGGCGCGGGAAGCCGACGAAGGTGCGCCCCGACGGCGTGACGACGATGCCGGACGGGCCCAGGCCCTGGAACGCAGCCACCTCGTCCAGGGAGCCGATGGGGATATCGCTGCGGTCGACGGTTTCGGCCAGTGCCAGGGCAGGCAGGGCACTGCCCAGCAGCAGCCCCGCGGTTAACAACAGGCTTGCGGACGTTTTCACACATCATCTCCGGATTTGACTGAAACCGGTTTCAGGCCGATGCTGAAAAAAACCCGAGCAACAGCATCGGGCCTGGTCATAGCGTCTGAAACCCGATCTCAGTGAAGGTTCCAGCCGCCAGGCCAGTATTGGGAACTGCTTTCGCCACGGCGAGTGAAAGGATTTTCATCAACCTCGAAAAGGAAACTGCCATGCCCACCTCTCCCCTGCTGCGCAGCGGCGCCACCCTGGCGCTGACACTGGCCGCGCTGTGCGCCCAGGCCGCTCCCAGCCACTTGGTCAGCAGCCAGAAACTGCCCTGGCAAGTGGCCCAGCAACTGGCCGCCGAGGCCGTGCAGACCTGCGCCGCCAAGGGCTGGTCGGTGACCGCCACGGTGGTCGACCCGTCCGGCCACGCCCAAGCGGTGATCAAGGGCGATACCGTGCCGCTGCAGTCGTTGTCGGTGTCCTACCGCAAGGCGTACACCGCCTTCTCCTACGGCCAGGCGTTCGACAAGGACACCATCAGCGAACTGCTGGCCGCCAAGCTCGACGGGCCGGCCAACGGCGCGTTGAACACCGTGCCGCAGGTGCTGTTCATTCCGGGTGGGGTGACCTTGCGCAAGGCCGATCGCCAGGTGCTGGGTGGGCTTGGCGTGTCCGGCGCACCAGGCGGCGACAAGGACGAAGGCTGCGCCCTGGCGGCGGTAAAAAAATTCCAGCCACAGTTCGAATAACCCGTAGCAGGCATTGTGGGAGCTGGCTTGCCAGCGAGCTGTTGAGGCCCCAAAACCTCGCTGGCAAGCCAGCTCCCACAGAAACAGCCGCTGCTACAGGGATCAAGAAAAGCCGCCGTAATGAAAGTATTTTCACCTTGGCGGCTTTTCACATCGCCTTCACAAAGCAAGGTGCACAGTACACCCACTCCTTTGTGATGATTCATTTAGCCCGCCTCGTTGCGGGCTTTCTTTTGCCTGGGCAAAAGTGCCGGTCAGCGCGCGCCGCCGCCCGGGCCACCGCCATTGCCACCTGGGCCACCGCCGCCACCAGGCCCGCCGCCGCCAGGGCCACTCATGCCCGGGCCGCCACCGCCGCCGCCATGACCACCGCCGCCTCCATGGGGATCAAAAATCCAGCAGCCGCCCAGGCTCGACATCAGCGCGGCGACCAGCATCAGCTTGGCAAGGTATCTGTGCATAGCATTTCTCCGGGTTGCGAACGGGAACGCCGTCCTTGTCAGTTGTGACCGGCGTTACCGCACTTTGCTCGCAGGATTTGGCAACAAACTCGATACATTTACGAAACGCCAGCATCGCCTTGACGATTTTTTGTCATTCGCCGCACTACCGTCCGGCACGAATAGTCATGCAAATGATTCGTATTGAATTATCCTTTTTCACACAAGAACAACACTGGAGCGCGGTCATGAAGTCGTCCCTACCCCTGCTGAAAACCACGGTATTGGTCTGCGCCCTGTTCGGTGCCAGCCACGCCCTGGCGCAAGACTCGGACCTGGTGGTGTACAACGCCCAACACGAGACCCTGACCAAGGCCTGGGTCGCCGGCTTCACCCAGGACACCGGCATCAAGGTCACCCTGCGTAACGGCGATGACACCGAGATGGCCAACCAACTGGTGCAGGAAGGCGCGGCCTCGCCCGCCGACGTGTTCCTGACCGAGAACTCGCCGGCCATGATGCTGGTGCAGCACGCCGGCCTGTTCGCCCCCGTGGCGCCTACCACCCTGGAACAGGTGGGCGCGCCCTACCGTCCGGCCCAGGGCAAGTGGGTGGCCATTGCCGCGCGCTCCACGGTGTTCGTCTACAACAAGGACAAGCTCAAGGCCGACCAACTACCCGCCTCGCTGATGGACCTGGCCACCCCGGCCTGGAAGGGCCGCTGGGCCGCCTCGCCGGCCGGCGCCGACTTCCAGGCCATCGTCGCCGCGGTGCTGGCGCTCAAGGGCGAAGCCGCCACCCTCGACTGGCTCAAGGGCATGAAGGCCAACGCCACCGCCTACCGCGGCAACAGCGCGGTGCTCAAGGCAGTGAATGCCGGGCAGGCGGAAGGTGGGGTGATCTACCACTACTACAGCTTCGTCGACCAGGCCAAGACCGGCGAGAACAGCAAGAACACCGAACTGCACTACTTCAAGCACCAGGACCCGGGTGCGTTCGTCAGCCAGTCGGGCGGCGGCGTGCTGGCGTCCAGCAAGCACCAGGAGCAGGCCCAGGCGCTGCTCAAGTGGATCACCGGCCCCAAGGGCCAGGCCATCCTGAAGGACGGCAAGTCGTTCGAGTACGCGGTAGGCCAGGGTGCGGCGTCCAACCCGAAACTGGTGCCGCTGGCGCAGTTGGACGCGCCGGTGGTGGACGTTTCCAAGCTCGACAGCAAGAAGGCCGTCGAGCTGATGAACCAGGCCGGGCTGCTGTAAATTGCTGCCATCTTCAGGCTTGACCAAGGCCGCCGTACCGGCGGCCAGCTTGCCCCTGCGCCGCCGCCAGCGGCGGCGCAACGCCTGGCTGGTGGGCGCCGCCCTTGGCCTGTCGCTGCTGGCGCTGCTGCCCCTGGGCTTCATCGTCGGCGTGGCCGTGCAACAAGGCTGGCAGAACATTGCCGCCCTGGTGCTGCGCCCGCGCATGGCGCAGTTGCTGCTCAACACCCTGGCGCTGACCCTGCTGACCTTGCCGCTGTGCGTGCTGCTGGGTGTGTCCCTGGCCTGGCTCACCGAACGCACGCGGCTACCCGGGCGGCGGCTGTGGGCATTGCTGGCCACCGCGCCCCTGGCCATCCCGGCGTTCGTGCACAGCTACGCCTGGGTCAGTGTGGCGCCCGGTTTGCACGGTTTACCGGCGGCGGTGCTGATCTCGGTGATCGCCTATTTCCCCTTCCTGTACCTGCCCGTGGCCGCCACCCTGCGCCGCCTGGACCCGGCCCTTGAAGACGTCGGCCAGTCCCTGGGGCTCAAACCCTGGGCAGTGTTCTTTCGCGTGGTGCTGCCGCAACTGCGCCTGGCCATCAGCGGCGGCACGTTGCTGGTAGGCCTGCACCTGCTGGCCGAGTTCGGGCTGTACGCCCTGATTCGTTTCGACACCTTCACCACCGCCATCTACGACCAGTTCCAGTCCTCGTTCAACGGCCCGGCCGCCAACATGATGGCCGGCGTGCTGGCGCTGTGCTGCCTGTTGCTGCTGACGGTCGAGGCCGCCAGCCGTGGTCATGCCCGCTATGCGCGGGTGGGCTCCGGCAGCCCGCGCGTGCTGCCCGGCTGGCACCTGAACCGGCGCGACACCGCGCTGGGCCTGGGCCTGATGCTGGCGACCTGCGCGCTGACCCTGGGCGTGCCGCTACTGACCCTGGGCCGCTGGCTGCTGGCCGGCGGCCTGGAGGTGTGGCGCAACGACGAACTGTGGACCGCCTTGTGGCAGACCCTGCTACTGGCCAGCGCCGGCGCCCTGCTGACCACCCTGGCGGCGATACCGGCGGCGTGGCTGTCGGTGCGCGCACCCAGCCGCCTGCAACGGCTGCTGGAAGGCGGCAACTACCTGTCCAGCTCGCTGCCGGGCATTGTCGTCGCCCTGGCACTGGTGACCCTGACCATTCACCTGGCACCGCCGCTGTACCAGACCCTGTTCACCGTGCTGCTGGCCTACGTGCTGATGTTCCTGCCACGGGCCCTGGTCAGCCTGCGCGCCGGCATCGCCCAGGCGCCGGTGGAGCTGGAGAACATCGCCCGCAGCCTCGGCCGTTCACCGGGCCAGGCGTTGTGGCGCGTCACCCTGCGCCTGGCCGCACCGGGCGCAGCGGCGGGTGCGGCGCTGGTGTTCCTGGCCATCTGCAACGAGCTCACCGCCACCCTGCTGCTGGCGCCCAGCGGCACGCGCACCCTGGCCACCGGCTTCTGGGCCATGAGCAGCGAGATCGACTACGCCGCTGCGGCGCCCTATGCGCTGATCATGATTGTGCTGTCGCTGCCGCTGACCGCCCTCCTCTATCAACAATCAAAACGGACCGCCGGCCGATGAGCGCCCTCGAACTGCACCACCTGCACAAGCGTTTCGGCGCCTTCACCGCCCTCGACGACGTCAGCCTCAGCGTCCCCAGCGGCAGCCGCACCGCCATTGTCGGGCCATCCGGCTCGGGCAAGACCACCCTGTTGCGGCTGATCGCCGGCTTCGAATTCCCCGACCAGGGCAGCATCGCCTTGGGCGGCCAGCCGCTGGCCGACGGCGGCCGCGAAGTGCCCGCGCACCAACGCCAGATCGGCTACGTCCCCCAGGACGGCGCGCTGTTCCCGCACCTGGACGTGGCCGCCAACATCGGCTTCGGCCTGCCCGGCAGCGCCGCCGCCAAGCGCGCCCAGGTCGAGGCGCTGCTGGAGCGCGTGGCCCTGGACCGGCGCCTGTTGCACAGCTGGCCCCACGAGCTGTCCGGCGGTCAGCAGCAGCGGGTGGCCCTGGCCCGCGCCCTGGCCCAGCGCCCGCGGCTGATGCTGCTGGACGAACCCTTCTCGGCGCTGGACACCGGCCTGCGCGCCTCCATGCGCAAGGCCGTGGCGCAACTGCTGAGCGAGGCCGGCATCACCACCGTGCTGGTCACCCACGACCAGGGCGAAGCGCTGTCGTTCGCCGACCAGCTGGCCGTGATGCGCCAGGGCCGCCTGGTACAGGCCGGCCCACCGCTGGAACTCTACCGCCACCCCACCGACGCCCAGACCGCGCTGTTCCTCGGCGACGCCGTGCTGCTCCCCGCCCAACTCGCCCACGGCCACGCCACCTGCGCGCTAGGCAGCCTGCCAGTGCGTGACCCCAGTTTGCACGGCAGCGCCCAGGTCATGCTGCGGCCGGAGCAACTGCACCTGTGCGACGAAGCGCCTGGCGCGGTGCGCGGGGTGGTCAGCGAGACCGACTTCATCGGCAACAGCTGGACGTTGACGGTGCAGTTGGATTCAGCCCAGGCAACCCCATTGCGGCTGCGCAGCGCCGGGGTGGAGGTGCCGGGGGTAGGCAGCCGGGTTTATGTGCGGGCGCAGGGGGTGGCGCATGTGGTGGGGCAGAGTTAAGGGCTAGACCAGGCAGCGAGGTGCTATCGAGCCCTGCGTCATACGCTGGGAGGCTGCGTAGTGACGGGTCTGGAATGGCAGGACATATTGCATTTGTCGGCAGATATCCTCTTCCAGTCCCCAGGCGTGTGCCTTCGGATCAAGCTCGTAGCGAGCAACGCGCCTTGCCGCGTTTGCGCAAGGGCATCTCGGTTTAAGCGAAGCGCCTGACGCGACAATCCCCCTCAACGTCGCGGCACGCTCCTCACCCATACAAGAGAACCGACTTAACACGTCTAGCAGGTAGAGAGCTTGTCGCTGACATTGCAGATCCCCCAATACCTGGTTAATGCTTTGGTTTATACCCGAAACTGAAACGTCGGCACCGTACCATAACGCCCTCGCCAAGTTGCAAAGGTCTGCGGGAGGGACTTTCCCAGGAGGTATCCGAGCCAAGGCTGCCAGCTGCGGAAACACAGAGTCCCGTGGAATCTGCAACATTGTTAGTTATCCTCGCTCAATTCACTGATGGCTGGTTTCCTTCGGTTGCAGGATAGGCAACGGCACCCCCACCCGCGCCGACATGAATTCGGCCTCTTCCTTGGTCATCACGGCCTTGAACCCTTTGCCTACCAGGTCATGCACGTAAAACTTGTTGTACTTGAAGCAATACACCAGGTTGATGATGCCCATGGTGGGAATGGCGAAGACGAACATGATCAGCGCGTGCTTCCAATCGCCCCTGAATAGCGCCGGGAAAAAGCCGAAGAAAAAGGTCGTCCAGGAAAATCCTACCGGAGCCTCCTTGTACTGCCCTGTGGTTTCGTTTTTGAGCTTTATGGTGGTCATTGCATGCATCTTTGCTGAAGAAAGGTCCATGGTACTGACCCTGAGCGGGGCAAGATGCAGGGCTCATCTCGAGGTACCGCCCGACCGATCTGACAAAGATGTAGTCCTCGTCCTACAGATGATCCCCAGCTATCGCGAGGCAAATACGTACGATTTGGTACACAACCGGTAAACTACCCCCTCGCCTCACCATCCCAGGAGTAACCCAATGCCCCAAGAAGGGAGCCTGCTTCAAGCCGCCGTGGTCTTTCTGTTCGCCGCCGTCATCACCGTGCCGCTGGCCAAGCGCCTGCAACTGGGCGCGGTGCTGGGGTATCTGTTCGCGGGGGTGATCATCGGCCCGCAGGTGCTGGGCCTGATCGGCAACCCGCAGAGCGTCTCGCATATTTCAGAGCTGGGCGTGGTACTGCTGTTGTTCATCATCGGCCTGGAACTGTCGCCGCGGCGGCTGTGGGTGATGCGCAAGTCGGTGTTCGGCGTGGGCCTGGCCCAGGTGCTGCTGACCGGTGCGGTGATTGGCGGCGTGGCGATGCTGGGCTTTGGCCAGCCGCTGCCCACGGCGGTGGTGCTGGGGCTGGGCCTGGCGCTGTCGTCCACGGCGTTCGGGCTGCAGAGCCTGGCGGAAAGCAAGCAGCTGAACAGCCCCCACGGGCGGCTGGCATTTGCCATTTTGCTGTTCCAGGACATCGCCGCCATTCCGTTGATCGCCCTGGTGCCACTGCTGGCCACCGGCGACCATGACACGGCGCCAGGCGATAGCCTCAACCATGGCCTGCGGGTGCTGGGCAGCATCGCCGTGGTGGTGATCGGCGGGCGCTACCTGCTGCGCCCGGTGTTCCGCGCCGTGGCCCGCACCGGCCTGCCGGAGGTGTCCACCGCCACCGCGCTGCTGGTGGTGATCGGCACGGCGTGGCTGATGGACCTGGCCGGCGTGTCCATGGCCCTGGGCGCGTTCCTGGCTGGCCTGCTGCTGGCGGATTCGGAATACCGCCATGAGTTGGAATCGCAGATCGAGCCCTTCAAGGGCCTGCTGCTGGGGCTGTTCTTCATCAGCGTGGGCATGGGCGCCAACCTGCAGTTGCTGCTGGATGCGCCCGCCACGGTGCTGGGCCTGATGCTGCTGTTGATCGCCATCAAGCTGCCGCTGCTGCTGTTCATCGGTCGCCTGGCCGGGGGCCTGAGCAAGCTCGGCGCGGTGCGCCTGGGCGTGGTGCTGGCGGCCGGCGGCGAGTTTGCCTTCGTGGTGTTCAAGATCGGCAAGGACGAGGGCCTGTTCGACCAGCACCTGTTCGACACCCTGCTGCTGACCATCACCCTGTCGATGGCGGTGACGCCGCTGTTGCTGCTGGCCTGCGCGCGCTATATCAAGGCGCAGCCCAAGCCGGTCAAGCCGGTGCCCGAGCACCTCAAGGCCATCGACGCCGACGCGCCGCGCGTGGTCATCGCCGGCATGGGCCGCATGGGCCAGATCGTCTCGCGTATCCTGCGCGCGCAGAACGTCTCGTTCGTGGCCCTGGACACCTCGGTGGACACCATCGAGCTGACCCGCAGCTTCGGCAACGTGCCGGTGTTCTACGGCGACCCGCTGCGCCCCGAGATCCTCAGCGCGGCCAAGGTGGGCGAGGCCGAGTACTTCATCATCGCCACCGATGACCCCGAGACCAACATCAAGACCGCCGAGCTTGTGCACCGCCTGTACCCGCACATCAAGATCATCGCCCGGGCCCGCAACCGCCAGCACGTGCACCGGCTGGTGGACGCCGGTGCCGTGGCCATCCGCGAAACCTACTACTCGAGCCTGGAGATGAGCCGCCGCACGCTGGTGGGCCTGGGCCTGACCCAGGAGCAGGCCGACTGGCGGATCCAGCGCTTCAAGCAGCACGACGAACAGGTGCTGGCCGCCCAGTACCTGGTGCGCGACGACGCGGCCAAGGTGATGCAGACCGCCCAGGAAGCGCGGGGCGAATTGGCGACCCTGTTCGAGTCCGACAGCGGCGAGCAGGACCGCGCGCACCTGCCGTAACGCGGGCCGCATGAAACTTGCGGGGTGCGGCCTTTGGGCCGCTAGGCGGGCGCAGGGTTTTACCCTATATTCGCGCCCGCGTTTCCACCCCCCAAGGCAGCCCGAGCACCATGTCCGAGTCGTTCGAAGTCCCCTCCCCCCATGAAGAACACGTCGAGCACGCCCACCACCGTGGCGACAGCTTCGCCAGCAAGATCGCGGTGATGACGGCAGTCATGGCCACCATCGGCGCGCTGCTCAGCTACCAGGCCGGCTCCACCGAGAGCGAGGCGGCGATGAACAAGAACAACGCCGCCATCAAGAAGACCGAAGCCGCCAACCAGTGGAACTACTACCAGGCCAAGTCCAGCCGCCAGAACCTCGCCGACCTGGCCAGCCACATCCCGGGCATGGACGTGGCCCACTACCAGGCCGAGGTCGCGCGCTACAAGCAGCAGAAGGAAGAGGCGCGGCAGAAGGCCGAGGCCATGGAGAAGGAAGCGGCCGAGTGGGACGTGAAGTCCGAGACCATCCTGCACCAGCACCACCGCTGGGCCCAGGCGATGATGGCGATCCAGATCGCGATCTCGCTGGCGGCCATGACCTTGCTCACGCGCAAGGAATGGCTGGAGAAAATGTCCCTGGGTGCCGCCGCCCTGAGCCTGGTGCTGGGTGGGCTGGCCTGGTTCCACATCTGATCAACAACCCGTAGCAGCGGCCACAGGCCGCGTCATGGGCTTTGCGGTGAGCCTGATGCACCGCGCATGCAAGACGCAGCCTGCGGCAGCTGCTACGCGGATGCGCATACCGCTTAGATTGCGTCGCCTGCATCGCGGCCAAGGCCGGCTCCTACCACGAACGCGGTAGGAGCCGACTTTAGTCGCGATGCAGACGACGCCATTTCAAGACAGTTGCTGTTACGTCGTCGGGATACACACTGTGGGAGCTGGCTTGCCAGCGAGCTGTTGGGGCCATACAAAGCTCGCTGGCAAGCCAGCTCCCACAAGACAGTTGCTGCTACGCGACGTGCACCGGGTATTTGCGGAAATAATCGCCAATCGACGCATGCAGCGCCTGCGCCAGTTCCACCTGGTGGCGGTGGTCGATCAGCCGCCCGCAGTCGTAGGGGTTGCTCATGAAGCCATGCTCCACCAGGATCGACGGGATGTCCGGCGACTTCAGCACTGCGAAGCCGGCCTGTTCCACGCGCTGCTGGTGGATGTTGGTGACCTGCTTGAAGTGCCCCAGCACCGTGCGGCCCAGGTCGAGGCTGGAGGCGATGGTGGCGTTCATCGACATGTCCACCAGCACCTTGGAGACCATGGGGTCGTCGTTGCTCAGGCTTTTGTCGAACACCCCGGCGTAGGCGTCGGAGCTGTTCTCGCTTTCTGCGATGTAGCGGGCCATGGCCGAGGTGGCGCCGTGGGACGACAGCACGTACACCGAGGCGCCGCGCGCCGAGCGTGACGGGGCCGCGTCGGCGTGCAGCGACACCAGCATGTCGGCGCGGCGCTGGTGGGCCAGCAGCACGCGCTGGTGCAGCGGCACGAAGAAATCGCTGTCGCGGCTCATGGTCGGGGTGAAGCGCGGGTCCTTGGCCAGCTGCTGGTGCAACAGGCTGGCGATGCCCAGCACCACGGTCTTCTCGTAATGCCTGGTGCCGCTGACGGCGCCGGGGTCCTTGCCGCCGTGGCCGGCGTCGATAGCGATGATCGCCGGGCGCTGGCGCGGCACGTGGCGCGCCAGCGCGGCAGCGGCCTTGCCCACCGGCAAATCCACCACCAGGCGCTGATGCCCACCGGCCAGCGGCACCAGCCGCGCCTGGGCGTGGGCAGGTTGATGCATGTCCAGCACCAGGCGCATGCCAGTCTTGGTCGGGCCGCTGCGCAGGCCCTGCACCGGCGTGCCGGCGAAGTTCAACGCCGCCGGCGGCAGGTGCGCGGCCACCCCGTGCAGGTCGATCACCACGCGGTCAGGCGCGCTGAGGGTAAACACCTGGTACTGCACCTTGCCGGCCAGGTCCAGCACCAGGCTGGTCACGCCGCCATGCTGGCTGACCTGGCAATGGCTGACACCCGGCAACGGCGCGGCCAGCAGCCAGGCGGGCGACATCAGGGACACGGCGCTGATCAGGCCGAGAAAATTGCGACGGTTCACGGCAGCGGACAACCTCGGTTCACGGGGGTAGCCCATTAAACTCCTGCGCGTGCAAGCAACTGAATTAAGTCGATTAAATTAAAATTTAATAGAGCCCGACGCGCGGTCTCCCTAGGGTAGCCAAGCCTTTACAATGGCCACCCCGAAAAATCGCGGAGCAACAGAGGATTCCCCCATGAGCAGCGCCCTGGTCATCGAAGACGACGAAGTGACCGCCCACGTCATCATGACCGAACTGAGCCTGCACGGCTTTACCGTGGAATGGTGCGCCAACGGCCGCGAAGGCCTGGCCCGGGCGATTGCCGGCGGCCACGACGCCATCACCCTGGACCGCATGCTGCCTGACTTCGACGGCCTGACCATCGTCAGCACCCTGCGCAGCCTGGACATTCACACGCCGGTGCTGATGATCAGCGCCCTGTCGGACGTGGACGAGCGCGTGCGCGGCCTGCGCTCGGGCGGCGACGACTACCTGACCAAGCCGTTCTCGCCGGTGGAAATGGTCGCGCGCCTGGAGGTGCTGTTGCGCCGCCCGGCGAACGGCGCCAGCCACCCGCGCCTGCAGGTCGGCGACCTGTGCCTGGACCTGGTGGAGCACCGCCTCAACCGCGGCGACGAGCACATCGCCCTGCTGCCCACCGAGTTCAAGATTCTCAACTACCTGATGCGCAACGCCGGCCAGCTGGTGACGCGGACCATGCTGTTCCAGGAGGTGTGGGGCTACCACTTCGATCCCGGCACCAACATCATCGACGTGCACCTGGGCCGCCTGCGCAAGAAAATCGAGGGCGAGCACTCGCCCATTATCCAGACCGTCAGGGGTACCGGCTATGTCCTCGCGCCCCGCGCTTGAACCCTGGGGCTCGTCCAGCAGCCGCCTGATCGGCTTCTACGCGCTGTTCTTCGTGGCCTGGGGCGCGCTGTTCACCGGCGTGCTGTACTGGCAGATCTCGCAGTACCTGGGCAGCATCGCCGAGCGCACGCTGATGCAGCGCGCGCACTACTACGCCAAGGTTGACGATGACAACCTGCTGGGCGAACTGGCCGCCAGCGAGGCCTACTCCACCCCCAACATCGACGCCTACGGCCTGTTCGACGCCCAGGGCCAACACCTGGCCGGCGACCTGCTGAAACTGCGCGCCAGCCTGCCCGACGACGGCCAGGTGCACTACCTGCAGAAAGGCCTGAGCGTGGCCCAGGCCAGCGAGGAACCGCGCAGCAGCTACGCGCTGCTGGTGCACCGCGGCGACGGGCGCATGCTGGTGCTGGCCCGCGACGGCGGCTCGGTGTCGGCGGTGGGCGGGATCATCCAGCAGGCCCTGGCCTGGGGGCTGTCGCTGACGCTGATCCCCGGCCTGATCGGCTGGCGCCTGCTGCGCCGGCGCCCGCTCAAGCGCGTGCAGGGCTTGCAGCGCAGCACTGAAAGCGTGGTCTCGGGCAACCTCGCCGACCGCCTGCCGCTGTCGCCCCGGCGCGACGAACTGGACATGCTGGCCAGCGCGGTGAACACCATGCTCGACCACATCGAGCAGCTGATGCTGGAAGTGAAAGGCGTGTGCGACGGCATCGCCCATGACCTGCGCACGCCGCTGACGCGCCTGCGTGCGCGCCTGCACCAGCTGGACCAGATGCCGCTGGACGCGCCCCAGCGCGCCACCCTGGAACAGGCGCTGGCCGAAAGCGAGTCGATCATGGTGCGCTTCCAGGGCCTGCTGCGCGTGGCCGAGCTGGAGGACACGCGCCGGCGCGGCGCCTTCCAGCCCTACTCGCCGGTGGAGTTGCTGCAGCAGGCCCACGAGTTCTACGAGCCCCTGGCCCTGGAGCGCCAGCAGACCCTGACCCTGGACATCCAGGGCCCGCTGCCGACGCTGATGGGCGACGTGGCGCTGCTGTTCGAGGCGCTGGTGAACCTGCTGGACAACGCCATCAAATTCACCCCGGTGGGCGGCGCCATCGTGTTGCGCGCACGTTGCCAGGGCCGGCAGATGACCCTGGACATCCTCGACACCGGCCCCGGCATCGCCCCCGTGGAACGCAGCCAGGTCATCCGCCGCCTCTACCGCGGGCCCAGCGCCGACGCGCAGCCGGGGCATGGCCTGGGGCTGTCGCTGGTGGCGGCGATCGTGCGGCTGCATGGCTACACCTTGCACATCGGCAGCGCGGAAGGCGGCGGCGCGCAGGTCAGCATTCATTGTGCGACCTGACGCGGCCTGCGGCCGCTGCTACGGGTGCGCGTGTACCTTGTCGATCGCGATGCAAACGGCGCCCCTCCCCGTAGCAGCTGCCGAAGGCTGCGTCCGCGCTCAACCCCCCTTTCATTAAGTTTACTTAACCCAGGTTAAGTTGAGCCCCCAGGCACCCACCGCCACAGTCTCGGCCCCCTTCCCCACCGAGGCCCCGCCGCCGTGAAACGCCTGCTCCTGCGCACCCTGATCGTGCTGATCCTGCTCACCTGCCCCTACGCCGTGTTCGCCCAGCCCGCACCCGCCGCGCCGCTGGTGCCGCGCCCGCCGAGCCTGGACGCCAAGGCCTGGGTGCTGATGGACGCGCGCACCGGCACCCTGATTGCCGAGCACGCCGGCGATGAACGCCTGCCGCCCGCCAGCCTGACCAAGCTGATGACCGCCTACCTGGCCACCCGCGAAATGCAGGCCGGGCGGCTGAAGCCCGAAGACCTGGTGCAGATCAGCGAAAACGCCTGGCGCACCGGCGGCTCGCGGATGTTCCTCGACCCCGGCAGCCAGGTCAGCGCCCACGACCTGCTGCGCGGCATCATCATCGATTCGGGCAACGACGCCAGCGTCGCCGTGGCCGAGCACATCGCCGGCAGCACCGACAGCTTCGTGCCGCTGATGAACGCCGCCGCGGCCAAGCTGGGCATGCACAACAGCCACTTCGCCAACCCCACCGGCCTGCCGCTGCCCGACCACTATTCCTCGGCCCACGACATGGCCATCCTGGCGCGGGCGATCATTGACGACGAATCCGGCTATTACGAGCTGTACGCGCACAAATACCTGACCTGGAACGGCATCCGCCAGGCCAACCGCAACCTGCTGCTGTGGCGCGACCCCAGCTACGACGGCCTGAAGACCGGCCACACCGAAGCCGCCGGCTACTGCATGGTGACCTCGGCGGTGCGCAACGGCCGCCGCCTGATCAGCGTGGTGTTCGGCGCCCCCAGCGAACGGGCGCGGGCCGAGGCCAGCGCCAAACTCATGGGCTACGGCTTCCGCTTCTTCGACACCCAGACCTACGCCACCGCTGGCCAGCCGCTGGCGACCCCGAAGGTATGGCTGGGCAGCCAGGCCAGCGTCAGCGTAGGCCTGGCAAAGGACGTGGTGCTGACCTTGCCGGTCAACCAGCAGCGCCATACGCGCACCCAACTCGACCTGCATGAACCACTGAAGGCGCCTTTGGCGGCCGGCAGCCCGGTGGGCGCGCTCAGCCTGTACGACGGCGACCTGCTGCTCAGCAGCCAACCGCTGGTGGCCCTGCAGGCCGTGCCTGCCGGCAGCTGGCTGGGGCAATGCTGGGATCGCTTGCAGCTGTGGATAAGAGGCCTGATCGCCAGCGCTTGAGGCGTCGGAAATACGACAAGATTCGTAACGTAAATGCGCCATTAAATCCGCGTGAAACAGGTGCTTACAGCTTGACCCCAGTGCCGCTGCGTGCCTTCGAAGCGTTCACCCACCCGATTGATCATTTCTTGGCCAGTGCCGCCAACCTCCTGTGCTGACTGGCTTTGGCAAAGTTATCCACAGAGATACCCACGATTTTCGGGGACAAGTGCCGGAGGGGAGTTTTTGCCAGGGTGGGCGTGTCAACCCCCAATACGCTGTTGGGCCTCGGACGCAGCCTGCGGCAGCTGCTACATCCTGTGGGAGCTGGCTTGCCAGCGAGCTGTCAGGGCCATAAAAGCTCGCTGGCAAGCCAGCTCCCACAAAACAGTTGCTGCTACACCAACCGCTCGATCGTGCGGTGCTGCCACACGCCCTTGTAGTACGCGACCTGCAGCGCCAGCATCGCCAGGTAGGTCACCGGGAACGCCATCCACACCCCTTCCAGGCCAAAGTGCGCGTTCAGCAGCCAGGCCGCCGGCAGCTCCACCCCCAGGATGCAGAAGATCGAGATCAGCACCGGCACCAGCACCGTGCCGCTGGCGCGCATGATGCCGCCCACCAGGGCCTGGAAGCCGAACACCAGCATGCTCCAGAGCATGATGTGCAGCAGGTGCTCGGCCTGGGCCAGGGTGCTGGCGTCGGTGATGAACAGGCCCAGCAGCCAGTGCGACAGCAGGTAACCCAGCACCACCAGGCCGCCGGTGAGCCACAGGTTGATCAGCAGGCCGGTGCGCAGGATCGGGCCCATGCGCTCCAGGCGGCCGGCGCCGATGGCTTGGGCGCCGAGAATGGACGCGGTGATGGCGATGGACAGCGCCGGGAACTGCACGTAGTTGACGATCTGCGTGACCGCGCCGTAGGCCGCCGTGGCCTTGGAGCCGTAGCCGTTGACCAGCGACAGGATGACCAACTCCGACAGCGAGATGACCACCATCTGCAAGCCCGTGGGCAAGCCAATGCGCAGTACCTTGGCGAGAATCCAGCGGTCCAGGCGCAGGGCCTTGAAAAACGCCCGGTCCGGCGCCAGCACGTGGCCCTGGCGGTTCAGGCGCCAGGCCAGCAGGGCGATGGCGGCAACGTTGCCGGCCAGGCCCGCCAGCGCCGCGCTCTGGATACCCATCTGCGGCAGGCCCAGCCAGCCGCGGATCAGCGCCGGGGTCAGGGTCAGGCCCACCGCGGTGGACACCAGCAGCGCCAGCAGTGGCGACAGCGTATCGCTGACCCCGCGCAGCAGCTGGGTGAACAGCACGAACACCAGCAGCACCGGCATGATCCACATCATCACTCGCGCATAGGCGACGGCGTCATCCAGCACGTCCACTGGCGTGCCCAGGCCTTGCAGCGCCTGGCGCGCGAAGACGCTGCCGAACACCGCCGCCACCAGGCCGATCAGCGCACCCAGCAGCAGCGTGGCACCGGCGATCTGCTTGACCATGTGCGGCTCGCGCGCCCCCCAGGCCTGGCCGATCAGCACCCCGGCGCCCGCGCCCAGGCCAATCACCAGGGCAATGAAGAAGAACACGATGGGGAACATCCCCGACACCGCCGCCAGCGCCTGGGTACCGAGCATCTGGCCGATGTAGATGCTGTTGAGGGTACCGGACATGGACTGCAGGAAATTGGACAGGACCATGGGGGCCAGGAAGGCCAGGTAGGTCTTCCACAACGGGCGTTGGACTGGGGTTGGCATGCGGTTCTCGGGCAGGTGATGAGGCACCGGGGCATTCTAGCGCAAACCCCGTGGCCGCAGGTTCAGTAGGCCCTGACCACGCTGACCCCGGCACGATAATCGTCGATCGGCTCGGCACTGCCGCGCCGCTCGATGGTGATCTGGTAGTGCCCCGGCCGCAACCGCACCTCGCTCAACTCGGCATGCAACACGCCGCTGCCCCACGACGACACGGTGGGGTGGCTGATGCGCCGGTCCTGCACCACCACGGCGGCGTCGATGTCGTAGATGCGCAGGAACACGTTGAACGGCGCGCCCTGCTCGTGGAGCTGGCCGGCAGGGTCCTGCCAGGCGCCGCCCACGCCTTGCCACAGCGCCTTGCGGGCGGCGGCATCGGTGGCGGGGTAGAAGTAATCGATGCGGACGGAATAGCTGTCATCCTCGACGATGCGCACCGCCAGGCCGGTGACTGCGCCGGAGCTTTTCAGGCTCAGCGGCGCGGCTTCGGCGGCCTGCACCAGGGTGCTGCAGCGGGCCATGCAAAGGAGACACAGGGTGAACGGCAAACCTTTCAAAACCAGACCTTGGATGCGTGCATGTGTATCGAAGCTTAAACGATTTTTCAGGGCTTGCCCGCGACCGCGGCGCCTGGGACGCGGCCTGCGGCCGCTGCTACGGACTATGTAAGCCTGTACGTCAGCGACAGGCCTGACACCACAGGTCGCGAATCAGCTGCTTGAGGTACAGCGCCTCCTGCCAGCGGTCGGTCAGCTCCAGGCCATGGGCGTCGGTGATGGCGTAGGGCGGCGGCCCCAGTTCGCAGGTGAACGACAGGCTGGCCCGGTCGGTGCCCGGGCGCGCCAGCCAGTCGCGCATCCCCCACTGCCACCACCCCAGGAAGCGCTGCACCCAGGCCTGGTGCTGGGGAAACGCCAGCCCCACCTGCACCTGTTCGCTGCTGGCCACGCGGCCATGGAAGCCCCAGCTGCGGCGCAGCACCTGATGGATTGCCTCGTCGTCCTCGGCGCAAGCCGCTTCGGGCAGCTCGCGGCCCACCACGTAATGAGACAGGTCAGCCAGCAGTTTGAGTTCCGGCAGCTCCGCCAGCAACTGCAGTGTGAACGGCAAGTCATTGGTGACCCGGTAGCGATGGGTCTCCACCAGCACCGGGAAATCCACCTGTTCGATCAGCCGCTGCCAGCCTTGGAGCAGCGGCAGCACCTGCCCCAGCGACCCGGCACGCACGTCGGCCTGCACCGTCAGGTGATGGCAGCCATGCTGGCTGGCCACGTCTAGCGCTGCCGCCAAGTCGTCAACGGTGCGCGGGAACACCTGCCCTTCGATGGCCAGGCCCAGGCTGCCCGCCACCTGGCTCAGGCGCCTGGCCTGGGCGGGCTGCCAGTAATGATCAGTGACGCCGTCGAACCCGGCGGCGGCGATCTGCTCCAACTGCGCCTCCAGGGGCAGGGTCGCCCGCCCCTGATGGTCGAGCATGGCCCACAACGATTGAAACACCAGCAGACGTGACATGGTCAGTTCCTCAGCAAGGTTTTCAGGGCCACGCCGGGGTCGGCCAACTGGCTGGCGGCCAGGGGCTGGCCGGCCGTGATCAGGCGTTCGCACAGCTTGATGTCCTTGGCCACGCTGTTGCCCACGCCCCAGCCGCAGGCGCCTTGCAGGCGTTGCTGGTTGTCGAGGTAGAACAGCAGGAAGCCACCGGCCAGAGCCCGCCGCGCCGACGCAGGGCCGTCGCCCAGCTGGCCGACGGTCTGCAACCCATGGTCGTACTGATCGGACCAGAAACCCGGCACCTGCTGGAACGGCAAGCCGGCGCCCAGCAGGTTGAGCGCGGCATGGCGGCCCTGGGCCTCGGCGTTGCGCCAGGTCTCCTGGCGCTGGTACGGCCCTTCGGGATGCAGGCGAAACTCGCAGACATCGCCAGCCACGAACACGTCCGGCGCACTGGCGCGCAGGCAGGCGTCGACGCGAATGCCCTGCCCCACCGCCAGTCCCGCCGCCTGCGCCAGGCCGACGTTGGGCTGCATGCCGATGCCCACCACCACGCTGTCGCAGAGGATGCGCGAGCCATCGTCCAGACGCACGCAAGTCACCTCACGGGCGCCTTCGAATGCCTCGATGCGCGCGTTCAGTCGCACGTCCACGCCCTGCTCGCGGTGCAGCGTCAACAGCGCCATGGATACCTCCGCCGGCAACACGCGCCCAGCCAGCCGCGGGCCGGCCTCCAGCAGCGTCACTGCGCAGCCCAGGGCCCGGGCGCTGGCCGCCACCTCCAGGCCGATGAAGCCACCGCCGACCACCACCAGCCGCACGCCGCCGCGCAAACTGGCGCGCAGGGCCAGGGCTTCGTCATGGGTGCGCAGGTAGCGCACGTTCGTCCAGCCAGTGGCCATTCCCGGGAGGCGCCGGGCGCTGCCGCCGGTGGCCAGCAGCAGGCCGCTGTAGGGCAGCCGGCGGCCATCGTTCAACTGCACCTGCCGCGTGCCGACGTCGAGGTGCTGCACGCCCTGGCCGGCGACATGTTCGATGCCCAGCCGCGCCAACTCATCGGCGCCGCTCAAGGAGTAGCCGCCCAGCTCGGCGGTCCCCTGCAGCACGCCCTTGGACAACGGCGGCCGCTCGTACGGCGCGTGAGCCTCATCGCCGATCAACAGCAGCTCGCCGTCATAGCCCTGCTCGCGCAGGGTCAGCGCCGCGCGGCCACCGGCATGGCCGGCGCCGACGATGATCAGTGGCGCGGCGTTCATGGCTGCACCGCCAGCAGCACGCGGCCGCCTTCGACGCGCACCGGGTAGGTCTTGAGGTTGACGCACACCGGCGCGCCCAGGGCCTTGCCGGTGCGGTAGTCAAAGCGGCCGTTGTGCTTGGGGCACTCGATCACATGGTCCAGCACCAGGCCGTCGGCCAGGTGAATGGCTTCGTGGGTGCAGCGGCCGTCGGTGGCGAAGAACTCACTGGCGGCCGAGCGGTACACCGCGTAGCTGTGCTGCTGGTGGTCGAAGCGCATGACGTCTTCGGCGTCGATGTCGTCGATGGCGCACACATCAATCCATTGTTCGCTCATGCTGGGCACTCCTGGCGTTCGGCGCTGGCAGCGGGCACGGGGCGGCGCACATGCCAGGTGGGGTCGCGGCGCTGGCGCCACAGGGTCGGCAGAATCTCGCGGTAGGCCGCCAGCAGGTTGCGGTACGGCGGCGGGCAGTCGTGGCGGATGGCTTCATGCAGCTGCGGCAGCGCGTGGTACGGCACCATCGGGAACATGTGGTGCTCCAGGTGGTAGTTCATGTTCAGGTACAGGAAGCGCAGCAGCGGGCCCATGTAGATGGTGCGGCAGTTGTAGCGATGGTCCAGCACATCTTCGGCCAGGCCCACGTGCTGGGACACGCCGAACACATAGTTGAGCCAGCCGCCGTACAGCGTCGGCAGGCCGATGAGCATCAGCGGCAGCCAGCTGTGCCACAGCAGCGCGGCGGCCAGGGTGCAGGCCAGGATCGTCAGCCAGATGCGCGCGGTCCACACCACCTTCGGCCATTCGGAGGCGGGAATGAAGGTCTGTTCCTGGGCGTCCAGGCTGCCACCGGCATGCCGCAGCATGGCGCCCAGGGTCTTGTAGACGTGGGGCAGGCTGAACAGGCTCAGGGCCATCTTGAAGAAGCTGGGCGGGCGCGGCTCGACGATCTCCGGGTCGCGGCCGACGATGATGGTGTCGGTGTGGTGCCGGGCATGGCTCCAGCGCCACACCTGGGGTTCGAACAGGATCATGAAGCTGGCCAGGTGGTAGACCGTGTCGTTCAGCCAGCGGGTGCGGAACGCCGTGCCGTGCCCGGCCTCGTGCCAGCGGGCGTTGGCGGCGCTGCCGTAGAGCACGCCGTAGGCGAAGAAAAACGGCACGCAGGCCCAGCTGCCCCACAACCAGCAGCCAGCGGCGCCGGTCACCAGCAGCGCCAGCAGCCACAGGCCGGTGTCGCGCAGGGCCGGGCCGTTGCGGCGCTGCATAAGCGCCTTGAGCTGTTTGCGCGCAATGGGTGACTGGTACCAGGTGGCCGAGGCCAGGCCCAGGTCCACCGCGCGTTGGGCGTCATGGCCGGTCAAACGGTAATCGCGGCGCGCGGCAGGCGCACGGCGGGCATAGGCTGCACTGGGGTCGCTCATCTTGTTGTTCTCCGCAGGCGTATGAGTGGGCGGCCCGAATGGCGCGCTTGCGGAAAATATAGGGAGGCCCCCCTGCCCCCTCAATGCCTTGAAGACATTCACTCTCAAGCTATCATCGCAAGGCATGGACGCTTGATAGTTTTCTCTCAAGGCATGCACAAGGGCCGTCATGACCAATAACAAACGCCCCACCATCGCCACCGTCGCGGCCCAGGCCGGGCTCAGCGTGGCCACCGTCGACCGGGTGCTGAACGCCCGCGCACCGGTCACCCGCGACACCGCCGAGCGGGTGTTCCACGCCGCCGAGGCGGTGGGTTACTTCGCCGCCCGGCTGATTGGCCAGCGCTTGCACGAGCGGCGCCCCACCTACCGTTTCGGCATTCTGCTGCTGGCCACCGCCCAGGCGTTCTACGGGCAACTGGCGGCAGCCATCGAACACAGCGCCCGCCGCCACGCCAGCGCCAACCTCAGCTGCCAGTTCGAGTACGTGGTGGACCGCAGCCCGGCGGCCATCATCGAGCAGATCGAGCAACTAGCGGTGCAATGCGATGCCCTGGCGGTGGTAAGTTTCACCGACCCGCGCATCAACGCCTGCATCGAGCAGATACGTGCGGCCGGGGTGCCGGTGGTGGCCTTGCTGTCAGACGTCGATATCCAGGGGCAGATGCCGTACGTGGGCCAGGACAACCGCCAGGTGGGCCGCACCATGGGTTGGCTGCTGGCGCACCTGTGCGGCGCGGCGCAGGGCAGCGTGGCGGTGCTGTTGGGGGGTTATCGGTTCCTGGGGCACCAGGCGCGGGTCGACGCCCTGCGTGCGTACCTGAACGAGCACGCGCCGGGGCTGCGCCTGCTGGACGCGGTAATCAACCTGGATGACGACCGCCTGACCGAGGAGGCAAGCCTGGAGCTGCTGGCCCGCCACCCGGACCTGCGTGGGCTGTGCGTGGTGGGCGGCGGTGGCGACGGCGTGATCAGCGCGCTGCGCCTGCGGCCGCCGGGGCCGGGGTTGTGCAGCATAGTCCCGGAGTCCACCGCGCTGTCGCGCCAGGCCCTGGCGGATGGCGTGCTGAGCCTGGTGATCGACTCCCAGGTGCAGGCCATCGCCGGGGCCTTGATCGAGGTGCTGCTGGGCTTGCAGGCGCAACCGGCGTTCGACGCGGCCACCCAGCGGGTGTTCGTGCCGTTGCAGATCATTACCCGCGAAAACCTGTAGCAGCAACTGTGTTGTGGGAGCTGGCTTGCCAGCGAGCTTTTATGGCCCCAACAGCTCGCTGGCAAGCCAGCTCCCACAGGCCGCGTTCGGTCAGCCCAGGTGGGCGATGGCCTGGGCCACGGCGGCGACGTTGTGTTCGTTGAGCCCGGCCAGGCACAGGCGGCCGCTGTCCACCAGGTAGATGCCCGAATCTTCACGCAGGCGGCGTACCTGTTCGGCGCTCAGGCCGGTGTAGCTGAACATGCCCTGCTGGCGCAGCAGGTAGTCATGGCGGCCGTCCGGGCATTCGTCGCGCAGCAGCGACGCCAGCTGGGTGCGCATGGCCTTGATGCGCACGCGCATCTGCTCCACTTCGGTCAACCACTGGGCGCGCAGTTGCGCGTCGCCCAGCACGCCGGCCACCAGGCGCGCGCCATGGCTGGGCGGGCTGGAATAGTTGCGGCGCACCGTGGCCTTCAACTGGCCCTGGACGTTGGCGGCGGTGGCAGCATCGGCGCACACCACCGACAGCCCGCCGACGCGCTCGCCGTACAGCGAGAAAATCTTCGAGAACGAGTTGCTCACCACCAGCGTCAGGCCGGCGTCGGCCATGGCACGAATGGCGTAGGCGTCCTGCTGCATGCCCTCGCCCAGGCCCTGGTAGGCGGTGTCGAGGAAGGCGATCAACTGGCGCTCGGCAAGAATCTTCACCACTTCATCCCACTGCCCCGGGGTCAGGTCGGCGCCCGTGGGGTTGTGGCAGCATGGGTGCAGCAGCACGATGCTGCGCGCCGGCAGCTCGGCCAGGGTTGCACACATGGCGGCGAAATCGACGCCACCGGTGGCGGCGTCGAAGTACGGGTAGGTGTTGACGGTGAAACCCGCGCCGCCGAACAGCGCGTGGTGGTTTTCCCAGGTGGGGTTGCTCACCCACACCTGGGCGTCCGGGAACCACTGGCGCAGGAAGTCGGCACCGACCTTCAGCGCACCTGAGCCGCCCACGGTCTGGATGGTCGCCACGCGACCCTCGGCCAGCACCGCGGCCTGTTCGCCGAACAGCAGGTGCTGCACCTGCTGGCAGTAGTCGGCCAGGCCGTCCATGGGCAGGTACAGCGACGGCCCCTGCTCGCTGGCCAGCCAGCGGCGCTGGGCCTCGGCCACCGACGGCAACTGCGGGATGCGGCCCTGGGCGTCGTAATACAGGCCGATGCTGAGGTTGACCTTGTTGGCACGCGGGTCGGCCTGGTAGGCCTCCATCAGCGACAGGATGGGGTCACCGGCGTAGGGACGGACGTGTTCAAGCATGTTGAGCTCCAAGCAGAAAATGACAGGTCAGGCCAGGTAGCGACCGGCGCGATGGTTGAGGGCCACGATCAGGTTGAGCACCACCACGCCCACCACCGACACCGCCAGCACTACTGGCGATACCGTGGTCAGCGACAGCGACAGCACCAGCACGTCGGTGCCCATCTGCAGCCAGCCGGCACGCCAGCCCAGGCGCTGCTGCAGGTACAGCGCCAGAATGTTGAAACCGCCAAGGCTGGCACGGTGGCGGAACAGGATCAAGAAGCCCGTGCCGAGAATGATGTTACCCATCACTGCCGCGTACAGCGGTTGGATCTGCGCCAGGGCGATCAGCCCGTGCAGGTGGTCGGAGAACACCGACACCAGGCCGATGCACAGGAAGGTCTTGAGGCTGAACGCCCAGCCCATGCGCCGCACGGCCAGATAGAAAAACGGCAGGTTGAGCAGGAAGTAACTCAGGCCGAACGCATAGCCGAACGCGTAATGCAGCAGCAGCGCCACGCCGGCCATGCCGCCGGTCATGATGCCGCCCGTGCGCAACAGCAGCAGGCCGAAGGAGATCATCACCGTGCCCACCAGCAGGGCCAGGCAATCCTCGACTCGGCTATGGGGGCACGCAGGGGCGGTGGCTGTATTCATGCTGCACTCGACTGAAAAAATTCATGGGGGGCTGGCGGGCCGCAAAGCACACCATGACCGAATCGAGCGCGAAATTAGCAAAAAACAAAATTAATGTGTATTTAAAAATCGCCTCATGCACACATCACGCATATACATCACATCTAATGCACTAAGCAGGTGCAGAAAAACGCCCTGAAGCCCATTTGCGGTGCGCTTTACAGCGCCGCAATCCCCGCTTCCTTGATGCGCTGCAACACCACCGCCGTCTTCATGTGGCCGATGCTGCCGCTGTCGGCCAGGCGCCCCATCAACGCGTTCAATTCACCCAGGTCGGCCACTGCCACCTTCAGCGTGTAGTCGGCGTCTCCCGTGGTCTTGTAGGTGTCGATGATCGCGCTTTCATCCTGCACGAACGCTTCGAACGCCTGGGACTGCGCCGGGCTGTGGCTGACCAGGCGCACCTCGACCATGGCCACCATCTGCGTGTTCATGGCCTGGGGCGCCAGCCGCGCGTGGTAGCCCAGGATCAACCCGGCCTGTTCCAGGCTGATGCGCCTGCGCGAACACTGGGACGCCGACAGCCCCACCAGCTCGCTGAGGTCCTGGTTGGTCAGGCGGCCATTGCCTTGCAGAAGGGTCAGGATCTTCAGGTCGAAATCGTCGATGGCGGACATGCCGGGCTCCGTTGCGCATGGGGTGGCCGGGCAGGTTACCAGCAACTGGCACCTGATTTGCAAACGAGCCTTGCCAAGACGTCACGCAGGGCATCGGCCAATGCCCGCCTCCCATTGATCAGGACATCGCCATGAGTCAAGCACCCACCCCTGCGTTGCACCGGGGTTTGAAAAACCGCCACATCCAGCTGATCGCCCTGGGCGGCTCGATCGGCACCGGGCTGTTCCTGGGCATCGCCCAGACCATCAACATGGCCGGCCCCGCCGCCATCCTGGGCTATGCCATCGCCGGCGTGGTGGCCTTCATGATCATGCGCCAGCTGGGCGAGATGGTGGTGGAGGAACCGGTCAGCGGCACCTTCAGCCACTTCGCCCACCGCTACTGGAGCCCGTTCGCCGGCTTCATGTCGGGCTGGAACTACTGGGTGCTGTACGTGCTGGTGGGCATGGCCGAGTTGACCGCCGTGGGCCTGTACGTGCAGTACTGGTGGCCGGCGATTCCCACCTGGGCGTCGGCGGCGGTGTGCTTCGTGCTGATCAACCTGGTCAACCTTACCCACGTGAAATGCTACGGCGAGGTGGAGTTCTGGTTCGCACTGATCAAGGTGGTGGCGGTGGTCAGCATGATCGCCTTCGGCGGCTGGCTGCTGGCTACCGGCACCGGCGGCCCGCAGGCCGGGGTCAGCAACCTGTGGGCCCAGGGCGGCTTCCTGCCCCACGGTTGGACGGGGCTGGCCATGGCCATGGCGGTGATCATGTTTTCCTTCGGCGGCCTGGAACTGGTGGGCATCACCGCCGCCGAGGCCGACGACCCGCAGCGCAGCATTCCCAAGGCCACCAACCAGGTGATCTGGCGCATCCTGCTGTTCTACATCGGTGCCCTGGCGGTGCTGCTGTCGCTGTACCCGTGGCAGCACGTGGTGACTGGGGGCTGCCCCTTCGTGCTGATTTTCCATGCGCTGGACAGCAACGTCATCGCCTCGGTGCTCAACGCCGTGGTGCTCACCGCCGCGCTGTCGGTGTACAACAGCTGCGTGTTCAGCAACAGCCGCATGCTGTTCGGCCTGGCGCGCCAGGGCAATGCCCCGGCCGCGGTGCTGCGCACCAACCGCCGGGGCGTGCCGGTGGTGGCGCTGGGGGTGTCGGCGCTGGCCACCGGCGCCTGCGTGGTGATCAACTACCTGATGCCGGGTGACGCATTCGGCCTGCTGATGGCCCTGGTGGTGTCGGCGCTGGTGCTGAACTGGGTGGTGATCAGCGTCACCCACCTGAAATTCAAGCGCCAGCGCCTGCGCGAGGGCCTCGCCAGCCTGTACCCCAGCTGGGGCTACCCACTGAGCAACTGCCTGACCCTGGCGTTCCTGGCCGGCGTGGTGGTGGTGATGTGGCTGACCCCGGGCATGCGCCTGTCGGTGTATTTGATGCCGGTGTGGCTGGCGGTGCTGGCGGTGGCGTATCGATTCCGTGCAGTGAACGCGCATTCGGCGGCGCCGCAAGTCGCGTAGCCGCTGCCGAAGGCAGCGCTGGGCCTGGAGTGCGCTGAAAATATCCAGTGGCAACAAGGGCCAGCGCAGCCTGCGGCAGCGGCTACAGGGCGCAAGCAGGATACACTGTGGTTTTTCATCGAATGGATGCCCCCCATGCCCTACGCCCTGGACCACCGCCTCGTCATCGGCGTCGCCTCGAGCGCGGTGTTCGACCTGTCCGAATCCGATGCGGTGTTCAAGCGCCAGGGCGAGCAGCAGTACCGCAGGTTCCAGGAAGAACACCTGGACACGCCACTGCCCAAGGGCATCGCCTTCTCGTTCATCCGCCGCCTGCTGTCGCTCAACGACCTCAGCGACGACCCGCACAACGACCCGCTGGTGGAAGTGGTACTGCTGTCGCGCAACGACCCCGACACCGGCCTGCGGGTGATGCGCAGCATCGAGCACTACGGCCTGGGCATCACCCGGGCCATCTTCATGCAGGGCCGCTCGCCCTACGAGTTCATCCCGGCGCTGAACATCGCCCTGTTCCTGTCTGCCAACCAGCAGGACGTGGAGGCCGCCATCAAGGCCAACTTCCCCGCCGGCCAGGTGCTGGATTCGACCCTGGTGGACGACGAACAGGACAATTCCCTGCGCATTGCCTTCGACTTCGACGGCGTGCTGGCCGGCGACGAGTCGGAACAGGTGATGCAGCGCGAGGGCCTGGGCCGCTTCCATGACCACGAGGTGAAGAACGTGATGCAGCCCCACAACCCGGGGCCGCTGAAGGAGTTCCTGGTGCGCATGGGCCGCATCCAGACCGCCGAGGAACAGCGCAAGCAGCTCGACCCCACTTACGAGAACCGTTTTCGCGTGTCCATCGTCACCGCGCGCAACGCGCCGTCCCACGAGCGGGCGCTGAACACCCTGAAAAGCTGGGGGGTGATGGCCAACGACGCGTTTTTCCTCGGCGGCATCGAGAAAGGCAAGGTGCTGGGGGTGCTGCGCCCGCATATTTTCTTCGACGACCAGCCGGCCCACCTACGTTCGGCCAGCACCGTGGTGCCCTCGGTGCACATCCCGTTCGGGGTGATCAACCACGGGCCACTGGATGAAATTGTGCAGCAGCCTGAATAGCGCGGTTTACGCGTCACACTTCCCAGCTACGCTCTTTGCTCAAGACTCACTTTTCTGCAAGGACCTCGCCTTGGCAACTCTATGTTCCAGCGGCCTCGACACCGGCTTCGCTTCACTCGACTACCTGCAAATCGGCATTCTGGGCGTGATCCAGGGCATTTCCGAACTGCTGCCCATCTCCTCCACCGCGCACATGCGCATCGTCCCCGCCCTGCTGGGCTGGCCCGACCCCGGCTCGGCGTTCTCGGCGGCCATGCAGCTGGCGGCCCTGGCAGCCGTGGTCAGCTACTTCTGGCGTGACGTGCAGCAGGTGGTCAGCGGCAGCATTGGCGCGGTGCGCCGGGACGACTACGACGACCCGTGGTTCAAGCTGGCGGTGGCGATCATCCTGGCGACCATCCCCATCGTGATTTTCGGCGTGGCGCTGTCGCCGCTGCTCAACACCTGCAACTCGCCGCTGCGTGGGCTGATGGTGATTGGCGTGTCGTGCCTGGTGATGGCGGTGCTGCTGGCCGGCGCCGAATTGAGCTGCCGGCACCGCCGCGACATGGACCAGATGCGCCTGCGCGACGCCCTGATCGTTGGCCTGGCCCAGGTGGGCGCGTTAATTCCGGGGGTTTCGCGCTCGGGCTCGACCTTGACTGCGGCCTTGTTTCTCAACTTCAAGCGTGAGGAAGCTGCGCGCTTTTCGTTCCTGCTGGGCCTGCCGGCCATTGCCCTGGCGGGGTTGAAGGAATTGTGGGTGCTGCTGCATGCGGGCATTGGCACCGAAGCCTGGGGGCACCTGGTGTTCGGGCTGGTGATTGCCAGCATCTCGGCGTTCTTTGCCATCTGGGGGTTGATGAAGTTCCTGGAGCGCTTCAGCACCTGGCCGTTCATCATCTACCGGGCGGTGTTGGGGGTGTTCCTGATTGTGGCGGTGAGCAGCGGCCTGCTGGCCTGAGTTCGCGCGCGGCCCCGGCCTCGCGGCCGGTGCTACAGGGCACCGGCCGCGCGGGCTCATGAACGCCCGACAAACCCCTCGATCAAGCGGTTGACCTGCTCGGCCGCCTCCATCTGCACCATGTGCCCCTGCCCTGGCAACACCTCTACCTGCGCCTTCAGGCCCTCGGCGTGGGCCGCCGGGATGATCGCGTCGTCACTGCCCCAGATCACCAGCGCCGGCACCTCGCCCTCCTGCAGCACCGCACGCAAGTCATGGCCCTGGCGGCCGCCGGCGAACAGCTGGCCGAGCAGGCTGCGCAAGGCTGCCTCCACGCCTTCCAGGCGCTTGTACTTGAGCATGTCTTCAAGCATCTGCCGGTTCACCAGTTCGGCGTTGGCGAACAGTTGCACCAGCTGCGGCTTGAGGGCATTGCGGTTGCTGGCGTCGACGAAGCCTTGCAGGTAGCTGCCGTTGATTTCGGCGCCCAGCCCGGCGCTGCCGATCAGCGCCAGCGAGCGCACCCGTTGGGGCGCCAGGCGCGCGGTATTCAGGGCCACGGCGCCGCCCATGGAGTGGCCCACCAGGTGCGCGGCCGGGATGGCCAGGTGGTCGAGCAAGGCCAGCAGCGCCGCGCTCAACTCGTCCAGGCCGCCACCGGCCAGTTGCTTGCCGGACTCGCCGTGGCCCGGCAGGTCCAGGGCTATCACCCGGCGCCCCGCCGCCAGCGCCTCGTGGTTGAACAGCCAGTTGTTGAGGTCGCCGCCAAAGCCGTGCACCAGCACCAGCGGCACGCCGCCCTCGCCGCGCTCGAAATAGCGAATTATTCGGCCATCGAGCTCGACCTTCCGCGGCGCCGGGCCGCTGTCTTCGTCGCCGCCGGCGCCGGGCACGAAGCTGGCCTGGAACTGTGCGATCACCGCGTCGATCTCGGCGTCGCTGGCCTCGCCGTCGACGACGATGGCCAGCAGCGCGCCCACGGCCAGGGTTTCGTCCTGGCGGGCGATGCAGCGGCGCAGCACGCCGGCGAACGGCGCCTCGACGCTGCTGGAGATCTTGTCGGTCTCCACGTCCAGCACCTCGTCGCCCTTGCTGATCGGCTGGCCCTCCTCCTTGAGCCAGGCGTCCACCCGGCCCTCGGTCATCGACAGGCCCCACTTGGGCATGGTCAGGGTATGGATCTGGGTCATCAACGCTTGCTCCACTCGATCAGCTTGAGCACGGCGGTCTCGATCTTCGCCGCGTCGGGAATGTACAGGTCTTCCAGGGCATCGGAGAACGGCACGGGGGTGTGCGGCGCGGTGACCATTTCAATCGGTGCCTTCAGCGCGCCGAAAGCTTGCTGCGCCACCAGCGCGGCGATGTCGGTGGCCACCGAGCAGCGCGGGTTGGCCTCGTCGATCACCACCAGCCGTCCGGTCTTTGCCACGCTTTCGAGAATGCTGTCCTCGTCCAGCGGGCTGGTGGTGCGCAGGTCGAGCACCTCGCAGTCGATGCCGCGCCCGGCCAGGCTGCGCGCCGCGTCCAGCGCGGTGTTCACCGTGCGGCCGTAGGACACCAGGGTGACGTCCTTGCCGTCGCGCAGGAAATTGGCCTCGCCGAAGGGGATGGTGTACAGCTCTTCGGGCACGTCGCCCTGCAGGCTGTAGAGCAACTTGTGCTCGCAGAAGATCACCGGGTCGTTGTCGCGGATCGCCTGTATCAGCAGGCCCTTGGCCTCGTAGGGCGACGAGGGGCACACCACTTTCAGGCCGGGGATGTGGGTCCACAGCGAGGTGAGCATCTGCGAGTGCTGGGCCGCCGCGCGCAGGCCGGCGCCGACCATGGTGCGGATCACCAGCGGCGTGCTGGCCTTGCCGCCGAACATGTAGCGGAACTTGGCGGCCTGGTTCAGCAGCTGGTCCAGGCAGCAGCCGGCGAAGTCGACGAACATCAATTCGCACACCGGGCGCACGCCGCAGGTCGCCGCACCGACCGCCGCGCCGACGTAGCCGATTTCCGACAGCGGCGTGTCCAGCACCCGACCGGGGAACTGGTCGTACAGGCCCTTGGTAACGCCGAGCACGCCGCCCCAGGCGTCGTTGGCACCCGGCGCACCGGCGCCGCCGGCGACGTCTTCGCCCATGATGAACACGCTGGGGTCGCGGCGCATTTCCTGGGCCAGGGCTTCGTTGATGGCCTGCTGGTAACTGATTTTTCTCGCCATGATGGTGATCTCTCTTGTTCTTAGGGGTAGGCGACGTAGACGTCGGTCAACAGGTCGGCGGCGGTTGGCTTGGGATCGGCCTTGGCCTTGCGCACGGCGTTGTCGATCAGTTGGTCGACCTCGCGGTCGATCTGCTCCAACTGGCTGGCCTGCAACTGGCCGGCGCGGGTGGTGCGCTCGCGGAACTGCATCAGGCAGTCGCTGCGTTCACGGAAGTTTTTCACCTCGTCGGGCGCGCGATAGGTCTGGGCGTCGCCCTCGAAATGACCGTAGTAGCGGGTCAGCTTGACCTCGATCAGCGACGGCCCTTCGCCGGCGCGGGCACGCTCGATGGCGGCGCCGGCGGCTTCGTGCACGGCGAAGAAATCGAAGCCGTCGACGGTGACGCCGGGCATGCCGAAGCCGGCAGCGCGGTCGGCGATGTGGTCGCAGGCCACCGACCAGTTCGACGCGGTGGCCTCGGCGTAGCCGTTGTTCTCGGCGACGAAAATGCACGGCAGGTTCCACACCGAGGCCATGTTCATGGCCTCGAACACCGCGCCTTCGTTGGAGCCGCCGTCGCCGAAGAAGGCCACGCCGACGCCGTCGGTGCCCTTGAGCTTGGCCGCCAGGGCCGCGCCCACGGCCAAGGGGGCGCCAGCACCGACGATGCCGTTGGCGCCGAGCATGCCTTTCTCCATGTCGGCGATGTGCATGGAGCCGCCCTTGCCCTGGCACACCCCGGTCTTCTTGCCGTAGATCTCGGCCATCATGCCGTACACCTCCACGCCCTTGGCGATGCAGTGACCGTGGCCGCGGTGGGTGGAGGCGATGAAGTCGGTGTCGCCCAGGTGGGCCATGACGCCAGCAGCAGAGGCTTCTTCGCCGGCGTACAGGTGCACGAAGCCGGGGATTTCGCCGGTGGCGAACTCCACGTGCAGGCGTTCTTCGAACACGCGGATGGTGCGCATCACCCGGTAGGCGTGCAGCAGTTGGTCAGCGCTCAGCGGTGTCGACATTTTTTATTCTCCAAGGGTGTCTGGGTGCGTGAGGTTCAGCGGGTGGCTGCGGTCGATGGCCAGCAGGCGCTGCCGCGCCGCGCAGGCCAGGACCGCGGGGACGTCGATGCTCAGCGGGCCGCCGGCATCGAGGGTGACCGTGGGCCGGTCGTGGGCGTTGAATTCGATTTCGCGTTCGCCGTCCAGGGCCAGGGTGCCGCTGGCCAGGCACAGCGGCTGCGGCACCCCGGGTTGCAGGTAGCCGGCCTCCAGCACCCCGCAGCCCTGCAGCAGGCCGGGGGCCAGGGGCGCCAGCAGCGTCTCGGCCGCCTGCGCGCCCAGGCGCATCCAGGCGCCGTGGGCGGCCTGGCGGCTGACCGGCAGCCACAGCCCGCACAGCGCCGAAAGGCCAATGGCCTGGGGCTCGGCGAAGGTGACGAAGACCTCGGCAAGGTCTTCGGCGCGGCTGATGGCGCGGGCACCGATGAACGGCAGGCCCGACACGGCCACGTCCACCAGTGCGGTCTCGCACAGGCCGCGCGCCGGTTCGCGCACCAGCAGGCGCTTGTTGCGCCGCAAAGCCACGGCGGCTGGCACCCGACCGCTGGCGAACAGGCCACCCGCCAGGCCGGCGCTGGTGGCTTCGCGCAGTTCGGGGAAGGCGTTGTTGGTGCCAGTGGACAGCGCCAGCAGCGGGATGTCGCCGACCTCGGCGGCCACCGCCTTGTGGGTGCCGTCGCCGCCCAGCACGGCGACCAACGCGACTTCGCGCCCGGCCATCCAGCGCGCGGCCTGGCGGGTGTCGTCGACGCTCTGGCGCAGGGGCCGGTCGAGGAACTCCAGGGTCGGCCAGTGGCCTTCACGGGCCTGGCGGCCGTGGCTATTTTTCTGCACGGCGGCGGCGATGCCGGTCATGTCGGTGGGCATCAGCACCCGCTCGATGCCGGTGGCCCCGAAGGCGGCCAGCAGGCGCTGGATCACCGAGACCTTGTCGGTGCTGGAGAACAGCCCGGCGTTGGCCGTCAGGCGGCGCACGTCGCGGCCCGAGGCAGGGTTGGCGATGATGCCTACGGTCAGGGGCCGACGGCTCATGGGTGACCTCGTTGTTATTGTGGTTTGCCAAGGCCAGAGCAAGGCCGGTGCCAGGTGTCGGCTGCATGGCTGAAATGCCCGTTCCAGGGCCTCTGCGCCTGCTTGGCAAGCTACTATTCAACGGCCCGTTTGAGACGCGCGGTCGCAACCTGCACGGTGCCCCGGGGAGACGCTGAGACGTGGCGTCTCACCGCCTGCGCCGGCGGCCTGCCCCTTGTCGACGCCTGCGGATAGGGGCTTAATGCCCAAACAACTACAAGAAGCTCTACCCGGAGGCCCTGATGCTTTCCGCACATTCGAAGGCGCACGTGGAGTGCGTCAGCCGCGTGCTCAAGCACGCCGCGCACCTGCCGCAGCTGCCCGTGCCCGACCTGATCCTGGACTCGTGGCGGCGTTCGATGGACCAGCACCATCTGGACCCCGGCTCCCTGCAGGGGCCGCGCATCCTGTCGCACAACGTGCTGCGCGAATGCCGCGAGCGCGCCGAGCTGTTCCTGCGCATCGCCAGCGAAGAAGTGGCGCGCCTGCATGGCCGGGTGCGCGACGCCGACTATTGCGTGCTGCTGACCGACGCCCAGGGCCAGACCATCGACTACCGGGTGGAAAGCGCCATCCGCAACGACTGCCGCAAGGCCGGGCTGTACCTGGGCACCTGCTGGTCGGAGGGCGAGGAAGGCACCTGCGGGGTGGCCGCCGTGCTCACCAGCGGCGCGCCGGTGACGGTGCACAAGCGCGACCATTTTCGCGCCGCCTTCATCGGCCTGACCTGCTCCGCCGCCCCGGTGTTCGACCCACAAGGCCAACTGCTGGGGGTGCTGGACGTGTCGGCCGTGCGCTCTCCCGACGAGCGCCGTTCCCAGCACCTGATCCGGCAGATGGTGGTGCAGAGCGCCCGCGAGATCGAACAGGCATTTTTCATGAACAGCGCCCAGGGCTACTGGGTGCTGCGCGCCCACCGCAGCCCCGGCTACGTCGACAGCCAGCCCGACTACCTGTTCGCCTGGGACGACGACGGTTGCCTGCAGGCGCTGAACCCGGCGGCCCGTCACTACCTGTTGCAACGCCACGGCGAGGTGCCGGGGCACATCAGCCAGGTGTTCGACCAGGACCTGCTGCACGGCGCCCGCGACCAGGCGCTGTGCCAGCTGCATGACCTGCACGGCCGCCTCAGCGGTCCGCGCCGCGCCGCCACGCCTGCCCGCCGCCCTGCCCTGGCGCCCGCCGAACTGGACCCGCGCATCGAGGAAAGCCTGCGCTTGGCCGTGCGGGTGAAGGACCGCAACCTGCCGGTGCTGATCCAGGGCGAGACCGGCTCGGGCAAGGAGGTGTTCGCCCGCCAGTTGCACCAGGCCAGCCAGCGCCGGGCGCGGCCGTTCGTGGCGCTGAACTGCGCGGCCATTCCGGAAAGCCTGATCGAGAGCGAGCTGTTCGGCTACAGCGCCGGCGCCTTCACCGGCGCCTCCAGCAAGGGCATGCAGGGCCTGCTGCAACAGGCCGACGGCGGCACGCTGTTCCTCGACGAGATCGGCGACATGCCCCTGGCCCTGCAAACGCGCCTGTTGCGGGTGCTGGCCGAAGGCGAAGTGGCGCCCCTGGGCGCGGCGCGGCGCCAGGCCGTGGACATCCAGGTAATTTGTGCCAGCCACCGCGACCTGGAGGCCATGGTGGCAGCCGGCGCGTTCCGCGAGGACCTGTATTTCCGCCTCGGTGGCGCGCGCTTCCAGCTGCCACCGCTGCGCGAGCGCAGCGACCGGCTGACGCTGATCAACCGCCTGCTCAAGGAAGAGGCCGCAGGCGGCGACGCCCCGCTGCAGCTCAGCGACGCAGCGCTGGAACTGCTGCTGGGCTACCGCTGGCCGGGCAACGTGCGCCAGCTGCGGCATGTGCTGCGCTACGCCTGCGCGGTGTGCGACGGCGCGGTGATCCAGCTGGCGCATTTGCCCGACGGCCTGCAAGGCGACGCCAGGGCTGCCGCGCCGGACGAGCCCGCCGGCTGCCCGGAACGCCAGGCCCTGCTCGACGCTCTGGTGCGCCACCGCTGGAAGCCGGCCCCCGCGGCCCAGGCCCTCGGCATCTCCCGCGCCACCCTGTACCGCAGGGTGCACCAGCACGGCATCGAAATGCCCGGCAGAAGCCCAGCAACACCGCCCCCGTAGCAGCGGCCACAGGCCGCGTCCCGCCCCCGCAGTACATCAGGCACCCAACGAAGCAGAAACGGTTCACCCATCCTGACACCCGCGACCAACTTCCCAGCAACCCCGCCAAAAAGCGCACCATCGTCCCATAAAACCACAATAAACGCCGATCAAGCAGCCAATGCACAACAGTCTGCATCCATCGTGTTTTCAAAATATTTCGTGAAAAAATCGTTCACGCTGCAATGAAACTTAAACATCCCCTCCCTATCTTGCATCCTGCCGCTGGCGTCAGGTTCTAAACAACCCCTGCCCAGACGCCGCGCCACCACAGAACCTGAGCGACTGCCCAGGTTTCAAAGGACCACTGTGAAAAGGGTGTAGAGCCATGCGTACCTGGGAAGAACCAAAGAAAAAACGCCTGCACATCGAAATCGTGCCGATGATCGACGTGATGATGTTCCTGCTGGTGTTCTTCGTGCTGATCAGCCTCAACGTGATCCCGGCGCTGGGCATCAAGACCCAGCTGCCCGGCGCCAGCCACGCCCAGCAACTCAAGCCGCAGAACAAGGCGATCATCACCCTGGGCCTGGACCAGCGCCTGCAACTGGACGGCAAGGACATCGGCGAAGAGGCCCTGGTCAGCCAGCTCAAGCCACTGCAGCAGTCCAGCGACAAGCTGGTGATCATCCTCAACAGCGACCAGGGCGTGGAAGTGGCCCGGCTGGTGGCGGTGATGGACCTGCTGAAAAGCAACGGCTTCGCCTCCGTGTCCATCGCTACCCGGAAGCACTGAGCCATGTGGATGCTATTCAAGTCGCGCAAGGCCCTGGCCTGCCTGCCAGCCCTGTGCCTGCTGGCGGCGGCGATCCACAGCGCGTTGCACAGCGAGCTGAAGATCACCCCCAAGTATGACGACAGCACCGTGGAGGTGGCGCTGGTTGAACCCGAGGCGCCGCCACCGCCACCCGAGCCCGTGGCGCAGGCCGAGCCGCCACCACCGCCGGAGGAAGAAGCGCCCGAGGCCATCGAACAGGCGCCACCGCCCAAGCCCAAGCCGCCGGTGGTGAAACCGCAGCCACCCAAGCCTCGTCCGCAGGTGGCCAAGGTGGCGCCGGCGAAACCGGCGCCGGCAACGCCTACCCCGCCCACCCCCGCCGCAGCGCCTGCGCCGGTGGCCCCGGTGGTCGCCGCCCGGCCCGCCTCGCCACCGCCGCCGCCCAACCCTGCGGACGCGGAGAACCGCTACATCGCCCGGCTGCTGGCCGAGCTGGAAAAGTACAAGCAATACCCCACCGGCCGCGAAGCGTCGCTGCAGCGCCCCCAGGGCAATGTGGTGGTGTGGCTGGAGGTGGACCGCAGCGGCAAGGTGCTGGACTCGGGCATCGAGAAACGCGCCACCAACATGCTGCTCAACCGCGCCGCGCAAACCAGCCTGCGCCGCCTGGAACAGGTGGTGCCGTTCCCGGACACGGCGTTCTCGGGCAAGGACAAATACCGCTTCAGCGCAACGCTTGTTTACAACCTGGACAACTAAAAAAACCTCGACTGCAACACTGACCTCCTTAGGGGAACACCTTGAAACTCAATCAGTTATTCATGACGCTACTGGCCGTGGGGGCTGGCGGCTGGACGCTCGCCGCCCTGGCGGACGACTCGATGAACATTGGTGACGTGACCGTGACCGGGCAAAGCCTGGGTGGCGGCCACATGGTGCAGGAGGACAGCGCCAAGGCGCGTTCCACCGTGACCAAGGAAGCCATGGACCAGATGTCCAGCACCGCCAACGCCCTGGACAAGCTCAAGTACACCCCCGGCATCAACGTTTCCAGCACTGACGCCACGGGCCTGGTGGGGACCAGCCTGACCATGCGCGGGATGAACGCCGACCAGATCGGTATCTCCGCCGACGGCATCCCGATCAACGACTCGGGCAGCTACGCCATCTACCCCAACCTGCTGGGCGACCCGGAAAACATCGGCGAAGTGTTCGCCACCCAGGGTTCATCCGAGGCCGATGGCCCGCACATCGGCTCCAGCGGCGGCAACATTGGCCTGGTGACCCTGCGCCCGGAGAAAGACTTCGGCGTGTTCGTCAAGCAGTCGGTGGGCACCAACAACCTGCGCAAGAGTTTTGCGCGGCTCAACACCGGCGACCTCAACGGCTTCCGCACCTGGGTGTCGGCCTCGCACACCGAGGGTGACAAGTGGCGCGGCGGTGGCGGCGTGCGCGCAGACAAGGTGGAATGGAACACCCTGTTCGACGACGGCAGCGGCAACTCCACCAACCTGATCGTCAAGTACAACCGCCAGGAAGGCTACAACTACAACACCCTGAGCAAGGCCCAGTTCGAGGCCGACCCACGGGCCGACTACCCGACCTCGCCGGTGTACAAGAACGGCAAGCTGTCGAGCTACTACAAACTCAACCGCAACAACTTCGAGAACTTCAACGCCTCGCTGACCCAACGCTTCCAGCTGCGCGACAACCTCTCGCTGTCGGTGGCGCCGTATTACTCCTGGGGCGCGGGCGGCAGTTTCTCGGGCAGCGCCTCGACCCTGTCGAGCACCTCGTCCACCGCCGGCAACTACAACCTCGCGGGCCTGGCCTCCAACACCTACTACCGGCCGTCGTGGACCGAGACCTGGCGCTCGGGCGTGACCAGCAAGCTCAAGTGGGACATCAACGACGAGCACAGCGTCGACTTCGGCTACTGGTACGAACTGGCCCGCCAACGCCAGACCCAGCCGTTCATCAGCATCAATGCCGACGGCACGCCGTCCAGCGTGTGGGCTGACTACAACGGCGCCAACCAGGTGACCGACAACAACGGCGTCACCGTGCAGGGCCGCCACTACTACACCGAAACCCCGGCGCAGAAGCTGTGGGCCCAGGACACCTGGTCGCTGGCGCCGGACTGGACCGTGACCGGCGGCCTGGCCTACCAGTACGTGGAGCGCAAGGGCAACCTGATGGCCAGCCTCACCGACGTGCCGGAAAAACGTGACCGCACCTACCACGAGTTCCTGCCCAACTTCAGCCTTCGCTACCAGATCAACGATCGCAACCAGGCGTTCTACAACATCACCCGCAACATGCGCACGCCGCCCAACTACGTGCTCTACGACACCGCCGACTCCATGTACCTGGCCCCCGAGCTGAGCTGGAACCAGGAGCTGGGCTGGCGCTACACCACCAAGGACACCGCCCTGAGCGCCACCTTGTTCCACATCGCCTACAAGGACCGCGAGGTGTCCACCACCAACGCCGACGGCGAATACGAGATGCTCAACGTCGGCACCGTGGTCAACCAGGGCCTGGAGCTGGAGTGGAGCGGCCTGCTGCCGCACAACTTCAACTACTACACCTCGTACACCTACACCGACTCAACCCAGAAGGACGACGTGACGTACAAGGGCGTCGACCTGCCCACCACCGGCAAGCAGCTGGCGAACGTGCCGAAGAACATGTTCAACGCCAGCATCGGCTACGACGACAAGCACTACTACGGCAACGTCGCCGGCAAGTACGTAGGCAGCTACTACGGCGACCTGACCGACGACCAGAAGATCAGCGGCCGCACCGTGTTCGACCTCAACGCCGGCGTGTACCTGCCCGTGGACAAGAAAGTGGTCAAGTCGGCCACCCTGCGCTTCTCGGTGCTGAACGTGTTCGACAAGCACTACCTGGCCTCGGCCAGCACCGTGGCCTTCAACGCCCAGGCCCACAACGGCCTGAGCGCCAGCACGCCGTACTACAACGTCGGCGAAGAGCGCACCGCCATGGTGTCCCTGGAAGTCGGCTTCTGACCCCCGCGGCCGGCGCCCGGGCGCCGGCCATTTAGATAAGGATGCGTATCGATGAACATGAACCTGCTGCACGACCTGACGTTCTATGTGATGTACGGCGCCGCCGCCCTGGCCGCCTTCGTGGTGGTGGAACGCTGCATTTTCTTCAGCTACTCCCTGGGCCGCGCGCGCAAACTGGTGCCGGCGCTGAACCCGCGCGTGCGCGCCGTCGCCGACCTGCCGGCCGAGCTGACCGGCCGCGACAGCCTGCCCTTGCAGCTGCTGGAGCAACTGTATGAAGGCCGCCGCCACCTGCATTCGCACCAGGAGCTGGAAGACCTGGGCCAGGCCATCTACATCGAACTGCGCGGCAAGCTCTCGCGCAGCCTGTGGATTCTGGAAGCGGTAGTGGCCGGCGCGCCGCTGCTGGGCCTGCTGGGGACCATCATGGGCATCATCGACACCTTCAAGGCGCTGGCCGAGGCCGGCGTGTCGGACCCGGGCGAAGTGTCGCGCGGCATCGGCACCGCGCTGTACGCCACTGCCCTGGGCATCTCCATCGCGCTGGTGGGCCTGGTGTTCAACAGCCACCTGCAGGACCGCCAGGAGCAGATCGCCGACCACCTGAAAATGCTACTGTTGCGCGCAGGCCTGGGCACCCGCTACGCGCCCAGCACCGACACCAGCGCCGCTGCCGCCACCCAGCACCGTACCGCCTGACCTGGACAAGGAGTGCCCATGCCCGCCCTACCGTTCGCCCCGCGCCGCGCCAGCCTGCTGGCCGCCGCACTGCTGCTGGGCGCCTGCACCCAGGCCGCCAGCCCGACCAAGCCGGTCACGGTCAACATCGCCGCGGTCAATGACTTCCACGGCAACCTGCTGCCCACGCCCCTGAGCTACCCCATGCCCAGCGCGCCGGGCGGCAAGGTGACGATGAAGGCCGGCGGCATCAACGCCCTCAGCGGCGTGGTTGCCCAGTTGCGCCAGCAAGACCCGCACCTGCTGCTGATTGGCGGTGGCGACATGATCGGCGGCAGCCCGCCGATTTCGTCGATGTGGGCCGACGAGCCGACCCTGGACGCCCTCAACCTGCTGGGCCTGGACCTCAGCGTGGTGGGCAACCATGAACTGGACCAGGGCAGCGCCGAGCTGCTGCGCCAGGTGCACGGCGGCTGTGACTCTCCGCGCCCGGACAAGGCCTGCCAGTTCGACAAGGCCTACCGTGGCGCGCGCTTCCCCTACATCGCCGCCAACCTGATCGACCAGGCCAGCGGCAAGCCGCTGTTCGCGCCGTATCAGATCGAGCAGGTGAACGGCGTGAAGGTCGCCTTCGTCGGCGCGGTGCTGCGCGACGTGGCCTCGGTGGTCACCGCCAAGGGCATGCAAGGCCTGGGCACCGTGGATGAAGCCGACGCCATCAACGCGCAGCTGCCGGCCCTGCACCAGCAGGGCGTGGACGCGGTGGTGGCGGTGATCCACCAGGGCGGCGAGACGTCCGAACACTTCGACCAGGCCGACTGCAGCCACCTGCAGGGCGACATCGTCGAGGTGGCCAAGCGCCTGGCCCCGGAGATCAAGGTGGTGCTGACCGCCCACACCCACCAGGGCTACCTGTGCCGGGTGGGCGACAAGCTGGTGACCCAGGGCGCCTCCTACGGCCGCCTGCTGACCTACCTGACCCTGACCATCGACCCCGACAAGCACCAGCTGCTCAATGCCAGCGCGCGCAACATCGTCGTCGACCCCAAGCGCTACACCGCCACGCCGGAAATCGCCGCGCTGGAAGCCCGCGTCGAGCAACGCAGCCAGGCGCTGCTGGGCAAACCGGTGGCGCGTATCGCCGGTAACGAGCTGACGCGTAACCTGAGCCCGGCCGGTGAATCCAGCCTGGGCGACGTGATCGCCGACGGCCAACTGGCCGCCACCCGCGGCCTTGGCGCGCAGGTGGCGTTCACCAACCCCGGCGGCATGCGCAGCGACCTGATCCTGGAGCCTGGGCAGAGCGCGCTGAACTTCGGCCAGGTGGCCAGCGCGCAGCCGTTCAACAACACCCTGAACGTGCTCACCCTCACCGGCACGCAGCTGCAGGCCCTGCTGGAACAGCAATGGCAGGACGGCGACAAGGCCTTCCGGCCGCTGCAGCCCTCCGCTACCCTGCGCTACCGCTGGGATGCCACCCGCCCCGCTGGCCAGCGCGTGGTGCCCGGCAGCCTGACCGTGGACGGCCAGCCGGTGCAGGCCAGCCAGGCCTACCGCGTCACCGTGAACTCGTTCATGGCCGAGGGCGGCGACAACTTCAGCGTGCTGGCCCACGCCGAAAAACGCCTGGACACCGGCCTCAACGACCTGGACGCGCTGATCGCCTACCTGCAAGCCCAGGACCGCGCCGGCACCCCCGCCGGTGCCGAGGCCCCGCCGCGCATCCAGCGTATCCGCTGAGTTCACCTTCCCGTAGCCGCTGCCGCCAGGCTGCGCTGGCCCTCGTGTGCACTGAGCATTTTCAGCGTACGCAATGGCCAGCGCAGCCTGCGGCAGCGGCTACGCGGCGCGGTGTATTACCCGCTAGAATAAAAAACCACCGCGTTTTCAATCAGGCAAGCGATGACCAACCCGAAAATCAAGATTCGCCAAAAAAACGTCGAGAAAATCCTCCTCGCTGCTGAAAAGGTCTTCGCGCAAAAAGGCTATGCCGGCACCGCCATGGCCGACATCGCCCAGGAAGCCGACCTGCCGCGCACCAACCTCAACTATTACTTCTCCACCAAGGAAGACCTGTACCGCGAGGTGCTGATCAACCTGCTGGGCAGCTGGCAGCAGGAAGGCGCCTGCTTCGAGCACTTCGACGACCCGCGCGTGGTGCTCACCAGCTACATCCTGGAAAAGATGACCCACTCGCGCCTGCGCCCGTACGGTTCGAAGCTGTGGACCAACGAGATGATGCACGGCGCGCCGATCTTCCGGGACAAGCTCGACGAACACCTGGCCATCGACGCCAAGCTCAAGGAAGCCAAGATTCGCCAGTGGGTCGAGGAAAAACGCATCCGCCCGGTGAGCCCCTCGGCGCTGCTGTACATGATCTGGGCGTCCACCCAGCACTACGCCGACTTCGACCACCAGGTGGCCGCGCTCAACGGCCACCAGCCGCTGTCGGATGCGCAGTTTGCCGAGGCGGTGCAGACCATTACCACGGTGATATTGCGCGGGATCGGGCTGGAGCCTTGAGCACAGGCGCTACCGTGTGGGAGCCGGCTTGCCGGCGAGCTTTTCGAGCGCAAAAACTCGCTGGCAAGCCAGCTCCCACAGGTCAGGCGTGATCAAGCGGTGACGGCTGGGCGTCGATGCGGATCTTGTACAGGTGCACCGGGTATTCCACCGTCGACGGCTTGCCGCCGGTGGTGGCCGGGGTACGGTTGATCTGCGCGGCCGGCAGGTACAGGTAGCCGTCCTGAATCCATAACGCATCCACCCACACCAGGCGCGGGTCGGCCACCACCGTGGTCACGGTCTTGTCCGGGGCGATGCGCTTGACGCTGCGGGTGTTCACGTCCGAAGCGTAGATGTTTCCCGCCGCGTCGATGGCCGTGCCCCCGGTGCTCCACGTGTCCAGCCAGTGCTCGGCATGGGCCTCGACAGTCTTGGCGGGGATTTTCGGATCATCCAGGTATTGGGTGGCGATGCGCGCCAGCGGCCCCGGAATGGCCTGGTAGTACAGGTACTGGCCGTCCGGAGAGACCTCGAGCTGGTCCAGCCCTACCCGCTTCTCCTGACCGTTGGGAATGAACAGCTTCTGGCCATCGGCATACATCGGCAGATGGTCGACGGACCAGGCGTGGCCCTCCAGTAGCGTACGCGCCTTGCCGCTGTCCAGGTCCAGCACCACCAGGCGCTCGGCACCGGGGTCGGTCAGGTAGGCCAAGCGCGAGCGGAAGCGCACGTCATCGAAATAGCTGTTGTCCTTCTGGATGGCGCTGTCGAAGCTGTACACCTTGTCAACCTGGTTGGTGGCAAGGTCGATGCGCACCAGCTTGCCGGCGCCCGGCACCGCATGGGCGCCGGTGTTGATGCCGGTGTTGCCGGCGTCCACGGCCCACAGCTTGCCATCGGGCCCCACGCGCAGGGCGTTGACGTGGAGAAAATGCTTGCCCGGCTCGGCCGCGTTCCAGCGGTTCCACTGGGCATCGGGGAAAGGCTGTAGTTGGCCGTCCTTGCCGATCTCGGCCAACGACATGCCAGGGCCTTCGGACTGGGTCAGCGACACAAAGGTGCGGCCATCGGCGGTCACCGCCGCGCCGTTCCAGATATGCGGCGAGGTCGCCACCTCGATCAGGCGGCTGTCCTGCTGGGTGGGCAGCGTGGGTGGCAGCGCGTCGGCGGCAGTCGCCAACCACGGGCAGGTCAGGGCGAGGGCAAATAGCAGGGGCTTGCTGAAGGGCATGGGCATTTCTCCGGCTTATTGTTTGTCCTGAGTATTGCCGCCGGTGATAGTTCGAATCCATTTGCGAATTTTCACGCATCGATGCCTGCAAGGAATGAATCGTGCCAGCCATCGACCGACCCAAATATTGTATACAATTTTATGGACACAATGACGAAACATTGAATACAGTATAAAAACAACAAAAACCAGGGAACCACCATGATGATCGAGTCCCCGCCTGCCGCTGTGCGTCCTGAAGATGAGAACCTCGGCCCGTTCGCCAACGCGGCGTATGGCCTGCAACACGTGTTGACCATGTATGGCGGCATCGTTGCCGTGCCGTTGATCATCGGCCAGGCCGCCGGCCTGTCGCCGGCGGAGATCGGCCTGCTGGTGGCCGCCTCGCTGTTCGCCGGCGGCCTGGCCACGCTGCTGCAAACCCTGGGCATCCCCTTCTTCGGCTGCCAGCTGCCGCTGGTGCAGGGCGTGTCGTTCTCCGGCGTGGCCACCATGGTGGCCATCGTTGGCAGCCAGGAAGGCGGTGGCGTGGCCTCGATTCTCGGCGCGGTGATGGCGGCCTCCTTGATCGGCCTGCTGATCACCCCGGTGTTCTCGCGCATCACCCGCTTCTTCCCGCCACTGGTCACCGGTATCGTCATCACCACCATCGGCCTGACCCTGATGCCGGTGGCGGCGCGCTGGGCCATGGGCGGCAACAGCCGCGCGGAAAACTTCGGCAGCATGGCCAACATCGGCCTCGCCGCCATGACCCTGGTGCTGGTGCTGTGCCTGAGCAAGGTCGGCAGCGCCACCATCTCGCGCCTGTCGATACTGCTGGCCATGGTCATCGGCACGGTGATCGCCAGCCTGCTGGGCATGGCGGACTTTTCCGACGTCAGCCAGGGCCCGATCTTCGGCCTGCCCAGCCCTTTCCACTTCGGCCTGCCGACCTTTCACCTGGCGGCGATCATCTCCATGTGCATCGTCATCATGGTGACCCTGGTGGAAACCTCCGCCGACATCCTCGCCGTGGGCGAAATCATCAACACCAAGGTCGACGCCAAGCGCCTGGGCAACGGCCTGCGCGCCGACATGCTGTCCAGCCTGCTGGCACCGATCTTCGGCTCGTTCACCCAAAGCGCCTTCGCCCAGAACGTCGGCCTGGTGGCCGTCACCGGGGTTAAAAGCCGCTACGTCGTGGCCACCGGCGGTGTATTCCTGGTGATCCTCGGCCTACTGCCCATCATGGGCCGGATCATCGCCGCCGTGCCCACCTCGGTGCTCGGCGGCGCCGGCATCGTGCTGTTCGGCACCGTGGCCGCCAGCGGCATCCGCACCCTGTCGAAGGTCAACTACCGCAACAACATGAACCTGATCATCGTCGCCACCTCCATCGGCTTCGGCATGATCCCCATCGCCGCGCCCAACTTCTACGACCACTTCCCCACCTGGTTCGCCACCATCTTCCACTCCGGCATCAGCTCGTCGGCGATCATGGCCATCGTCCTCAACCTGACGTACAACCACTTCACCGCAGGCAACTCCGACCAGCAATCGGTGTTCGTCGCCGGCACCGAGCGCAGCCTGCAGTACCGCGACGTCGCCGCCCTGCGCGACGGCGACTACTTCAGCGGCGGCAAGCTGTACGACGCCGAGCACAACGAAATCCCGCTGCTGGGCGACGCCTCCACCCACCACGCCGCGGCACCCCATCACGGCAGCGTGTCCGCCGTGTCGGAACATTCCTGAGCCTTGTAGGAAGCGTCCGTCGGACGCTTCTGATTCTCTCCCGACACCTTGTAGCCGGCTTCCACCGCGCCTAACCTGCCCTCTCCCAGCGGCCCTCCAGCCTTGATGAAGCCGGCTCATCACGGCTGGAACTGCATTGATTCATCAACGGAGCAGGACATGAAATTCACACGGGTAGCGGCCATCGCAGTGATCGCCGCGTCGGTTACCTTGGGCGGGTGCGCCAGCATCTTCGGTGACAGCGAATCAAAGGTCGGCGTGTACGCCGTACCGCAAACCACCACCTTCAGCATCAAGGACAGCGCCAACCGCGTCGTGCAAACAGGTACCACACCCTCCCAGGTGCTACTGAAATCCAGCCGCGGCTACTTCCAGAAAGAAACCTACACCGTGGTGTTCCACCGCGAGGGGCAGGCGGATGACGTGCATGTGTTGACCCCCTCGGTGAGTGGCTGGTATTGGGGGAACCTGTTGTTGGGCGGGTTGATCGGGATGCTGATTGTCGATCCGCTGACAGGGGCGATGTATACGTTGCCGGAGGATGTGACGGCGCGGCCGTTGGTGATGGTGGATCAGGTGGAGGCGGCGTGAATGCATTGCAGGCGAGACAGTGATCCCGACGGCAGAATTCCAGCCCTTGAAAGCGGCATGACTGAGGTGAAGGTGTCGCTGGGAAAAATCGAAGTTCGCCTGGACCATATCGAGCAAAACATGGTGACCAGGGGGCAACTGTCGATCTACGCCATGGTGGCAACGCTGGCGGTGTTTGGCGGTGGGTGGTGGATCATCCAACAGTATCTGGCGCCGATTCTCAAGGCGTTGCCCAAGTGATCCGCGCCGTGCCTGCGTGTACGCACATCCAGCATGGACAAAAGATCACTACCATCTCGGATCGTGACGTAGTAATTTGGATCCGACGCTTTTCCTAGTCCGTTTTGCGTCACTGAGCCCCGGGCACTTGTGTTTCGGGGCTTTTTTGTGGGTAACGAAAACCCGACCGCACCGCCGATGCTTCTGACGCGAGTTCACCGAGCAGGTGGATTCATCATTGATTCAAAGCAGTTTATCGACCGCGCTGTCCAGAGCCAATCGGCTAATTCCTGGCACCTTCCAAACAGAAAATCGTGTCGTTTTGCAACATGCTGTAGGACTCCAGGTAGGACGATTCTGATTTGCTCGGGTAAGGTTGTAGCCCCTTGGCTGCGGGAATACCCTCCTCCAGTCGCTGCAAAACAGCGACCGGGTTTGGTAGCCCGGCTACAAGATCGCTCACGCCTCCCTACGGTGGCTGTGCGCAGTGCACACTCGTGTGCGCCGGTTTGTCTTCTTGTCCGGTCTACCAAACTGCGTACAGCCGCCTCCAGTCGTTTGGTAGCGACAGTGGGCCAATTCCGCCCCCTACAAGAGATCCTGCAATGACTGCTGAAGTCCTTCCAGACCTACCCACCACCGCTGAAACCCCGTTTGGGACAACTGACGAGAGCAACATACCTTTTTACACCGTTCGCGCGGGCATTCCCTTTGAGGATGCCTTGGTGCAAATTGCGGTGTTGCTCAAGTGCGCCGGGGAATCTTCGTATGAACTGTGTGATGGTGGTACTCCCCAGAGTGGCCTCGTGTGGTCGACGATTCACCACATTGAAGCTGCGCAGGCGCTGACTGATGCGCTGATCAAGCGGGTGTCGGTGAGGTAGAGGAAACGGAGCCCGGAGTGATTGGCCGGGCTTCTGCCTACAGGGGAGCTTGGGTTGAATGCCGTAAACCTGCTGGGATGAATCAACGTTGACAGACAATGAACGACTTTCACGCCTGGAAAGCACGCTTGAAAATATTGAAAAGACGATGATTAGCAAGGCGGATTTGGCGAAGCTGAAAACCGATATCGCCAAAGGCTTCTTCGCGCAAATCAAATGGATCATCAGTACAGCAGCAGTCGTGGCAATCACCGCCTTTACTGCAGCTAAATACCTGTAGCAGCGGCCGCAAGGCCGCGTCGGCGGTGCGCTATGGGGCGCAGTCCCGAACGGTTGCCATGGGGATAAGCACCCAGCTAGCTTATTAACCGGCAGAAAGCGCTTATCTTCCGATTCTGCCCGCGAAATCTGCCTCGTGATTACGACCTGGATAGGGCTCAATAGGCGCCAGTGTTCCTGCAGATTGCGTGAATTGGTCAAACTACTGAAGGACCATTTCCCTCGTCGCAGAGCTGGCTGTTACGCGGCCGTTGCTAAGAATTACATGTTTTGCCCAGCTGCGCCTTGGTAAGGACGTATAGGATCGCCAGGAGGTGGGCCGCCCCACGTACATTCAATCCATCATATCGCCGAGATAGACGTTAGCATTTAGACCATTTGCATTACTCGTCCAAAACCTTACTACCCAGAAATAAGCTTTGGCCTTAGATAATCCTCGATAACCACCACCGCAGAATTAAATTCTTTACGATAGTCGTCACCCAGCTCGTCCAGCGCATCATACATAACATCCCTTCGACCATCTACAATATCAGAATAAGCTCGTCGATAGTCATCATCAAAATCTGGATCCGTGGCTATCAAGTAGCTTTCAACATAAGAATAGAATTCATGCTGGAGAGAAAATAGGGGTTTAAACAAAGCAGTCAGCTGCTTGCCCCATACTGCCTCGCTATCCAGCAGCGTCCCATGGATGGGCTCTCGAGCTTCAGCAATTCGATTAAATCTTTTCTGATAACCTTTCCGCTTACCAAAATGACTTCGCCTAGAAAAATCCAGCCCTTTGGCTTCGTCCTCCGTCAGTTCAGTTTCAAAACCAAACATAACCGGTGAACGAGCTCGCTCAATGGCTTCACGATATCTAAAAAGCTCAATCAATGCTTTACGCGCCAACTCGTGATCTGAGCTTCCTTTTAGCTGTCGCTTCCAAGTTTTCATGCCTTGACGCCCAAAGTAATAGGCAATGGTAACGGCGGCAGCGCTAACCATAGTCCCTACCATGGAAAAAACATCTTTTGTTAAAGCCCAGTTCGCGTCAGATACTGCCAAACATATGGACATCCCCACCCACCACTCTCAAAACTAGTTAACCAAATACATCCCGAAACCCACGAACAATTACACATGGATGTCAGCTAAGATCTCACCCCATCGTCCCACATATAGAAACTTCGACTAGGCATCGGTAATGGCGACTGCCACCTATCCTCGCAACCATCCGTAGAGAATATCACCATATCCCCAAAGCGCCGTACCTACGATGCTGAGGCCAAAAATCGAAGTCTCGGCGAATTTAAAACGCCCCCGGAATTCCATCAATATTGGAATTCGCGTAGCGTCTCCCCAAAACCCAGGCGTGTGCAGCCGCCCACTGGTGAAAACCACCATTGCTGCCGCTATGAATGAAAAAAGCGTGGTAACAGCCCCACTCCGTTGTACCCATATTGGGCGTGCCTCACCTTGCGGCAGCCATGCGCCGAACGCTGCATAACCAGGAGCTAATATTGCTGCAGCTATCAACAACAACACAATGCAATAACAAACCCAGGTTGTAAATCTAAAACGCTCTGGCGTCTCTGACGCCCCGAATACTTTGAACATACCAACTCCATGCAGCGAACGTTTTGTGAACGAACTATAAATATTACCTCCACAGCAATCGATCTATCCTCCGACCTCGGCGAATGGTCCACCGATACCTAGGATGCTAGAGTCTGCGTGCTCTGAGCGACCAACCTGGCCCCAACCCGTGAAGTTGCGCATTGCCAATCACTCCAGCATCAATCAACTATGCCCGGGCTTACATCAAGTGCGATGAGAGCTAGTGCCGAGCCACGACCTGCGGCTGGCATCGCCCTCCTGCCAGTCCGCGAAGAGGCTTCGAGCAACCCGCAGCACGATTATTGTAGGTACACCGTCTAAGCGTAGTGTCGGGCCTCTAAATCCGGACAGAAGGCGGTGTGGTGGAGAACCTGCCTTTCACAGACAGGCTCATGTAGTGGTCTAATGAAACCGGACACCCATTTAGGCGAGAATGCTCGCCACAGAGAGGTGTCTGATGACCAAGCAA
>NZ_JBSKHP010000032.1:0-75868 GCF_057128625.1 Pseudomonas imperatae | reverse complement strand
CCCATGTGAGAGTAGGTCATCGTCAAGATTAAATTCCGAAACCCCCATCTGCGCAGGCAGGTGGGGGTTTTGTCTTTGTGGCGTGCGCAAAAACTCCTCGGACGCGGCCTGTGGCCGCTGCTACGGGCCATGTTTCCGGCCATTTCTATGCAACGGCCATCAGCATGGCTATCATGCCTGCCTCATTGTGAGGCGAATCTGGCATGTTGACGTTGTTGAATCTCTTGAAGGATGGTCGCTTCCATTCCGGCCAGGACTTGGGAGCCGCCTTGGGTATCAGCCGCAGCGCTGTCTGGAAGCAGCTGCAGCACCTGGAGGCCGAGCTCAATCTCCCTATCCACAAGGTCCGCGGCCGCGGTTATCAGCTGGCTGCGCCCTTGGCGTTGTTGGAGGCGGACGCCATAGACGCCTATGCAGGCGCCCCAGGCTGGCCGACCTTGATCTTTGATTCCATTGATTCCACCAACGCCGAGGCGCTACGGGCCATCGGCAGGGGGGAGAGTGCGCCTTTCCTGGTGCTGGCTGAACGGCAGTCGGCAGGGCGGGGGCGTCGTGGGCGCACCTGGGTCAGCCCGTTCGCGGAAAACCTCTATTACAGCCTGGTATTGCGCATCGATGGCGGCCTGCGCCAGCTCGAAGGCTTGAGCCTGGTCGTGGGGGTGGCAGTGATGCAGGCCCTGCGTGAGCTGGGCATCGCCAAGGCCGGGCTGAAGTGGCCCAATGACCTGTTGGTGGACCAGCGCAAGATAGCCGGCATTCTCCTGGAGCTGGTGGGTGACCCTGCCGATGTCTGCCACGTGGTGCTGGGTATTGGCATCAATGTGAACATGCAGGCAACCGATGCGGTCGACCAGCAGTGGACCTCCATGCAGCTGGAGGCCGGCAAGGCCATTGATCGTAATCAGCTGGTGGCCATCCTCAACCAGCGCCTGGAGCAGTACCTGGCCTTGCATCGCGAGCAGGGTTTCGCAGCGATCCAAGCGCTATGGGAGGCCAATCATGTCTGGCAAGGGCGTGCGGTATCGCTGATCGCTGGAGTCAACCAGATAGACGGCGTGGTATTGGGCATCGATCACCAGGGCGCGTTGCGCCTCGAGGTTGATGGCGTGGAAAAAAGCTTTAGTGGTGGTGAGCTCAGCCTGAGGTTGCGCAATGATTCTTGAGCTGGACTGCGGTAACAGTTTCATCAAATGGCGGGTCATCGCGGGTGAGGGCGGTGCGCGCCTTGCCGGTGGCGTCGTGGACGCCGACCAGGTGCTGGTCGAGGCGGTGAAGTCGATCGATGGCCTGCAGCTGCTGCATTGTCGTCTGGTGAGCGTTCGCAACGAAGACGAGACCAGTCGCCTGATGGCGTTGCTGGCCAGTGAGTTCTCCGTACAGCCTGTCTGTGCGCGTCCTGCACAAACACTGGTGGGGGTGCGCAACGGTTACCAGGAATTCGAACGCCTGGGGCTGGACCGTTGGGTGGCCCTGGTAGCGGGTTATAAACTGGCAGGGCGCGCGTGTGTGGTCATCGACCTGGGCACGGCCGTCACTTCCGACTTCGTCGCCCCGGATGGCGAGCACCTGGGTGGGTTCATCTGCCCGGGCATGCCGCTGATGCGCGGGCAGCTGCGCACCCACACCCGCAAGATTCGCTATGACGACCAATCCGCCGAGCGCGCCCACGGCAGCCTGGCGCCCGGGCGCAATACGGTAGAGGCAGTGGAGCGTGGTTGCACACAGATGATGCGCGGCTTCGTGCTCACCCAGGTCGAGCAGGCGGCGCAGCTGTGGGGCGATGATTTCACCCTGTATCTCACAGGTGGCGATGCCGAGCTGGTAAAGGATGCAGTGCCAGGTGCCAGCGTCATTCCTGATCTTGTCTTCGTTGGCCTGGCCATCGCTTGTCCGGTGGCCTGAGGTGATTATGCGCTGGTTATTTCTCCTGCTGCTGGTACTCAACGTTTTCTACTTTGTATGGCACCAGCAGGAAGCGCCGCTGAGGCCCAAGGAAGTGACCTCGCTGTCGCTCTACAAGGGCTCTCAGCAGGATATTCGCCTGCTGAGTGAGTCCGATGACGCACGTGCACGTGCTGCGGCTGCAGCCAAGCCGCCAGCGCGTGATGAAAACTGCCTGTACCTGGGTGGCTTTTCGCGGCCTGAACAGCTGGCTCCTATCGAGCAACGCCTCACCAGCCTGGATATTTCCGCTCGCGCGGTGCCGGTTGGCAGCCCCGAAGGCGTTTTTCACTGGCTGCGAATTGCGCCCGAAAGCCGGCGTTTGCTGGACGAAACCCTGCTCCAGAGACTTTCCAATGATTTCAAAGACTTAAAACAGAAAATAATGTTGTGTGAGGGGTTGCAAGGTTCTTGAATCCTGCATAGAATGGCGCCCGCTCCACAGCGATAAGCGGAAACGCTCAAGGTGTGAAGCGACTGTCAAACGAAGCTAACTTTCAGATTTAATTGAAAAAAACGCTTGACAGAAGGGCGGCAGAGGTTGATAATGCCGCCCACGTTCAGGAGGGGTTCCCGAGCGGCCAAAGGGATCAGACTGTAAATCTGACGTCTCAGACTTCGAAGGTTCGAATCCTTCCCCCTCCACCAATTTAGCGTGAGCAGCAAGCTCCGCGGGTATAGTTTAGTGGTAGAACCTCAGCCTTCCAAGCTGATGATGCGGGTTCGATTCCCGCTACCCGCTCCAAGTTTGCTGGTTGTGCAAAGTGTTTCGCTCTTGTAGCTCAGTTGGTAGAGCACACCCTTGGTAAGGGTGAGGTCAGCGGTTCAAATCCGCTCAAGAGCTCCATTACACAGGCAGATATGAAAATATCTGCCTTTGTTTTATAAGTGGTTGTAATCGCTTATTCGGTCCGGCATACTGGTCGGCCTGATTATGTTTCTAGGTCAGTAGCTCAATTGGCAGAGCGACGGTCTCCAAAACCGTAGGTTGGGGGTTCGATTCCCTCCTGACCTGCCAGCTTCACTCGGTGATGTCTGGCTTTCTTTTCACAGGATCCTCCTAGATGACCCCTAAGGCTGAAGCCCAAGACTCTCGCTTTGATCTGCTCAAGTGGCTGGTTGTTGTCGCTTTGGTGGTGGTTGGCGTGGTTGGTAATCAGTATTACCACGCATCTCCGATCCTGTACCGGGTGCTTGCACTGCTCGTCATTGCTGGTGTAGCTGCGTTCACCGCGCTGCAGACCGCCAAAGGCAAGTCGTTCTTCGTCCTGGCAAAGGAAGCTCGTACCGAAATCCGTAAAGTCGTATGGCCAACTCGCCAAGAGACCACGCAGACCACGCTGATCGTAGTGGCGGTCGTCCTGGTCATGGCGTTGCTGTTGTGGGGTCTTGATTCCCTGCTCGGCTGGCTTGTTTCCTTGATCGTCGGCTAAGGGTGTCCCGTGGCTAAGCGTTGGTACGTTGTGCATGCCTACTCGGGTTACGAGAAGCATGTTATGCGCTCTTTGATCGAGCGTGTAAAGCTGGCTGGCATGGAAGACGGTTTTGGCGAAATTCTGGTCCCCACTGAAGAAGTGGTAGAAATGCGCAATGGCCAGAAGCGCAAAAGCGAACGTAAGTTCTTCCCAGGCTATGTGCTGGTCCAGATGGAAATGAACGAGGGTACTTGGCACTTGGTCAAGGACACTCCTCGCGTGATGGGCTTCATCGGCGGTACCGCTGACAAGCCTGCACCAATCACCGACAAGGAAGCTGAAGCTATCCTTCGTCGCGTCGCTGACGGCAGCGACAAGCCAAAGCCCAAGACTCTGTTCGAGCCGGGCGAGGTTGTTCGCGTTACCGATGGTCCGTTCGCGGATTTCAACGGTACCGTCGAAGAGGTCAACTACGAAAAGAGCCGGATCCAAGTGGCCGTGCTCATTTTCGGACGCTCTACTCCGGTAGAGCTCGAGTTCAGTCAGGTCGAAAAGGTCTGATTGAAGGCATATCCCATGCCCCGCAGGCGTAAGCTGCGGGGTTTTGTCGTCTCTGGGATAAAACGCAAGCAACCGGGGAGCCTGAATTGGCGTTCGTACCCGATATTGGAGTAGCTCATGGCTAAGAAGATCACGGCTTACATCAAGCTGCAAGTAAAGGCCGGCCAGGCCAACCCTAGCCCGCCCGTCGGCCCGGCTCTGGGTCAACATGGCGTGAACATCATGGAATTCTGCAAGGCCTTCAACGCCCGTACTCAGGGTCAAGAAGTCGGCTTGCCAACTCCAGTTATCATCACTGTCTACAGTGACCGTAGCTTCACCTTCGAAACCAAAAGCACCCCAGCTTCGGTTCTGCTGAAGAAAGCTGCTGGCCTGACCAGCGGTTCCGCACGTCCGAACACCGTTAAAGTCGGTACCGTGACCCGTGCTCAGCTGGAAGAAATCGCCAAGGTCAAAAATGCTGACCTGACCGCTGCCGACATGGACGCCGCCGTGCGCACCATCGCTGGCTCGGCTCGCAGCATGGGCCTCAACGTGGAGGGTGTGTAATGGCTAAGCTGACCAAGCGCCAAAAGGCTATTGCTTCCAAAATCGAAGCTGGCAAAGTCTACAACTTCGAAGAAGCCGCCGCTCTGCTGGCTGAGCTGTCGACCGTCAAGTTCAGCGAGTCGTTTGACGTCGCCGTGAACCTGGGCGTTGACCCACGTAAATCCGACCAGGTCGTACGTAGCGCTACCGTGCTGCCACACGGCACTGGCAAGACCGTACGTGTTGCTGTCTTCACCCAAGGTCCAGCTGCTGAAGCTGCCCTGGCTGCAGGCGCGGACCGCGTTGGCATGGACGACCTGGCTGCCGAAATGAAAGGCGGCGACCTGAACTATGACGTAGTCATCGCATCGCCTGATGCCATGCGCGTTGTAGGTCAACTGGGTCAGATCCTGGGTCCACGTGGCCTGATGCCTAACCCGAAAGTCGGTACCGTGACTCCAGACGTAGCCACCGCGGTTAAAAACGCCAAGGCTGGTCAGGTTCGCTACCGCACCGACAAAAACGGCATCATCCACACCTCCGTTGGCAAGGTTGGCTTCGAAGCCACCAAGCTGAAGGAAAACGTTGAAGCCCTGATCGCTGATCTGAAGCGTATCAAGCCAGCTTCCTCGAAAGGTATCTACGTCAAGCGCGTTACCCTGAGCACCACCATGGGCCCAGGTCTGGTCATCGACCAGGGTTCCCTGACCGCTTAAGACGTAAAGCAGGGGTGAGCGATCACCCCTGTTGAAAAAATTGGGGTCCCTGCTTTGCGGGGGCTATCCAAGACCGTAGGCGACGCAAGTCTTAAACCACAAGCCTACGCAGATGGTGCTCCCGGTTCCTTTTTGGAACTAGACACCAAAACGACATCCGGCCCAGGCCAGATGAAACGGTAACAAGCAGGAGTTAAACCCGTGGCAATTAAACTCGAAGACAAGAAGGCCATCGTCGCTGAAGTCAACGAGGCTGCCAAAGGTGCCCTGTCCGCTGTCGTGGCTGATGCCCGTGGTGTGACTGTAGGCGCTATGACCGGACTCCGTAAAGAGGCCCGCGAAGCTGGCGTATACGTACGTGTCGTACGTAACACCCTGCTCAAGCGCGCTGTTGAAGGCACCGATTACTCGATCCTCAACGACGTGTTCAAAGGCCCGACCTTGATCGCTTTCTCCAAAGAACATCCGGGCGCTGCTGCTCGTATCTTCAAAGAGTTCGCTAAAGGTCAGGACAAGTTCGAGATCAAGGCAGCTGCGTTCGAGGGCAAGTTCCTCGCAGCTAATCAGATCGACGTGCTGGCAACGCTGCCGACCCGTGACGAAGCCATTTCCCAGCTGATGAGCGTGATTCAAGGCGCTACCAGCAAACTGGCTCGTACTCTGGCGGCACTTCGCGACCAGAAAGAAGCCGCTGCAGCCTAAGGGCCGCTCGCTTCTCGCGTTTTTTGTTTATTTCGATGGTCGCGTAGGCCGTCCCCCAATTCAGGAAAAGAGTCATGTCCGTTACTCAAGAGCAAATCCTCGAAGCCGTTGGCGCAATGTCCGTAATGGAAGTTGTTGAGCTGATCAAAGCTTTCGAAGAAAAATTCGGTGTTACCGCTGCCGCTGCTTCGGCTGGCCCAGCTGTAGCTGCTGCTGCTGTTGAAGAGCAAACCGAGTTCAACGTTGTTCTGGTTGAAGCCGGCGAGAAGAAGGTCAACGTGATCAAGGCAGTTCGTGAACTGACCGGTCTGGGCCTGAAAGAAGCCAAAGAGAAAGTTGACACCGCTCCTCAGGTCGTTGCTGAAGGCGTTTCGAAAGAAGCCGCTGAAGACGCCAAGAAGAAGCTGGAAGAAGCAGGCGCCAAAGTCGAAGTCAAGTAATTTCGACCTTGCGTCTCCAGCCCGAGCGTCAAGCGAACGGCTGATGGCTGGTGGCTCATGCCACCGGCCTTTTTCCGTTATTGGCAGCTGATCAGGTCAGCGCCTCTAACGTGCTTCAACCACCGATGACGGTGGCGCAAACCAAGGGGTTTGCACGATTTTCTGGCCGCTCCCGTCGGGGGAGGCCAAACAAGCAGGTGACCAAGCTGGGGAACGCTGATGGCTTACTCATACACTGAGAAAAAACGTATCCGCAAGGACTTTAGCAAGTTGCCGGACGTCATGGACGTACCGTACCTCTTGGCTATCCAGCTGGATTCGTATCGCGAATTCTTGCAGGCGGGCGCGACCAAGGACCAGTTCCGTGACGTCGGTCTGCATGCGGCCTTCAAATCCGTTTTCCCGATCATCAGCTACTCCGGCAACGCTGCTCTGGAGTACGTTGGTTATCGCCTGGGCGAACCGGCCTTTGATGTCAAAGAATGCGTATTGCGTGGCGTAACGTACGCCGTACCTTTGCGGGTAAAAGTACGCCTGATCATTTTCGACAAAGAATCGTCGAACAAAGCGATCAAGGACATCAAGGAGCAGGAAGTCTACATGGGGGAAATCCCCCTGATGACCGAAAACGGTACCTTCGTAATCAACGGTACCGAGCGCGTTATCGTCTCCCAGTTGCACCGTTCGCCAGGTGTGTTCTTCGACCACGACCGTGGCAAGACTCACAGCTCCGGCAAACTGTTGTACTCGGCCCGCATCATTCCTTACCGCGGCTCGTGGCTGGACTTCGAATTCGACCCGAAAGACTGTGTATTCGTCCGGATCGACCGTCGTCGCAAGCTGCCTGCGTCGGTACTGCTGCGCGCACTGGGCTACAGCACCGAGGAAGTCCTCGATGCCTTCTACACCACCAACGTATTCCACGTGCAGGGCGAAAAGCTCAGCCTGGAGCTGGTGCCTCAGCGCCTGCGTGGTGAAATCGCTGTCCTGGACATCCTCGATGGTACCGGCAAGGTCATCGTCGAACAGGGCCGTCGTATCACTGCCCGTCACATCAACCAGTTGGAAAAAGCCGGCATCAAAGAGCTGGAAGTTCCGCTGGACTACGTGCTGGGTCGCACTACCGCCAAGGCCATCGTTCACCCGGCAACCGGTGAAATCCTTTGCGAGTGCAACACTGAACTGAGCACCGAGCTGCTGGTGAAGATCGCCAAGGCCCAGGTCGTCCGTATCGAGACGTTGTACACCAACGACATCGACTGCGGTCCGTTCATCTCCGACACGCTGAAGATCGACTCCACCGCCAACCAACTGGAAGCGCTGGTCGAGATCTACCGCATGATGCGTCCTGGCGAGCCGCCAACCAAGGACGCTGCCGAGACCCTGTTCAACAACCTGTTCTTCAGCCCAGAGCGCTACGACCTGTCTGCTGTAGGTCGCATGAAGTTCAACCGTCGTATCGGTCGTACCGAGATCGAAGGTTCGGGCGTGCTGAGCAAGGAAGACATCGTTGCCGTACTGAAGACCCTGGTCGACATCCGTAACGGCAAGGGCATCGTCGACGACATCGACCACCTGGGTAACCGTCGTGTTCGCTGCGTAGGCGAAATGGCCGAGAACCAGTTCCGTGTTGGCCTGGTGCGCGTTGAGCGTGCGGTCAAGGAACGCCTGTCGATGGCCGAAAGCGAAGGCCTGATGCCTCAGGACCTGATCAACGCCAAGCCGGTAGCGGCCGCGGTGAAGGAGTTCTTCGGTTCCAGCCAGCTGTCGCAGTTCATGGACCAGAACAACCCGCTGTCGGAGATTACCCACAAGCGTCGTGTCTCCGCACTCGGCCCAGGTGGTCTGACCCGTGAGCGCGCAGGCTTCGAAGTCCGTGACGTACACCCGACTCACTACGGTCGCGTGTGCCCGATCGAGACCCCTGAAGGTCCGAACATCGGCCTGATCAACTCCCTGGCTGCATACGCTCGCACCAACCAGTACGGCTTCCTGGAAAGCCCGTACCGCGTTGTTAAAGAGGGTGTGGTCACCGACGAGATCGTGTTCCTGTCCGCCATTGAAGAAGCCGATCACGTGATCGCGCAGGCTTCGGCGACCATGAACGAGAACAAGGTCCTGATCGACGAACTGGTAGCCGTACGTCACCTGAACGAATTCACCGTGAAGGCGCCTGAAGACGTAACCCTGATGGACGTTTCGCCCAAGCAGGTAGTCTCGGTCGCAGCCTCGCTGATTCCGTTCCTGGAGCACGACGACGCCAACCGTGCGTTGATGGGTTCCAACATGCAGCGTCAGGCTGTACCGACCCTGCGCGCCGACAAGCCGCTGGTAGGTACCGGCATGGAGCGCAACGTTGCCCGTGACTCCGGCGTTTGCGTCGTGGCCCGTCGTGGCGGCGTGATCGACTCCGTCGATGCCAGCCGTATCGTTGTTCGCGTGGCGGACGATGAAGTCGAGCCAGGCGAAGCCGGTGTAGACATCTACAACCTGACCAAATACACCCGTTCGAACCAGAACACCTGCATCAACCAGCGTCCGCTGGTAAGCAAGGGTGACCGTGTTCAGCGCAGCGACATCATGGCCGACGGCCCGTCCACCGACATGGGTGAACTGGCACTGGGCCAGAACATGCGCATCGCGTTCATGGCCTGGAACGGTTTCAACTTCGAAGACTCCATCTGTCTGTCGGAGCGTGTGGTTCAGGAAGACCGCTTCACCACGATCCACATCCAGGAACTGACCTGTGTGGCCCGTGACACCAAGCTTGGCCCAGAGGAAATCACCGCTGACATCCCGAACGTGGGTGAAGCAGCGCTGAACAAGCTGGACGAAGCCGGTATCGTCTACGTGGGTGCCGAAGTCGGCGCCGGCGACATCCTGGTCGGCAAGGTCACTCCGAAAGGCGAGACCCAACTGACTCCGGAAGAAAAACTGCTGCGCGCCATCTTCGGCGAGAAAGCCAGCGACGTTAAGGACACCTCCCTGCGCGTGCCTACCGGCACCAAGGGTACCGTCATCGACGTACAGGTCTTCACCCGTGACGGCGTTGAGCGTGACGCTCGTGCGCTGTCGATCGAGAAGAGCCAGCTGGACGAGATCCGCAAGGACCTCAACGAAGAGTTCCGTATCGTCGAAGGCGCAACCTTCGAACGTCTGCGTCAGGCCCTGGTTGGCCAGATCGTCGATGGTGGTGCCGGCCTGAAGAAAGGTCTGGAAATCACCAACGAAGTCCTGGACGGTCTGGAGCACGGCCAGTGGTTCAAGCTGCGCATGGCCGAAGACGCCCTCAACGAACAGCTGGAGCGTGCCCAGCAGTACATCGTTGATCGCCGTCGCCTGCTGGACGACAAGTTCGAAGACAAGAAGCGCAAACTGCAGCAAGGCGATGACCTGGCTCCAGGCGTGCTGAAAATCGTCAAGGTTTACCTGGCAATCCGTCGCCGCATCCAGCCGGGCGACAAGATGGCCGGTCGTCACGGTAACAAAGGTGTGGTCTCCGTGATCATGCCGGTTGAAGACATGCCACACGATGCCAACGGCACGCCTGTGGACGTGGTCCTCAACCCGCTGGGCGTACCTTCGCGTATGAACGTCGGTCAGATCCTGGAAACCCACCTGGGCCTCGCGGCCAAGGGCTTGGGCGAAAAGATCAACCGCATGCTCGAAGAGCAGCGTAAAGTCATCGAACTGCGCAAGTTCCTCACCGAGATCTACAACGAGATCGGTGGCCGCCAAGAGAACCTGGAAAGCTTCAGCGACCAGGAAATCCTGGACCTGGCGAAGAACCTGCGTGGCGGCGTGCCTATGGCCACCCCGGTATTCGACGGTGCCAAGGAAAGCGAAATCAAGGCCATGCTGAAACTGGCAGACCTGCCAGAAAGCGGCCAGATGCAGCTGTTCGACGGCCGTACCGGCAACAAGTTCGAGCGTCACGTTACTGTTGGCTACATGTACATGCTGAAACTGAACCACTTGGTGGACGACAAGATGCACGCGCGTTCCACTGGTTCCTACAGCCTGGTTACCCAGCAGCCGCTGGGTGGTAAGGCTCAGTTCGGTGGTCAGCGTTTCGGGGAGATGGAGGTCTGGGCACTGGAAGCTTACGGTGCTGCCTACACCCTGCAAGAAATGCTCACAGTGAAGTCGGACGATGTGAACGGTCGTACCAAGATGTACAAGAACATCGTGGACGGCGATCACCGTATGGAGCCGGGCATGCCCGAGTCCTTCAACGTGTTGATCAAAGAGATTCGTTCCCTCGGTATCGATATCGATCTGGAAACCGAATAACACGCGACGCGAATCGGGAGCAGGCCCCTAAAGCCTGCTCCCTGCTCCGCCAGGAGGAAAGGCCTTGAAAGACCTACTGAATTTGCTGAAAAACCAGGGTCAAGTCGAAGAGTTTGACGCAATCCGTATCGGGTTGGCGTCGCCTGAGATGATCCGTTCGTGGTCGTTCGGTGAAGTTAAAAAGCCGGAAACCATCAACTACCGTACGTTCAAACCCGAGCGTGACGGCCTGTTCTGCGCCAAGATCTTTGGCCCAGTCAAGGACTACGAGTGCCTGTGCGGTAAGTACAAGCGCCTGAAACACCGTGGTGTGATCTGCGAGAAGTGCGGCGTTGAAGTCGCGCTGGCCAAGGTTCGTCGTGAGCGCATGGCGCACATCGAACTGGCCTCGCCAGTTGCCCACATCTGGTTCCTGAAGTCGCTGCCGTCGCGTATCGGCCTGCTGATGGACATGACCCTGCGTGATATCGAACGCGTGCTCTACTTCGAGAGCTACGTCGTTATCGACCCGGGCATGACTACCCTGGAGAAGGGCCAGCTGCTGAACGACGAGCAGTACTTCGAAGCCCTCGAAGAGTTCGGTGACGACTTCGACGCCCGCATGGGTGCCGAGGCTGTCCGCGAGCTGCTGCACGCCATTGACCTGGAACACGAGATCGGCCGCCTGCGCGAAGAGATTCCGCAGACCAACTCGGAAACCAAGATCAAGAAGCTGTCCAAGCGCCTGAAGTTGATGGAAGCCTTCCAGGGTTCCGGCAACCTGCCTGAGTGGATGGTGTTGACCGTTCTGCCGGTTCTGCCGCCAGACCTGCGTCCACTGGTCCCACTGGATGGCGGTCGCTTCGCGACTTCCGACCTCAACGACCTGTATCGTCGAGTGATCAACCGTAACAACCGTCTGAAGCGTCTGCTGGACCTGTCGGCTCCTGACATCATCGTGCGCAACGAAAAGCGCATGCTGCAGGAAGCGGTCGATGCCCTGCTGGACAACGGTCGTCGCGGTCGCGCCATCACCGGTTCCAACAAGCGTCCTCTGAAATCCCTGGCTGACATGATCAAGGGTAAGCAGGGTCGTTTCCGTCAGAACTTGCTCGGTAAGCGCGTTGACTACTCGGGTCGTTCGGTAATTACCGTAGGCCCGACCCTGCGCCTGCACCAGTGCGGTCTTCCGAAGAAGATGGCCCTGGAGCTGTTCAAGCCGTTCATCTTCGGCAAGCTGGAAATGCGTGGTCTGGCGACCACCATCAAGGCCGCCAAGAAGATGGTCGAGCGCGAGCTGCCAGAGGTGTGGGACGTGCTCGCCGAAGTGATTCGCGAACACCCCGTGCTGCTCAACCGTGCACCGACCCTTCACCGTCTGGGTATCCAGGCGTTTGAACCAGTACTGATCGAAGGTAAGGCTATCCAGCTGCACCCTCTGGTCTGTGCTGCGTACAACGCCGACTTCGACGGCGACCAGATGGCGGTCCACGTACCGCTGACCCTGGAAGCCCAGCTCGAAGCCCGTGCGCTGATGATGTCGACCAACAACATCCTGTCGCCAGCCAACGGTGAGCCAATCATCGTTCCTTCGCAGGACGTTGTACTGGGTCTGTACTACATGACCCGTGAAGCGATCAACGCCAAGGGCGAAGGCCGCGTGTTTGCCGACCTGCAGGAAGTCGACCGGGTATTCCGCGCCGGCGAAGCAGCTCTGCACGCAAAAATCAAAGTGCGCATCAACGAGACTGTAAACGATCGTGATGGCGGCAGCGTCAAGAACACCCGTATCGTCGACACCACTGTCGGCCGTGCGCTGCTGTTCCAGGTCGTTCCACCAGGCCTGTCGTTCGACGTCGTCAACACGCCGATGAAGAAGAAGGCGATCTCCAAGCTGATCAACCAGTGCTACCGCGTGGTTGGTCTGAAAGAGACCGTTATCTTCGCTGACCAGTTGATGTACACCGGTTTCGCCTACTCGACGATTTCGGGTGTTTCCATCGGTGTTAACGACTTCGTTATCCCGGATGAGAAAGCTCGCATCATCGGTACCGCGACCGACGAAGTGAAAGAGATCGAAAGCCAATACGCTTCCGGCCTGGTAACCCAGGGCGAGAAGTACAACAAGGTGATCGACCTCTGGTCCAAGGCCAACGACGAAGTTTCCAAGGCGATGATGTCCAACCTCTCGAAAGAGAAGGTCATCGACCGTCACGGCAACGAAGTTGACCAGGAATCCTTCAACTCGATGTACATGATGGCTGACTCCGGTGCCCGGGGTTCGGCAGCTCAGATTCGTCAGCTGGCTGGTATGCGTGGCCTGATGGCCAAGCCGGACGGCTCGATCATCGAGACGCCAATTACCGCGAACTTCCGTGAAGGTCTGAGCGTACTCCAGTACTTCATCTCGACTCACGGTGCTCGTAAGGGTCTGGCGGATACCGCGTTGAAAACCGCTAACTCCGGTTACCTGACTCGTCGTCTGGTAGACGTGGCGCAAGATCTGGTAGTTACCGAGATCGACTGCGGCACCGAACAGGGTCTGCTGATGACCCCGCACATTGAAGGCGGCGACGTTGTAGAGCCGCTGGGTGAGCGTGTACTGGGCCGTGTTATCGCCCGTGACGTGTTCAAGCCAGGCACCGACGAAGTCATCGTCCCTGCCGGCACCCTGGTAGACGAGAAGTGGGTAGAGTTCATCGAACTCAACAGCATCGACGAAGTGATCGTTCGCTCGCCGATCAGCTGTGAAACCCGCTACGGCATCTGCGCCAAGTGCTACGGTCGTGACCTGGCTCGTGGTCACCAGGTGAACATCGGTGAAGCGGTCGGCGTTATCGCTGCCCAGTCCATCGGTGAGCCGGGTACCCAGCTGACCATGCGTACGTTCCACATCGGTGGTGCTGCAAGCCGTACTTCGGCTGCCGACAGCGTCCAGGTGAAGAACGGTGGTGTGGTTCGTCTGCACAACCTGAAACACGTAGAGCGTGCCGACGGCAACCTGGTTGCTGTGTCGCGTTCCGGTGAGCTGGCTATCGCCGACGACTTCGGTCGTGAGCGCGAGCGCTACAAGCTGCCGTACGGTGCCGTGATCTCGGTGAAGGAAGGCGACAAGGTCGACGCTGGTGCCATCGTGGCCAAGTGGGACCCGCACACTCACCCGATCGTTACCGAAATGAAAGGTACCGTGACCTTCGTGGGCATGGAAGAAGGTATTACGATCAAGCGCCAGACCGACGAACTGACCGGTCTGACCAACATCGAAGTACTGGACGTCAAAGACCGTCCTGCAGCTGGTAAAGAAATTCGACCAGCGGTCAAGATGGTGGGTGTCGATGGTAAGGATCTGCTGCTGCCAGGTACCGACGTACCGGCCCAGTACTTCCTGCCGGCCAACGCCCTCGTTGGTGTTGCGGATGGTGTGCAAGTGGGTGTGGGTGACGTTATCGCCCGTATTCCACAAGAGACCTCCAAGACCCGTGACATCACCGGTGGTCTGCCACGCGTTGCCGACCTGTTCGAAGCGCGTCGTCCGAAAGAAGCCTCGATTCTGGCTGAAGTCAGCGGCACCATCGCGTTCGGTAAAGAGACCAAGGGCAAGCGCCGCCTGGTCATTACCCCGAACGACGGCAGCGATCCGTACGAAGAGCTGATTCCGAAGTGGCGTCACCTGAACGTCTTCGAAGGCGAACAAGTGAACCGCGGCGAAGTTATCTCCGACGGTCCTAGCGATCCGCACGACATCCTGCGTCTGCTGGGTGTGAGCGCGCTCGCCAAGTACATCGTCAACGAGATCCAGGACGTTTACCGTCTGCAAGGCGTGAAGATCAACGACAAGCACATCGAGACCATCCTGCGTCAGATGCTGCGCAAGGTCGAGATCGCCGAGTCGGGTGACTCCAGCTTCATCAAGGGCGACCAGATGGAACTGACTCAGGTACTGGGCGAGAACGAGCGCCTGGCATCGGAAGACAAGTTCATCTCCAAGTACACCCGTGTGCTGCTGGGTATCACCAAGGCCTCGCTGTCCACCGAATCGTTCATCTCGGCGGCTTCCTTCCAGGAAACCACCCGCGTACTGACCGAAGCGGCGGTAACCGGCAAGCGCGACTACCTGCGCGGCCTGAAAGAAAACGTGGTCGTGGGTCGTCTGATCCCGGCCGGTACCGGTCTGGCATACCACAGCGAGCGCAAGCGTCGCCGTGATGCTGACAAACCGTTGCGTGTAAGCGCGAGCGAAGTCGAAGCGGCACTGACTGAAGCGCTGAACTCCAGCGGTAACTGAAAAGAGCAGGGCCCCGGCGTCTGCGACTGACGAACCTGGACACACAATGTCCAGGCTCGGCTGGTCGGGGAGGGCGGGGCCTTGCCTTGACTGGGGGCAAGATCCTCTTTAGACTCTTGTACCCCTAAATCTGGCGGGACGTATGTCCTGCCATTTTGCTTTTCTTGCAAGACAATAGCGTCGCAAGACAACAGTGGAGCTAGTAGATGGCAACTATCAACCAGCTGGTACGTCAGCCGCGTAAGCGTATCGTCGAGAAATCCGACGTACCTGCGCTGCAGAACTGCCCGCAACGTCGTGGCGTGTGCACCCGTGTGTACACCACCACGCCGAAAAAACCTAACTCGGCACTGCGTAAAGTATGCCGTGTGCGCCTGACCAACGGTTTCGAGGTTTCCTCGTACATCGGCGGTGAAGGCCACAACCTGCAAGAGCACAGCGTGGTACTGATCCGCGGCGGTCGTGTAAAAGACTTGCCAGGTGTTCGTTACCACACCGTTCGCGGCTCCCTGGATACTTCCGGCGTCAAAGGTCGTAACCAAGGTCGTTCGAAGTACGGTACCAAGCGTCCGAAGTAATGGCCGCTTGCAGCACATTGCAATTATCTATTTTTCTGAGTCGATAAGAGTAAGGTCGGGTCCCGCACCTCAGGGTGGGATGTCCCGAGCTAACCTGAAGACCGTTTGAGGGCTTATCCATGCCAAGAAGACGCGTAGCAGCCAAGCGCGAAGTGCTTGACGATCCAAAATACGGCAGCCAGATCCTGGCCAAGTTCATGAACCACGTGATGGAAAGCGGCAAGAAAGCCGTTGCCGAGCGTATCGTTTATGGCGCGCTGGAAAAGGTTAAAGAACGCAAGAACAGCGACCCACTGGAAATCTTCGAGAAAGCTCTCGACGCCATCGCTCCGCTGGTCGAAGTAAAGTCGCGCCGTGTAGGCGGTGCTACTTACCAGGTTCCGGTCGAAGTTCGCCCTTCCCGTCGTAACGCCCTGGCAATGCGCTGGCTGGTAGACTTCGCGCGCAAGCGCGGTGAGAAGTCCATGGCTCTGCGCTTGGCCGGCGAACTGCTGGACGCTGCCGAAGGCAAAGGTGCTGCAGTTAAGAAGCGTGAAGACGTTCACCGTATGGCTGAAGCCAACAAAGCGTTCTCGCACTACCGCTTCTAAATCCAGCGTCAATTATTTTGCGAGGGCTTTATGGCTCGTACAACTGATATCAAACGCTACCGTAACATCGGTATCGTTGCTCACGTGGACGCGGGTAAAACCACGACCACCGAGCGCGTCCTGTTCTACACAGGCGTAAACCACAAAATGGGCGAGGTGCATGATGGCGCCGCGACCATGGACTGGATGGTGCAAGAGCAGGAGCGGGGTATTACCATTACTTCCGCTGCTACTACCGCCTTCTGGGCAGGTTCGGTCAAGCAGTTCGAGAAGCACCGCTTCAACATCATCGATACCCCCGGCCACGTTGACTTCACCATTGAAGTAGAACGTTCGCTGCGCGTGCTCGACGGTGCTGTCGTTGTGTTCTGCGGTACCTCGGGCGTTGAGCCACAGTCGGAAACCGTATGGCGTCAAGCCAACAAATACGGCGTTCCACGTCTGGTTTACGTCAACAAGATGGACCGTCAAGGCGCTAACTTCCTGCGCGTTGTAGGTCAGATCAAGCAGCGCCTGGGTCACACCCCGGTGCCAATCCAGCTGGCAATCGGCGCGGAAGACGAGTTCCAGGGTCAGATCGATCTGATGACCATGGAAGCTGTCTACTGGGATGACGCTGACAAGGGCATGGCCCCTCGTCGCGAAGCTATCCCTGCCGACATGCAGGAACTGGCTGAAGAGTGGCGCAGCAACATGGTTGAGGCTGCCGCCGAAGCCAGCGAAGAGCTGATGAACAAGTACCTGGAAGGCGAAGAGCTGTCGATCGAAGAGATCAAGACTGCCCTGCGTCAGCGTACTATCGCCGGCGAAATCGTTCTGGCCGTTTGCGGTTCCTCGTTCAAGAACAAGGGCGTGCCCCTGGTTCTGGACGCCGTTATCGACTACCTGCCAGCACCTGTCGACATTCCTGCCATCAAGGGTTCCGACCCGGATGACGAGACTGTTGCCATGGAGCGTCATGCAGACGACAGCGAGCCGTTCTCGGCTCTGGCGTTCAAGATCGCTACCGACCCATTCGTGGGTACCCTGACCTTCGCTCGCGTTTACTCGGGCGTGTTGAGCTCCGGCGACGGCGTGATCAACTCGGTCAAGGGCAAGAAAGAGCGCGTGGGTCGTATGGTGCAAATGCACGCAAACACCCGCGAAGAGATCAAGGAAGTACGCGCTGGCGACATCGCGGCCCTGATCGGCATGAAGGACGTCACCACTGGTGACACCCTGTGCTCCGCTGACAAGCCAATCATCCTGGTTCGCATGGACTTCCCGGAGCCGGTTATTTCGGTTGCCGTTGAGCCAAAGACCAAGGATGACCAGGAAAAAATGGGTATCGCACTGGGCAAACTCGCTCAGGAAGACCCTTCTTTCCGCGTCAAGACCGACGAAGAGACTGGTCAAACGATCATCTCGGGTATGGGCGAGTTGCACCTGGACATCCTGGTTGACCGGATGCGCCGTGAGTTCAACGTTGAAGCCAACATCGGTAAACCACAGGTTTCTTACCGTGAGAAGATCACGAAGAACTGTGAGATCGAAGGCAAGTTCGTTCGCCAGTCCGGCGGCCGTGGCCAGTTCGGCCATTGCTGGATCCGTTTTGCTCCGGCAGACGAAGGTCAGGAAGGTCTGGTATTCGTGAACGAAGTAGTGGGCGGTGTGGTTCCTAAGGAATACATCCCTGCTATCCAGAAGGGCATTGAAGAGCAGATGAAGAACGGTGTTGTTGCCGGCTATCCGCTCATCGGCCTGAAGGCGACCGTTTTCGATGGCTCTTACCACGACGTCGACTCCAACGAGATGGCGTTCAAGGTGGCAGCCTCCATGGCGACCAAGCAACTGGCTACCAAAGGTGGCGGTGTTGTTCTTGAGCCGATCATGAAGGTCGAAGTTGTAACACCTGAGGACTACATGGGCGACGTGATGGGTGACCTGAACCGTCGTCGCGGTCTGATCCAGGGTATGGAAGACACGGTTTCCGGCAAAGTTATCCGCGCCGAAGTTCCGCTGGGTGAGATGTTCGGTTATGCGACCGACGTCCGTTCCATGTCTCAGGGTCGCGCGAGCTACTCTATGGAATTCTCCAAATACTCCGAAGCTCCGTCGAACATCGTCGAAGCTATCGTTAAAAAACAAGGCTGATTCAGCCCCTTTAGGCTAGGAGTTCACTGTCGTGGCTAAAGAAAAATTTGATCGTTCCCTACCTCACGTAAACGTTGGCACCATCGGCCACGTTGACCACGGTAAAACCACCCTGACCGCTGCTCTGACTCGCGTCTGCTCCGAAGTTTTCGGTTCGGCCGTTGTTGAGTTCGACAAGATCGACTCGGCTCCAGAAGAAAAAGCTCGTGGTATCACCATCAACACCGCGCACGTCGAGTACAACTCGAACATTCGTCACTACGCTCACGTTGACTGCCCAGGTCACGCTGACTACGTGAAGAACATGATCACCGGTGCTGCCCAGATGGACGGCGCGATCCTGGTTTGCTCGGCCGCCGATGGTCCGATGCCACAAACCCGTGAGCACATCCTGCTGTCCCGTCAGGTAGGCGTTCCGTACATCGTGGTCTTCCTGAACAAGGCTGACCTGGTAGACGACGCTGAGCTGCTGGAACTGGTTGAGATGGAAGTTCGCGACCTGCTGTCCACCTACGACTTCCCAGGCGACGACACCCCGATCATCATCGGTTCGGCTCGTATGGCGCTGGAAGGCAAAGACGACAACGAAATGGGCACCACCGCTGTCAAGAAGCTGGTTGAGACTCTGGACAGCTACATCCCAGAGCCTGAGCGCGCTATCGACAAGCCGTTCCTGATGCCAATCGAAGACGTATTCTCGATCTCGGGTCGTGGTACCGTTGTTACCGGTCGTATCGAGCGTGGTATCGTCCGCGTTCAGGACGCCCTGGAAATCGTTGGTCTGCGTGACACCACCACCACCACCTGCACCGGTGTTGAGATGTTCCGCAAGCTGCTGGACGAAGGTCGTGCTGGCGAGAACTGCGGCGTTCTGCTGCGTGGTACCAAGCGTGACGACGTTGAGCGTGGCCAGGTTCTGGTCAAGCCAGGTTCGGTCAAGCCGCACACCAAGTTCACCGCAGAAGTCTACGTTCTGTCGAAAGAAGAAGGCGGTCGTCACACTCCGTTCTTCAAAGGCTACCGTCCTCAGTTCTACTTCCGTACCACTGACGTGACCGGTAACTGCGAACTGCCAGAAGGCGTTGAAATGGTAATGCCAGGTGATAACATTCAGATGACTGTTACCCTGATCAAGACCATCGCAATGGAAGACGGCCTGCGTTTCGCCATCCGTGAAGGCGGTCGTACCGTCGGCGCTGGTGTCGTAGCCAAGATCATCGAGTAATCGATGAGCTAGGAAAAACCCCCGCTCAGCGGGGGTTTTTTTTATTCGGTTGACACCCAATGGGCCCGTCTATAGAATCACGCCTCCTTTTATCGGGCGTAGTGCGTCCGGTGGGAATAGCAGCCTGGAGTCTGAAATCCAATGCAAAATCAGCAAATCCGTATCAGGTTGAAGGCTTTTGACCATCGCCTGATCGACCAATCCACCCAGGAAATCGTGGAAACCGCGAAACGTACTGGTGCTCAAGTGCGTGGTCCAATTCCACTGCCTACCCGTAAAGAGCGGTTCACCGTTCTGGTCTCCCCGCACGTCAACAAAGACGCGCGTGACCAGTACGAGATCCGTACTCATAAGCGCGTTCTGGACATCGTCCAGCCAACGGATAAAACCGTTGATGCGCTGATGAAGCTTGATCTTGCGGCAGGTGTGGAAGTGCAGATCAGCCTCGGCTAAGACTCGGGTCTTAGTCGTGTAACGCTCTGAAATGGGCGGCCATAGCGGGTGAAAGCCCCGTACACTCATGAGGTTTACAACATGACTATTGGTGTAGTCGGTCGTAAATGCGGTATGACCCGTATTTTCACCGAAGAAGGTGTCTCCATTCCGGTCACGGTCATTGAGATCGAGCCGAATCGCGTCACCCAGTTCAAAACTGAAGAAACCGATGGCTATCGTGCAGTGCAAGTCACTGTAGGTGAGCGTCGTGCTTCGCGTGTGACTGCTGCTCAAGCAGGTCACTTCGCTAAAGCGAACGTTGCCGCTGGTCGCGGTGTCTGGGAATTCCGCCTTGAAGAAGGCGAGTACCAGGCTGGCGACTTGATCAATGCTGAAATCTTCGCTGCAGGCCAACTGGTAGACGTTACCGGTCAGTCCAAGGGTAAAGGCTTTGCCGGTACCATCAAGCGTTGGAACTTCCGCGGTCAAGACAACACCCACGGTAACTCCGTTTCCCACCGCGTCCCTGGCTCTATCGGCCAGTGCCAGACTCCTGGTCGTGTATTCAAGGGCAAAAAAATGTCCGGTCATATGGGCGCTGAGCGCGTGACCGTGCAGTCCCTGGAAGTTGTGCGCGTCGACGCTGAACGCAATCTGCTGCTCGTCAAGGGCGCTGTTCCTGGCGCTACCGGCGGCAACCTGGTTGTGCGTCCGGCAGCCAAGGCTCGCGGTTAAGGGGAAGCTGAAATGCAATTAAATGTAAATGACGCTCAAGCGATCGAAGTTTCCGAACTGACTTTCGGCGGCGAGTTCAACGAGACGCTGGTTCACCAAGCAGTCGTGGCCTACATGGCTGGCGGCCGTCAAGGTAGCAAGCAGCAGAAAACCCGTTCCGACGTTTCCGGTGGCGGCAAGCGCCCATGGCGTCAGAAAGGTACTGGCCGTGCTCGTGCCGGTACCATCCGTAGCCCAATCTGGCGCGGCGGCGGTACCACCTTTGCAGCGCGTCCTCAGGACCACTCGCAAAAGCTGAACAAGAAGATGTACCGCGCTGCCCTGCGCTCCATCCTTGCTGAGCTGGTACGTACCGATCGTCTGGTCGTGGTTCAGGACTTCGCTGTTGAAGCTCCAAAAACCAAAGACCTGCTGAACAAGCTGAATGGCATGGGTCTGACTGACGTCCTGATCGTGTCTGACGCTGTTGATCAGAACCTGTACCTGGCTGCTCGCAACCTGCCTCACGTCGACGTACGTGACGTGCAAGGTTCCGATCCAGTTAGTCTGATCGCATACGACAAGGTGTTGATCACCGTGTCGGCCGTGAAGAAATTCGAGGAGCTGCTGGGATGAACCAGGAACGCGTATTTAAAGTTCTGCTTGGCCCGCACGTTTCCGAGAAGGCTACGGTTCTGGCAGACAAAAAAGGTCAGTTCGTTTTCAAGGTTGCTACTGATGCAACCAAGCTGGAAATCAAGAAGGCCGTCGAAAGCCTGTTCAGCGTGAAAGTAGAGCGCGTGACTACCCTGAATGTTCTGGGTAAAACCAAGCGCACTGCTCGCGGTCTGGGCAAGCGTAATGACTGGAAGAAGGCAGTTATCTCCCTTCAGCCAGGCCAAGATCTCGATTTCAGCAGCAGTGCTGAGTAAGGAAGGGGTGCATCATGGCAATCGTTAAATGCAAACCGACTTCCCCTGGCCGCCGTTTTGTGGTCAAGGTGGTCAACCAGGAGCTGCACAAAGGCGCTCCTCACGCACCGCTGCTCGAGAAAAAATCGAAGTCTGGTGGTCGTAACAACAATGGCCGCATCACTACTCGTCACGTAGGTGGTGGTCACAAGCAGCATTACCGTCTGGTCGACTTCCGTCGCAACGACAAGGATGGCATCGCTGCCACCGTCGAGCGTATCGAATACGATCCAAACCGTACTGCTCACATCGCACTGCTGCTGTACGCAGACGGCGAGCGCCGCTACATCATCGCCCCTAAAGGCGTGAGTGCTGGCGACCAGCTGATCGCAGGCGCTCTGGCTCCAATCAAGCCAGGCAACTCCCTGCAACTGCGCAACATCCCAGTGGGTAGCACCGTTCACGGCATCGAACTGAAGCCGGGCAAAGGTGCTCAAATCGCTCGTTCCGCTGGTGCTTCGGCTCAGCTGATCGCTCGCGAAGGTGTCTACGTGACCCTGCGTCTGCGCTCTGGTGAAATGCGTAAAGTACTGGCTGAGTGCCGTGCGACCCTGGGCGAAGTCTCGAACTCCGAGCACAGCCTGCGTTCGCTGGGTAAAGCTGGTGCCAAACGCTGGCGTGGCGTTCGCCCAACCGTTCGTGGTGTTGCCATGAACCCGGTTGACCACCCGCATGGTGGTGGTGAAGGTCGTACCTCCGGTGGTCGTCATCCGGTATCGCCATGGGGCTTCCCGACTAAGGGTGCTAAGACTCGTGGTAATAAGCGTACCGACAAAATGATCGTCCGTCGTCGCAAGTAAATAGAGGGATACGACAGTGCCACGTTCTCTGAAAAAAGGTCCTTTTATTGATCTTCACCTACTGAAGAAGATCGAAGTGGCGGCGGAAAAGAACGATCGCAAACCAGTTAAGACCTGGTCGCGTCGTTCGATGATCCTGCCACAAATGGTCGGTCTGACCATCGCAGTACACAACGGTCGTCAGCACGTCCCAGTTCTCGTGAACGAAGACATGGTCGGCCACAAACTGGGCGAGTTCGCCGGTACCCGCACCTATCGCGGGCACGTGGCTGACAAGAAAGCCAAGCGTTAAGGGGTAAGGAAATGGAAGTAGCCGCTAAGTTGTCGGGCGCTCGAATCTCCGCCCAGAAAGCCCGCTTGGTCGCCGACCAGATCCGCGGGAAGAAGGTGGGCGAAGCGCTCAACCTGCTGGCTTTTAGCAGTAAAAAAGCCGCGGAAATCATGAAGAAAGTGCTGGAGTCGGCCGTAGCCAACGCCGAGCACAACGAAGGCGCAGACGTTGATGACCTGAAGGTCTCCACCGTTTTCGTTAACGAAGGGCGTTCGCTGAAGCGCATCATGCCTCGTGCCAAAGGCCGGGCTGATCGCATCGTCAAGCGGTCTTGCCATATCACTGTCAAGGTTGCTGACAAGTAACGGAGTCGATCAGATGGGTCAGAAAGTACATCCCATTGGCATTCGCCTGGGAATCGTCAAGGAGCACACCTCCGTCTGGTACGCAGACGGTCGGACTTATGCGGACTACTTGTTCGCAGATCTGAAGGTGCGTGAGTATCTCCAAGACAAACTAAAAAGCGCGTCCGTAAGCCGTATCGATATCCATCGTCCGGCTCAAACTGCACGCATCACCATCCACACCGCTCGTCCTGGTATCGTTATCGGGAAGAAAGGTGAAGATGTTGAGAAACTGCGTCAGGACCTGACCAAGCAGATGGGTGTGCCTGTGCACATCAATATCGAAGAAATCCGCAAGCCGGAACTCGACGGTATGCTGGTTGCCCAGAGCGTAGCTCAGCAGCTGGAGCGTCGCGTAATGTTCCGTCGCGCTATGAAGCGCGCCGTACAGAACGCCATGCGCATTGGTGCCAAAGGCATCAAAATCCAAGTGAGCGGTCGTCTCGGCGGTGCTGAAATCGCACGTACTGAATGGTATCGCGAAGGTCGTGTGCCACTGCACACCCTGCGTGCCGATATCGACTATGCCACCTACGAAGCTCACACCACTTACGGTGTGATCGGTGTGAAGGTTTGGATCTTCAAAGGCGAAGTAATTGGTGGTCGCCAAGAAGAACTGAAACCACAAGCACCAGCGCCTCGTAAAAAAGCTGCTAAGTAAGGGGTACGCCAAATGTTGCAACCTAAGCGTACGAAGTTCCGCAAGCAGATGACTGGCCACAACCGTGGTCTGGCACTGCGCGGTAGCAAAGTCAGCTTCGGCGAGTTCGCCTTGAAAGCTGTTGCCCGCGGTCGTCTCACCGCCCGTCAGATCGAGTCGGCACGTCGTGCCCTGACCCGTCACGTAAAACGTGGCGGCAAGATCTGGATCCGTGTATTCCCGGACAAGCCGATCTCCAAGAAGCCTCTCGAAGTGCGGATGGGTAAAGGTAAAGGTTCCGTCGAGTACTGGGTTGCCCAGATTCAGCCAGGCAAAGTCCTGTATGAAATCGAGGGTGTTTCTGAAGAGCTGGCGCGTGAGGCATTCGCCTTGGCAGCTGCAAAGCTGCCTCTCGCCACCTCCTTTGTTAAGCGGACGGTGATGTGATGAAAGCGAATGAACTTCGTGAGAAATCAGCACAGCAACTGAACGAGCAACTGCTCGGCTTGCTGCGCGACCAGTTCAATCTGCGCATGCAGAAAGCAACTGGCCAGTTGGGGCAGTCTCACCTGCTCTCGCAAGTGAAGCGTGACATCGCTCGCGTGAAAACTGTGCTCAACCAGCAGGCAGGTAAGTAATCATGGCTGAAGCCGAAAAAACCGTCCGTACGCTGACTGGCCGTGTCGTCAGCGACAAGATGGACAAGACCATCACCGTATTGATCGAGCGTCGCGTAAAGCACCCGATCTACGGTAAATACGTTAAGCGTTCGACTAAGCTGCACGCGCACGACGAAACCAACCAATGCCACATCGGCGACAAAGTTTCGATTCGTGAAACTCGTCCGCTGGCCAAGACTAAGTCCTGGGCACTGGTTGAAGTTCTCGAACGCGCTGTGGAAGTCTAAGGGCTAGGGGTCGGAGAAATTATATGATTCAGACTCAATCCATGCTCGATGTGGCCGATAACAGCGGCGCTCGTCGCGTTATGTGCATCAAGGTGCTGGGTGGCTCGCATCGTCGTTACGCTGGTATCGGTGACATCATCAAAGTTACCGTCAAGGAAGCAATTCCTCGCGGTAAGGTGAAGAAAGGCCAAGTGATGACTGCTGTCGTAGTCCGCACTCGCCACGGTGTTCGTCGCGCTGACGGCTCCATTATCCGCTTTGATGGCAACGCTGCTGTTCTGCTGAACAACAAGCAAGAGCCGATCGGCACCCGTATCTTTGGGCCAGTGACCCGTGAGCTTCGTTCCGAGAAGTTCATGAAGATCGTCTCGCTCGCCCCAGAAGTGCTGTAAGGAGATCCGACATGCAAAAGATTCGTCGTGACGACGAGATCATCGTGATCGCCGGCAAAGACAAAGGCAAGCGCGGTAAGGTGCTGAAGGTTCTCGCTGACGACCGTCTGGTCGTTGGTGGGATCAACCTGGTGAAGCGTCATACCAAGCCTAACCCGATGTCGGGCGTACAGGGCGGTATCGTCGAGAAAGAAGCGCCTCTGCACGCTTCCAACGTCGCCATCTTCAACGGCGAAACCAACAAGGCTGACCGCGTTGGTTTCAAAGTAGAAGAAGGCAAAAAAATTCGTGTCTTCAAGTCGACCCAAAAAGCGGTTGATGCTTGAACACTGCTAGGTAGAAGACCATGGCACGACTGAAAGAGATTTACCGGAAGGAAATCGCTCCGAAGCTTAAAGAAGAACTTAAGCTGTCGAACGTGATGGAAGTTCCGCGCGTTACCAAAATCACCCTGAACATGGGTCTGGGCGAAGCGATCGGCGACAAGAAAGTCATCGAGCACGCTGTTGCCGACATGGAAAAAATCACCGGCCAGAAGGCTGTCGTCACTTACGCTCGTAAGTCGATTGCAGGCTTCAAGGTCCGTGAGGGCTGGCCGATTGGCGTCAAGGTTACCCTGCGTCGCGATCGTATGTACGAATTCCTGGACCGCCTGCTGGCGATCTCCCTGCCTCGGGTACGCGACTTCCGCGGCCTGAATGCCAAGTCCTTCGACGGTCGTGGCAACTACAGCATGGGCGTGAAAGAGCAGATCATTTTCCCGGAAATCGATTACGACAAGATCGATGCTCTGCGCGGTCTGGACATTACCCTGACCACCACTGCTCGTTCGGATGAAGAAGGCCGCGCTCTGCTGCGTGCTTTCAACTTCCCGTTCCGCAACTGATTGGAGTAGGAAAATGGCCAAGAAGAGCATGAAGAACCGTGAGCTGAAGCGTCAGCTGACGGTAGCAAAATACGCCAAGAAGCGTGCTGAGCTGAAAGCTATCATCGTGAATCTGAACGCAAGTGACGAAGAGCGTTGGAATGCTTCCGTAGCTCTGCAGAAGCAGCCACGTGACGCAAGCGCCTCGCGCATGCGTAACCGCTGCCGCATCACTGGTCGTCCACACGGCGTTTACCGCAAGTTCGGCCTGGGCCGTAACAAGCTGCGTGAAGCAGCAATGCGCGGTGACGTACCAGGTCTGGTTAAAGCCTCCTGGTAAGCCGTACTCCCAAAGTCCTGGCGCGAGGCTGAGCAATCAGCCGACCGCCGGTGACCTTGAGATCGAATCAAGCCCCTCACGGGGCTTGATTCATTTCTGGGGTATGTCTAGAATGACCGGCTCGCCTGAGCCTGGGTTTTCGAACCGCAGTCTGCTCGGCGACGTAGTAGCCGCAAGGCTAAAATTTTTTGTAACAGGAGCGTCTAGCCCATGAGTATGCAGGACCCGTTAGCGGACATGCTAACTCGAATCCGTAATGCCCAGATGGCTGAAAAGTCCGTCGTAAGCATGCCGTCTTCTTCGTTGAAGGTAGCTGTAGCCAAAGTTCTGAAGGACGAAGGTTATATCGCGGGTTATCAGGTAAGCAGCGAAGCAAAACCGTCGCTTTCCATCGAGCTGAAGTACTTCGAAGGCCGTCCAGTCATCGAAGAAGTCAAACGCGTAAGTCGTCCAGGTCTGCGTCAGTACAAGTCCGTCGATGAGCTGCCAAAAGTTCGTGGCGGTCTCGGCGTGTCCATCGTCTCCACCAACAAAGGTGTGATGACGGATCGTGCTGCGCGCGCTGCCGGTGTCGGCGGCGAAGTTCTTTGCACAGTGTTCTAAGGGGGGATAAGCATGTCTCGCGTCGCTAAGAACCCCGTAAAGCTGCCGGCTGGTGTCGAAGTCAAATTCGTCGGCCAACAGCTTTCGGTGAAGGGTGCCAAGGGCACTCTGGAACTGAATGTTCACTCGTCCGTTGAAGTCGTTGAAGAAGCTGGTGAGCTGCGTTTCGCTGCTCGCAACGGCGACCAACAGACTCGTGCAATGGCCGGTACCACTCGTGCTCTGGTAAACAACATGGTCCAAGGCGTAAGCCAAGGCTTCGAGCGCAAGCTCCAGCTGGTCGGTGTTGGTTACAAGGCACAAGCTAAAGGCACAGTGCTGAACCTGGCTCTCGGCTTCTCGCACCCAGTGGACTACGAACTGCCGGAAGGCATCACCGCTGAGACTCCTAGCCAGACCGATATCCTGATCAAGGGCATCGACAAGCAGCTGGTGGGTCAAGTGGCCGCTGAAATCCGCGATTTCCGTCCACCAGAGCCTTACAAAGGTAAGGGTGTGCGTTACGCGGACGAAGTCGTCCGTCGTAAAGAAGCCAAGAAGAAGTAGGGCATAGCAAATGACCGACAAAAAAGTTACTCGACTGCGTCGCGCTCGCAAAGCACGCCTGAAAATGCACGAACTCGAAGTCGTGCGTCTCTGCGTGTTCCGCTCTTCGCAGCACATCTATGCCCAGGTCATCTCGGCCGACGGCAGCAAAGTCCTGGCAAGCGCCTCGACTTTGGACAAAGAACTGCGTGATGGCGCCACTGGCAACATCGACGCGGCCACTAAGGTTGGCCAGCTGGTCGCTTCGCGTGCGAAAGCCGCAGGCGTCTCGCAGGTGGCTTTCGACCGCTCTGGCTTCAAGTACCATGGCCGCGTGAAAGCGCTGGCTGATGCTGCTCGTGAAGCTGGGCTGGAGTTCTAAGTTATGTCAAATAACGACCAAAAGCGCGACGAAGGCTACATTGAGAAGCTGGTTCAAGTTAACCGCGTAGCCAAAACCGTTAAAGGCGGCCGTATCTTCACCTTCACCGCGTTGACCGTGGTTGGTGATGGCAAGGGCCGTGTAGGCTTCGGCCGTGGCAAGTCGCGTGAAGTGCCTGCTGCGATCCAGAAGGCTATGGAAGCTGCTCGTCGCAACATGATTCAAGTGGACCTGAACGGCACCACTCTGCAGTACGCCCTGAAATCCGCCCACGGCGCTTCGAAGGTCTACATGCAGCCTGCTTCGGAAGGTACCGGTATCATCGCCGGCGGCGCCATGCGTGCCGTGCTGGAAGTTGCTGGTGTTCAGAACGTCCTGGCCAAGTGCTACGGTTCGACCAACCCAGTGAACGTGGTACACGCCACCTTCAAGGGTCTGAAAACCATGCAATCCCCGTCGTCCATTGCTGCCAAGCGCGGCAAGAGCGTTGAGGAGATCGTCTGATCATGGCTACCGTTAAAGTTACGCTGATCAAAAGCATGACCGGCCGCATCCCTAACCACAAACTGTGCGTTAAGGGTCTGGGTCTGCGTCGCATCGGTCACACTGTAGAAGTCCAGGATACTCCCGAGAACCGCGGGATGATCAACAAGGCTTACTACATGCTGCGCGTTGAGGGCTAATCGATGAAACTCAATGATCTGAGTCCAGCGCCGGGTTCCCGTCGCGAGAAGCATCGTCCGGGCCGTGGTATCGGTAGCGGTTTGGGTAAGACTGGTGGCCGTGGTCACAAAGGTCAGACCTCGCGCTCCGGTGGCACCATTGCTCCAGGCTTTGAAGGCGGTCAACAGCCGCTGCACCGTCGTCTGCCGAAATTCGGCTTCGTTTCCCTGAAAGCCATGGACCGCGCAGAAGTGCGTCTGTCCGAGCTGGCCAAAGTGGAAGGCGACGTGGTAACCGTTCAGTCCCTGAAGGATGCCAACGTGATTAACCAGAACGTTCAGCGTGTGAAAATCATGCTGTCGGGCGAAGTTACTCGCGCAGTCACCATCAAGGGCATCGCAGCCACCAAAGGTGCGCGTGCGGCTATCGAAGCAGCTGGCGGCAAGTTCGAGGAATAAATGGCTAAGCAAGGTGCTCTCTCAGCGCTAGGCAAAGGCGGGTTGTCCGAACTCTGGGCTCGTCTGCGTTTCCTGTTCCTGGCGATTATCGTCTACCGAATCGGCGCGCACATCCCAGTTCCAGGTATCAACCCGGACCGTCTGGCGGACCTGTTTCGACAGAATGAGGGGACCATTCTTAGCTTGTTCAACATGTTTTCCGGCGGCGCGCTGGAGCGTATGAGCATCTTTGCACTGGGGATCATGCCGTACATCTCGGCATCGATCATCATGCAACTGATGACCGTCGTCAGCCCGCAGCTGGAGCAGTTGAAGAAGGAAGGTGAAGCTGGCCGTCGCAAGATCAGCCAGTACACCCGCTACGGCACCGTCATCCTGGCTTTGGTTCAAGCAACTGGCATGGCCATTGGCTTGGCCAACCAGGGTGTTTCGTTCTCTGCAGGCATTAGCTTCTATTTCGTCGCAGTCGCCACCTTCGTGGCAGGTGCGATGTTCATGATGTGGCTGGGCGAGCAGATTACCGAGCGCGGTGTTGGCAACGGTATCTCGATGTTGATTTTTTCGGGTATCGTCGCCGGTCTTCCGAGAGCAGTCGGGCAGTCTTTCGAGTCTGCGCGTCAGGGTGATATCAACATTTTCGCCTTGGTAGCTGTCGGTGTGCTGGCAGTAGCGATTATCGGTTTCGTGGTGTTCATCGAGCGTGGTCAGCGTCGTATTGCTGTTCACTACGCCAAGCGTCAGCAGGGCCGCAAGGTCTTCGCTGCGCAGACGAGCCACTTGCCGCTGAAAGTGAACATGGCGGGTGTGATTCCTGCTATTTTCGCGAGCAGCATTTTGCTGTTCCCGGCTTCGCTGGGTGCCTGGTTCGGTCAGTCTGCTGGTATGGGCTGGCTGCAGGATCTCTCGCAGTCGATCGCTCCTGGTCAGCCGTTGAATATTCTGCTGTTTAGTGCAGGGATTATTTTCTTCTGCTTCTTCTATACGGCGTTGATGTTCAATCCGAAAGACGTAGCGGAAAACCTGAAGAAGTCCGGTGCCTTTATTCCGGGCATCCGTCCTGGCGAGCAGTCGGCGCGCTACATTGATGGCGTTCTGACCCGTTTGACCATGTTCGGTGCTCTCTACATGACGGCCGTCTGTCTGCTTCCCCAGTTCCTGGTGGTCGCGGCAAACGTACCGTTCTACCTTGGCGGGACCTCGTTGCTGATCGTGGTAGTGGTTGTGATGGACTTCATGTCCCAAGTACAATCGCACCTCGTTTCACACCAGTACGAATCCCTGATGAAGAAAGCCAACCTGAAGGGCTACGGCGGCAGCGGTTTGCTGCGCTGAAGACCCATAAGGTTCGAGGAGTTGGTGATGAAAGTTCGTGCATCGGTGAAAAAGCTGTGCCGCAACTGCAAAATTATTCGCCGCGAAGGTGTCGTTCGAGTAATTTGCAGCGCGGAACCACGTCACAAACAGCGCCAAGGCTGAGTGTGATCTGTGCTACAAGCCCAGCAGCTAGTGCGCTGCTGGGTTGATTATTTGTTATTACAGCGATATTATCTCGCGCCCTATTTCTTGGCTTCCGGGGCGTAGGTAGCTGTCAATTGGAGTCCCACTGAATGGCCCGTATTGCAGGCGTCAACATTCCAGATAACAAGCACACTGTTATCTCGCTGACCTACATCTATGGTGTTGGTCGCACAACTGCACAGAAGATCTGTGCAGACACTGGGGTCAACCCAGCCGCAAAGATCAAGGATCTGAGCGACGAGCAGATTGAACAGCTGCGTGGCGAAGTGGCGAAGTTCACCACTGAAGGTGATCTGCGCCGCGAAATCAACATGAAAATCAAGCGCTTGATGGATCTGGGCTGCTACCGTGGCCTGCGTCATCGTCGTGGTCTTCCAGTACGCGGTCAGCGTACCAAGACCAACGCGCGTACCCGTAAAGGTCCGCGTAAGCCGATCCGCAAGTAATCGCACCAGCGAATCGACAGGAATTTAGTCATGGCAAAACCTGCTGCTCGTCCTCGTAAAAAAGTAAAAAAGACAGTGGTTGATGGCATCGCCCACATCCACGCGTCTTTCAACAACACCATCGTGACCATTACCGATCGTCAAGGTAACGCCCTGTCCTGGGCTACCTCCGGCGGTTCGGGTTTCCGCGGTTCCCGCAAGTCCACCCCGTTCGCTGCTCAAGTAGCTGCTGAGCGTGCTGGTCAAGCTGCGCTGGAATATGGCCTGAAAAACCTCGACGTAAACGTCAAAGGTCCAGGTCCAGGTCGTGAATCCGCTGTCCGTGCTTTGAACGGCTGCGGCTACAAGATCGCCAGCATCACCGACGTGACGCCAATCCCGCATAACGGGTGCCGTCCGCCGAAGAAGCGCCGCGTGTAATTCAGGAGACGATAGATAATGGCTCGTTACATTGGTCCAAAATGCAAACTGGCTCGTCGTGAAGGCACTGACCTGTTCCTGAAAAGTGGCGTTCGCGCTCTGGAATCGAAGTGCAATATCGAAGCAGCCCCAGGTATCCACGGCCAGCGCCGCGGTCGCCAGTCCGACTACGGCACCCAACTGCGTGAAAAGCAGAAGGTCCGTCGTATTTACGGCGTTCTCGAGCGTCAGTTCAGCGGTTACTACAAAGAAGCAGCCGGCAAGAAAGGCGCTACTGGTGAGAACCTGCTGCAACTGCTCGAATGCCGTCTGGACAACGTCGTTTACCGTATGGGCTTCGGTGCTACCCGTGCCGAGTCCCGCCAGCTGGTTTCGCACAAAGCGATCAGCGTTAATGGCAAGACTGTAAACGTCCCGTCCTACCAGGTTCGTCAGGGTGACGTGGTCGCGGTTCGCGAGAAATCGAAGAACCAGCTGCGCATCGTTCAGGCCCTTGAGCTGTGCGCCCAGCGTGGCCGCGTTGAGTGGGTAGACGTTGACACTGAGAAGAAATCGGGCGTTTTCAAGAACGTTCCTGCTCGCAGTGATCTGTCCGCCGACATCAACGAAAGCCTGATTGTCGAGCTCTACTCCAAGTAAGGGCTAGAAAATAGGTGCATCCATGCAGATTTCGGTAAATGAGTTCCTGACGCCCCGCCACATTGATGTGCAGGTCGTCAGTCCAACCCGCGCTAAAATTACGCTCGAGCCTCTCGAGCGTGGTTTCGGCCATACCCTGGGCAACGCGCTGCGCCGCATCCTGTTGTCCTCAATGCCCGGCTGTGCAGTAGTCGAGGCCGAGATTGACGGTGTGCTCCACGAGTACAGCGCCATCGAAGGTGTACAGGAAGACGTAATCGAAATCCTGTTGAACCTGAAAGGTCTGGCTATCAAGCTGCACGGTCGTGACGAAGTTACGCTGACCTTGTCGAAGAAGGGTTCGGGGGTGGTTACCGCTGCCGATATTCAGCTGGATCATGATGTCGAGATCGTTAACCCCGATCACGTAATCGCCAACCTGGCGTCTAACGGCGCCTTGAACATGAAGCTCGTTGTAGCTCGTGGTCGTGGTTATGAACCGGCCGATTCGCGTCAGAGCGATGAAGACGAAAGCCGCAGCATTGGTCGCTTGCAGCTGGACTCCTCGTTCAGCCCGGTTCGCCGTATCGCATACGTGGTGGAAAACGCCCGTGTCGAACAGCGTACCAACCTGGACAAGCTGGTAATTGATCTGGAAACCAACGGTACCCTGGATCCTGAAGAGGCTATCCGTCGCGCCGCAACCATCCTGCAACAGCAGCTGGCTGCGTTCGTGGACCTCAAAGGTGACAGCGAACCTGTTGTAATCGAGCAAGAAGATGAGATCGACCCGATCCTGCTTCGCCCGGTTGACGATCTGGAACTGACTGTACGTTCGGCTAACTGCCTTAAGGCGGAAAACATTTACTACATCGGCGACCTGATTCAGCGTACCGAAGTAGAACTGTTGAAGACTCCGAACCTGGGCAAGAAATCCTTGACTGAAATCAAGGACGTTCTGGCCTCCCGCGGTCTGTCCCTCGGCATGCGCCTCGACAACTGGCCGCCTGCAAGTCTTAAGAAGGACGACAAGGCGACTGCCTGATCGTCGTAATCACCGAACGTAAGTTTGGTAAGGAATGAACCATGCGTCATCGTAAAAGTGGACGTCACCTGAGCCGTACCAGCTCTCACCGCAAGGCTATGTTCCAGAACATGGCGGTGTCGCTGTTCGAGCACGAGCTGATCAAGACTACCCTGCCGAAAGCCAAGGAACTGCGCCGCGTTGCCGAGCCGCTGATCACCCTGGCCAAGGTAGACAGCGTTGCTAACCGCCGTCTGGCTTTCGACCGTACTCGTTCGAAAGAAATGGTTGGCAAACTGTTCAACGACCTGGGCAAGCGCTACGCCACCCGTGAAGGCGGCTACCTGCGCATCCTGAAGTGCGGTTTCCGCGCTGGCGACAACGCTCCTATGGCGTACGTCGAGCTGGTCGATCGTCCTGTCGGCGGCGCTGTAGAAGCTGCTGAGTAAGACGAAAAAGCTGTTCAAGAAAACCGGGCCTAGTGCCCGGTTTTTTTGTGCCCGTCTATTACTCGTTCGCGAGACATTGCGAAAATCTATCGAGCACAAAAGATCTATAAATTAGATGTTGTAACCCCTCTAAATGATACTGACCACCGAAGCCGATTAGCCCGGTCATATCAGGTCTGACAGAGGAAGACACAGCATGAGCCAGAGCAAGATTCTCACCACCGCCAGCGGCGCCCCCGTAGCCGACAACCAGAATTCGCGTTCCGCCGGTCCCCGTGGGCCTTTGCTGCTGGACGACTTCCACCTGATCGAAAAGCTCGCGCACTTCAACCGCGAGAACATCCCTGAGCGCCGAGTGCACGCCAAGGGCTCGGGCGCCTACGGCACCTTCACCGTGACCCGCGACATCACTGACCTGACCTGCGCCAAGCTGTTCTCGGACGTGGGCAAGCAGACTCCGACCTTCCTGCGCTTCTCCACCGTGGGTGGCGAGCGTGGTTCGGCCGACACCGAGCGCGACCCACGCGGCTTCGCCCTCAAGTTCTACACCGAGGAAGGCAACTGGGACATCGTCGGCAACAACACGCCGGTGTTCTTCATCCGTGATCCGCTGAAGTTTCCCGACTTTATCCACACCCAGAAGCGCCTGCCGCAAAGCAACCTGAAAAGCGCCCAGGCCATGTGGGATTTCTGGTCGCACTCGCCGGAAGCGCTGCACCAGGTCACCATTCTGTTCTCCGACCGCGGCATCCCGGACGGCTACCGCTTCATGCACGGCTTCGGCAGCCACACCTACAGCCTGATCAACGCCAAAGGTGAGCGCCACTGGGTCAAGTGGCACTACAAGAGCGTACAGGGCATCAAGAACCTGGCCCCGGCCGACGCTGCGCGCATCGCCGGCACCGACCCGGACTACGCCCAGCGTGACCTGTTCGAAGCCATCGAGCGCGGTGAGTACCCGCAATGGCGCGTGTGCATCCAGGTCATGACCGAGGCCCAGGCCAACGCGCATCGGGAAAACCCCTTCGACGTGACCAAGACCTGGTCGCAGAAGGAGTTCCCGCTGATCGAGGTGGGCCTGCTGGAGCTCAACCGCAACCCGCAGAACTACTTCGCCGAAGTCGAGCAGGCGGCGTTCGGGCCGAGCAACATGGTGCCGGGCGTGGGGTTGTCGCCGGACCGCATGCTGCAAGGCCGCGTTTTTGCCTACGCCGATGCGCACCGCTACCGCGTAGGCACCAACCACCAGCAGTTGCCGGTGAACGCGCCACGCAGCCCGGTGAACTCGTACCAGCGTGATGGCTCCATGGCGTTTGGCAGCAACGGTGGCGCGGCGCCGAACTACGAGCCCAACAGCTACAGCAATGCGCCCAAACAGGCGTCACAATACGCCGAACCGTCGCTGGCCTTGAGCGGCGCAGCAGACCGCTACGATCACCGCACTGACGGCGACTACATCAGCCAGGCCGGCGCGCTGTTCCGTTTGATGAACGAAGCGCAGCAAGCCTTGCTGATCGACAACATCGCTAACGCAATGAGTGGCGTTTCCGGCGACGTGATCGAGCGTCAGTTGCCGTACTTCTACCAGGCTGACCCGGCCTACGGCGAGGGTGTTGCCCGCGCGTTGGAAGCAAAACGCGGCTAAGTCGAAATGCTAAGGAGAACCGCCCTCATTTGGGCGGTTTTTCGCTGCCAATCATCTGGTTTTCTCTGCTTTTTTGCGATTTTTCAGCTTTCTCTCCGTGACGTTCGCTCGGCCTTGGTTCAAACTATCCACTTTCAAGCAAGGAGATGTAGGGCGATGCAAGGGCACCCGGACGTAATCGATTATCTGAACACGCTGCTGACCGGCGAGCTGGCTGCGCGTGATCAGTATTTCATCCACTCGCGGATGTACGAGGACTGGGGTTTCAGCAAGCTTTACGAGCGCATCAACCACGAGATGGAAGAAGAGGCAGGTCATGCCGACGCCTTGATGCGCCGCATCCTGATGCTCGAGGGCACGCCACGCATGCGCCCCGACGACCTGGACATCGGCACCGACGTACCGAGCATGTTCGAAGCTGACCTGCGCCTGGAGTACAAGGTGCGCGCTGCGCTGTGCAAGGGCATCGCCCTGTGCGAGCAGCACAAGGACTACGTCACCCGCGACATCCTGCGGCTGCAGCTGTCCGACACCGAGGAAGATCACACCTACTGGCTGGAGAAGCAGTTGGGCCTGATCAAGTCGATCGGCTTGCAGAACTACCTGCAGTCGCAGTTCTAAGCGACGCAGCATGAAAAAAGCCCCGCCATCTCACGATGGCGGGGCTTTTTCATTCTGTGGCGGGCTTTGACGCGGCCTGCGGCCGCTGCTACGGGATTGTCTTTATGGGAGCTGGGCCGGCCATTCGGTTTCATCCGCGAAAAGGGCACCGCGTGGAATCAATACTACGCGGTGGTCCTTTCGCGATGTAGCAGCGGCCGCAGGCCGCGTCAGCAGGTTTACGCGCGGTCACGCTCAAGCAATGGCTTGAGGTAGTGCCCAGTGTAGGACTGCTTCATCTCCGCCACCTGCTCCGGGGTGCCACAGCCGATGATCATGCCGCCCTTGGAGCCGCCTTCCGGCCCCAGGTCGACGATCCAGTCGGCGGTCTTGATCACGTCCAGGTTGTGCTCGATCACCACCACGGTGTTGCCGTGGTCGCGCAGGCGGTGCAGCACGTCCAGCAGCTGCTGGATGTCGGCGAAGTGCAGGCCCGTGGTGGGTTCGTCGAGGATGTACAGGGTCTTGCCGGTGTCGCGCTTGGATAGCTCGCGGGACAGCTTGACCCGTTGCGCCTCGCCGCCCGACAAGGTCGTCGCCGACTGGCCCAGCTTGATGTAGGAAAGCCCCACGTCCATCAGCGTCTGCAGTTTGCGCGCCAGGGCCGGCACGGCATCGAAGAACTCGCGGGCTTCCTCGATGGTCATTTCCAGCACCTCGTGGATGCTCTTGCCCTTGTACTTGATCTCCAGGGTCTCGCGGTTGTAGCGCTTGCTCTTGCACACGTCGCACGGCACGTAGATGTCGGGCAGGAAGTGCATCTCCACCTTGATCAGGCCGTCGCCCTGGCACGCCTCGCAGCGGCCGCCCTTGACGTTGAACGAGAAGCGCCCCGGGCCGTAGCCGCGCGAGCGCGATTCCGGCACGCCGGCGAACAGCTCGCGGATCGGCGTGAACAGTCCGGTGTAGGTCGCCGGGTTGGAGCGTGGCGTGCGGCCGATGGGGCTCTGGTCGATGTCCACCACCTTGTCCAGGTGCTGCAGGCCGTCGCAGCTGTCATGGGCCGCGGCTTCCAGGGTGGTGGCGCCGTTCAGGGCGGTGGCGCTGAGCGGGAACAGGGTGTTGTTGATCAGCGTCGACTTGCCCGAGCCGGACACACCGGTGACGCAGGTCAGCAAGCCGATGGGGATTTCCAGGTCGACGTTGCGCAGGTTGTTGCCGCGGGCGCCCTTGAGGGTCAGTTGCAGCTTCTTGTTGCGCGGCGTGCGCTCGGCCGGCACCGCGATCTTCACGCGGCCCGACAGGTATTTGCCGGTCAGCGAGTCGGGGTGGTCCATGACCTCCTGGGCGGTGCCCTCGGCGACGATGTTACCGCCGTGCACGCCGGCGCCCGGGCCGATGTCCACCACGTAGTCGGCCAGGCGAATGGCGTCTTCGTCGTGCTCGACCACGATCACCGTGTTGCCGATGTCGCGCAGGTGCTTGAGGGTGCCCAGCAGGCGGTCGTTGTCGCGTTGGTGCAGGCCGATGGACGGCTCGTCGAGGATGTACATCACGCCCACCAGGCCGGCGCCGATCTGGCTGGCCAGGCGGATGCGCTGGGCCTCGCCGCCGGACAGGGTGTCGGCGCTGCGGTCCAGGGTCAGATAGTCCAGCCCCACGTTGACCAGGAACTGCAGGCGCTCGCGGATCTCCTTGAGGATCTTGTCGGCGATCTCGCCACGGCGGCCGGTCAGGCTAAGGCCTTCGAAGTAGTCGGTGGCGTCGCCGATCGGCAGGCCGGTGACGGCCGGCAGGGTCTTCTCGCCCACCCACACGTGCCGCGCTTCACGGCGCAGGCGCGTGCCGCGGCAGTCCGGGCAGGGCTGGGTGCTGAGGAACTTGGCCAGCTCTTCGCGCACGGTGGCCGACTCGGTCTCGCGGTAGCGGCGTTCCAGGTTCGGCACGATGCCTTCGAACGGGTGCGAGCGCTTGACGATGTCGCCGCGGTCGTTGAGGTATTTGAAGTCGACGTTCTGGGTGCCGCTGCCGTGCAGCAGGATCTTCTGTTTGTCGGCGGGCAGGTCGTTGAACGGCTTCTCCAGGCTGAACTTGTAGTGCGAGGCCAGCGAGCCCAGCATCTGGAAGTAGTAGACGTTGCGCCGGTCCCAGCCGCGTATGGCGCCCTCGGCCAGAGTCAACTCGCCGTTCACCAGGCGCTTGGCGTCGAAGAACTGCTTCACGCCCAGGCCGTCGCAGGTCGGGCAGGCGCCGGCCGGGTTGTTGAAGGAGAACAGCTTGGGTTCAAGCTCGCTGATGGCGTGGCCGCAGATGGGGCAGGCGAAGCGCGCCGAGAAGATCATCTCCTCAAACGGCTCCTCGTCCATGGATGCCACCAGGGCGATGCCGTCGGCCAGCTTCAGCGCGGTCTCGAACGACTCGGCCAGGCGCTGTTGCAGGTCTTCGCGGACCTTGAAGCGGTCCACCACCACCTCGATGGTGTGCTTCTTCTGCTTGTCCAGCTTGGGCAGTTCGTCCAGTTCGTGCAGGCGGCCGTTGATGCGCGCGCGGACGAAGCCCTGGGCGCGCAGCTCCTCGAAGATGGCCAGGTGCTCGCCCTTGCGCTCGCGAATCACCGGCGCCAGCAGCATCAGCTTGCTGCCTTCGGGCTGGGCCAGTACCAGGTCGACCATCTGGCTGACGGTCTGGGCTTCCAGGGGGATGTCGTGGTCCGGGCAACGCGGCGTGCCTACGCGTGCATACAGCAGGCGCAGGTAGTCGTAGATCTCGGTGATGGTGCCGACCGTGGAGCGCGGGTTGTGGGAGGTCGACTTCTGCTCGATGGAGATGGCCGGCGACAGGCCTTCGATGGTGTCGACGTCGGGCTTTTCCATCATCGACAGGAACTGCCGCGCGTAGGCCGACAGCGACTCCACGTAGCGGCGCTGGCCTTCGGCGTACAGCGTGTCGAACGCCAGCGATGACTTGCCGGAGCCGGACAGCCCGGTGATGACGATCAGCTTGTCCCGTGGCAGGGTCAGGTCGATGTTCTTCAGGTTGTGGGTTCGAGCCCCACGAATCAGGATCTTGTCCAAGAGTGGCCTCGCACGGCGGGCGTAAACACAGGAGTATAAAGCCAAATACTGGATGGATGCACACTATCGGATGACATCCCTGATGCCATACATGACAACTGCGCGGCAAAGCGTCGCCATATACCCCCTCTATCGTTGGGACTGGTAGAATCGCCGCCGGTTCACACGAGGTTTTTCCATGCACGATCTCCACAGCGAACGCATGAGCGGCAGCGAGACCCGCGCGGCTGGCGGCCTGGCCCTGGTGTTCGCATTCCGCATGCTGGGCATGTTCATGGTGTTGCCAGTACTGGCCACCTACGGCATGGACCTGGCCGGCGCCACCCCGGCCCTGATCGGCTTCGCCATCGGCGCCTACGGCCTGACCCAGGCTTTCCTGCAAATTCCATTTGGCATCATTTCCGACCGCATCGGCCGTCGCCCGGTGATCTACATCGGCCTGGTGATCTTTGCCCTGGGCAGCCTGCTGGCGGCCCATGCCGACTCCATCTGGGGCGTCATCGCCGGTCGGGTGCTGCAAGGCGCCGGGGCGATTTCCGCGGCGGTCATGGCCCTGCTGTCGGACCTGACCCGCGAGCAGCACCGCACCAAGGCCATGGCCACCATCGGCATGAGCATCGGCGTGTCGTTCGCAGTGGCCATGGTGGTGGGCCCGCTGGTGACGCGCGCGTTCGGCTTGTCCGGGCTGTTCATCGTCACCGCGGTGATGGCCCTGGTGGGTATCGCCCTGATCGCCTTCGTGGTGCCCAGCGCCTCCAGCCACTTCACCCACCGTGAGTCGGGCGTGGCCCGGCAGGCGCTGCTGCCGACCCTCAAGCACCCGGACCTGCTGCGCCTGGACGTGGGGATCTTCGTGCTGCACGCCATCCTGATGGCGAGCTTCGTGGCCTTGCCGCTGGCCTTGGTGGAGCGCGCCGGGCTGCCGAAAGAGCAGCACTGGTGGGTTTACCTGACTGCCTTGCTGGTATCTTTTTTCGGGATGATTCCGTTCATCATCTACGGCGAAAAAAAGCGCAAGATGAAGCGCGTGCTGATTGGTGCGGTCGCCACCCTGATGCTCACCGAGCTGTTTTTCTGGGCCTTCGGCAACACGCTGACGGAACTGGTGGTTGGCACCGTGGTGTTCTTCACCGCCTTCAACCTGCTGGAAGCTTCGCTGCCGTCGCTGATCAGCAAGGTGTCGCCGGCCGGTGGCAAGGGCACGGCCATGGGCGTGTACTCCACCAGCCAGTTCCTGGGCGCGGCCCTGGGTGGCATCCTCGGTGGCTGGCTGTTCCAGCACGGCGGCTTGAATGTGGTATTCATCGGCTGCGCCGGGCTGTTGGCGATTTGGTTGGCCATAGCTGTTACTATGCGTGAACCACCGTACGTGACGAGCCTGCGCTTGCCCCTGTCGCCAGAGGCGATACGCGAAGCGGGCCTCACCGAGCGCCTCAAGGCAGTACCGGGTGTAACAGATGCAGTGGTGGTGGCAGAAGAAGCCGCCATCTATATCAAACTGGATACAGAAATTTTGGATCGTGCTTCCCTGGAGCGCCTGGTCAACCCAGGCCCAGAGACGTGCCAAGCCTAGGAGAATGTTATGGCCCGTGGGGTTAACAAAGTCATTTTGGTCGGTACTTGCGGTCAGGATCCTGAAGTCCGCTACCTGCCCAACGGCAACGCTGTCACCAACCTGAGCCTGGCTACCAGCGAGCAGTGGACCGACAAGCAGAGCGGCCAGAAGGTCGAGCGCACCGAATGGCACCGCGTGTCGATGTTCGGCAAGGTTGCCGAGATCGCCGGCGAATACCTGCGCAAGGGTTCGCAGGTTTACATCGAAGGCAAGCTGCAGACCCGCGAGTGGGAAAAAGACGGCATCAAGCGCTACACCACTGAAATCATCGTCGACATGCAGGGCACCATGCAGCTGCTGGGCGGCCGTCCACAACAGGGCGACCAGGGCCAGGGCGGCAACAACTACCAGCAGTCGGCCCCGCGCCAGCAGGCTCCACGTCCTCAGCAGGCCGCGCCACAACAGTCGCGCCCAGCGCCGCAACAGGCTGCCCCGCAACCTGCTGCTGACTTCGACAGCTTCGACGACGATATTCCGTTCTGATTGCTGCCATCAAAAAAGCCCCCGCCTAGCGGGGGTTTTTTTTGACCCAAAAGCCCGTAGCAGCTGCCGCAGGCTGCGTCCCGCAACGCCGAGCTGAGCCTGCAAGCCGGCGGCGCCGATGACGCGGCCTGGCGGCGGATGGCCGCCCCGCCGCTGCTACAACGTCAATGCCCGTACAGGCCAACCACGTTACGCCCCGCCAACGCATGGCCCGCCAGGCGCGCCATCAGCTCTTCGCGGGTCAGCCCTTCAGGCAGCGCGCCAGGCTTGAGGTCGGTGGCAATCACCGTCAGCACATAATGATGCGGCTGATCCCCCGGGGCTGGGCAGAAGCCACGGAAATCGGCGGTCCCGGCAATATTCTTGCCCACGGTGATGCCCGGCACGCTGACCAGCGCTTCACCCTCCTTGATCCCGCCACGCTGGGCTGGAATGTTATAGGTCACCCAGTGGCTGACGCCCAGGCCGTTATGCCCGTCCACGTCGAGAATCAGCACAGCCATCGACTGGGTGCCAGCGGGCAGCTCACTCCATGACACCTGCGGGTTGTGGCGCTTGCCCGAACCGCACTCGGCCGGGGTATCGGCGGCGCTGACATTGACCTTGCCGCCTTCGGCAAAGGCGTCGGTGCTGACCTTCATGGTGGTGGCGCTGGCCAGTTGGGTGCCGGCCAGCAGCAGGGCGGCGGTGCAGGTGGTAAGCAGGTGGCGCAGTTTCATTTTTCAGTTCCATCCGGTTCGCAGTCTCTGCTTCAGACAGGCGAGCAAAGACCACGTCGGATGATAAGGGCAATCAAGTCTCCGAAGATGAAACCGCGGTCATTGAAGGTGCTTCGCGTTCAACCAGCGGCTGCTCAGCTCCTGACATTGTGGCCCCGCCAAACAGGAGTTTTCCCGCCATCGCCAGGCATACGGTGATCAGCAAAGGCCTTACGAGCCCCGGGCCAAACCGCATGGCACAGCGTGCTCCCAACTGGGCGCCGAGGAATGCGCCGACGGCCATGGCAAGCGCAAGTGGCCACAAAATCTTGCCCGTCATGGAGAACACCAGCAGCGCGCCAACATTGCATGAAGCGTTCATCAGCTTGCTGCTTGATAAGGCATGCATCAGTCCTTGGCCCATCAGCGCAACGAAAGCTACCAGGAAAAAAGAACCGGTGCCTGGGCCGAATACTCCGTCGTAGAAACCGATGGCGGGCACCGCCACCGCGCCGAATACCAGTGCAGAGCATCTGGGTGCAGTCCCGGCATTGCCTGGTGTGCGAACGAAGGCAAAGTAGCAGGCCACCATAATCAACAGGGGAGGGATGACCTTTTCCAACAGGTCACCTGGAAGGAGGCCGGCGATGAGCGCGCCTGTGCCACCTGCGATAAATGAAGCGCCGGCCATAGGCAGCGCGCTCCGCCATGCCAAAAGCCCCTTTCGCGCGAAACTTACAGTCGCCGACACGCTGGCGCAAGACGCTTGCAGTTTATTGGTTGCAATGGCGGCGACAGGCTCAATGCCGGCCACCAAAAGGGCGGGGAGGGTGATAAGCCCGCCGCCCCCGGCGATGGCGTCGAGGAACCCGGCAGCCAAGGCCACTGCTGACATGATCAGGATAAGATTGAGATCGGCTTCCAGCATCTTGTTTTCTTGCCCCAGTTCATTGAGCTGGCATTTGCCGGCGTCTTATTGGAATTATTCGTTTGTGACACCGCCACGAACCTATGGCATTAGATCTGCCTGGGCAACTTAGCGCTTACGGGGATTGTGTAAGGCTATATTGCGGTGTGTTCAGGTAGCCGATCTGGAGGTTTGACCCCCAGCCAATTGCCGATTGATCCCCGCAGCACAAATCCGCAAAATGCAATAACATAAGCCTCTTGACCGATCGCCGCGTGGCTCTGGCCCCCGGCAATCCCTGGCTCACAGACTTAACGGACCGGACCTGCTGACTCTATGCGAATGCGCCTTATGCTGTTGGGCGGCGGTAATGCCCTTGGGCAAGCGCTGATTCGTCTCGGGGCGGAGGAAGACATCGGCTTCCTTGCTCCGCGCCCACCTGAAAACGGTTGGGATGCGGCGAGCCTGACCCAGCTGCTCGATGACACCCGCCCCGATGCGCTGATCAACCTTGCCTACTATTTCGACTGGTTCCAGGCCGAGAGCGTCAGCGAAGCCCGGCTGGCCCAGCAGGAGCGCTCGGTAGAGCGCCTGGCGCAGTTGTGCCAGCACCACCAGATCATCCTTGTGCAGCCTTCCAGCTACCGGGTGTTCGACGGCTCGCGCGCCACGGCGTACAGCGAGAAGGACGAGCCCGTGCCCCTGGGGCTGCGCGGCCAGGCCCTGTGGCGCATCGAGCAGAGCGTGCGGGCTACCTGCCCGCAGCATGTGCTGCTGCGTTTCGGCTGGTTGCTGGATGACAGCGTCGACGGCGTGCTGGGGCGTTTCCTCGCCCGTGCCGAACAGCCCCAGGAAATTCACCTGGCCGATGACCGCCGTGGCAACCCGACGCCGGTGGACGACGCCGCGCGGGTGATTATCTCGGTGCTCAAGCAACTCGATTGCGCGGCGCCGCTGTGGGGCACGTATCACTACGCCGGCAACGAGGCCACCACGCCGCTGGCGCTGGGGCAGGCGATCATCAGCGAAGCGGCGAGCCTGCACCCGCTGGCCATCGAGGCGCCCACGGCCCAGGCGCACGCCGCCCGCCCTGACGCCGCCGATGAGCCGCAGCATGCGGTGCTGGCCTGCAAGAAAATCCTTCACACCTTCGGGATCAAGCCGCGCGCCTGGCGCTCGGGCCTCCCAAGCCTATTGGATAGATATTACCGACATGGTTGATGCACCTGTACTGATCACCGGGGGCGCCGGCTTCATCGGCTCGAACCTTGTTGACGCGCTGTTGGAGAAAGGCCATGCGGTGCGGATTCTCGACGACCTCTCCATGGGCAAGCGCAGCAACCTGCCACTGGACAACCCAAGGGTAGAGCTCATCGAAGGCGACGTCGCCGATGCCGCCCTGGTGGCCCGCGCCGCCCAGGGTTGCCAGGCGGTGGTGCACCTGGCCGCTGTGGCTTCGGTGCAGGCCTCGGTGGACGACCCGGTGCGCACGCACCAGGCCAACTTCATCGGCACCTTGAACGTCTGCGAGGCCATGCGCGTCGCGGGTATCAAGCGCGTGGTATTCGCCTCCAGCGCGGCCGTGTATGGCAACAACGGTGAAGGCGAGGCCATCGGCGAGGACACGCCCAAGGCGCCGTTGACCCCCTACGCCTCGGACAAGCTGGCCAGCGAGCACTACCTGGACTTCTACCGCCGCCAGCACGGCCTGGAGCCGGTGATCTTCCGCTTCTTCAACGTCTTCGGGCCGCGCCAGGATCCATCCTCGCCGTACTCCGGGGTCATCAGCATCTTCTGCGAGCGCGCCCAGCAAAAACTGCCCATCAACCTGTATGGCGATGGCGAGCAGACGCGCGACTTCATCTACGTGGGGGACCTGGTAGCGGTGCTGCTGCAGGCGCTGGAAGCGCCGAGCGTCGAGGAAGGGGCGATCAACGTGGGCCTGAACCAGGCCATGAGCCTCAACCAGTTGCTGGCTGAGTTGAAGACCGTGCTGGGCAGCTTGCCCGCGGTCAGCTACGGCGATGCACGCCCTGGCGATATCAAGCACTCCCGGGCGAACAACTCGCGCCTGCTGCAGCGCTTCACCCTGCCGGCAATCACCCCGATGGCCACCGGCCTGCGCAACCTGCTGGGCCTGTGAACCCGTAGCCGCTGCCGCAGGCTGCGCTGGCCCTGGCAGGCGCTGGAGGTCTCCAGCGAGGCAAAGGGCCAGCGCAGCCTGCGGCAGCGGCTACGCGATCGTGGTGTAGCCGTTCACATCAGAACTTGTAACCCACGCCCACCATGTAGACCCACGGGTCCACGTCCACGTTGACCTTGGTGCGGCCCACGCCCAGCGCGGTCGGGCCGTCGACGCTGGCCTGGGTATCGATGTCCACGTACCACACCGCGGCGTTGAGCATGATGTGGTCGGTCAGCATGTAGTCCGCGCCCACCTGGGCTGCCCAGCCCCACGAGTTCTTCAGGTTCAGGTTGCTGAAACCCTCGGCCTTGCGGTCGCTGGTCAGGTCTTCACCGTAGAACCAGGTGTAGTTCAGGCCCACGCCCGCATAAGGCTGGAATTTGGAGCTGGGCTCCATGGGGTAGTACTGCAGCGACAGGGTGGGTGGCAGCTGCTTGATGTCAGCCAGCTTGCCGTCCAGGCCCGCCACGCCGGTGGCGGCGCTCACGCCCTTGACCCCGACCTTGTGCTGGAACGGCGTGGCCGCCAGCAGTTCCACGCCCACGTGGTCGGTGAGCATGTAGGCGAAGGTCAGGCCCAGTTGGGTGTCGTTGCCCAGGGTAGCCTTGGTGCCGGAGACCTTGGCGCCGTCGAGCTTGAGGTTGCCGCTGTCCTCGTTGGGCGCGGTCTCGATCGCGCCCGCGCGGACGATGAAGTCCCCGGCCTGGTGAGCGTGGGCAAGCGGGGTGAACAGGGCGGCGCTGATCAGCGAGGCCCCTAGCAGTTTGGTGTTCATCGGGTCTCCATCGGACAAGGGGAAAAAGCCTTGGCCGATGGTAGGAAAGCTCTGGATCGAGGGTTTTGACCCAGCTCAATAAAACCGTAACTTTTACCTGGCGCGTTATTCCGGCAGCTCGTAGATGTAAATCTTGTCGGCTTCCATCTGGTAGCCGGCGTCGGCCAGCTCGCTGTCCGAACGCTTCACGCGCATCGTGCCCTCCACCCAGAATGCCTGGTACAGGTCGTCGAGCTTGACCCCGACCTGGCTGGTCACGTGGACGATCTGGTTCGAAGGCGGCGGCGGCACGTGGATGCAGGCGCCGTAGTACGGCACCAGCAGGAAGTCGGTGGTGCGCCCGTCATCGCTGACCTCCAGCGGCACGATGAACCCCGGCATCTTCACGTTCTGGCCGTCCAGTGCCTTCACCACCGGGGCGTCGGGCTGTTGCTGCTTGACCGCTGGCGCCGACTCCATGTCCGAGCCCATCTTCGACAGGTCGTGCAGGGGCGTCATCTGCGGGGCGATTTTCGGCGCGTCGGGCGGAATCATCTCCGCCCAGGTCAGCTCGCGCGGCGCCGTGGCCGCCCATAGGCCAGGGGCGGCGATCATCAATACAAACAGCAAGGCAGCTTTCATCGGGCACGGCTCACAGGTGGATGGACAGGCCGTCGGCCAGTGACTGCCGGTAGGCACGCCAGGCCGGTACGGCGCCCATGACCAGGGCTGCGGCGAGGATAATGCCCAGCAGCGACCATTCATAGGCCGTGGGGGCCGACAACGGCAAGTACAGCCCATAATTGGCCTGCACGTAGCCCTGCGCCGCAGCGATGCCGGCATACAGCAGCGCCACCCCGGCGACGATGCCGCACAGCGCCAGGGAGAAGGCTTCCAGTATCAGCAGGCTGGCGATATGCCAGGGGCGCGCGCCCACCGAGCGCAGGATGGCCATCTCGCGCCGGCGCTCGTTGAGGCTGGTGAGGATGGCCGTGAGCATGCCGATCAGCCCGGTCAGCACCACGAACAGCGAGACCACGAACAAGGCTTTCTCCGCCGTGCCCATCAACCCCCACAGCTCTTGCAGGGCCACGCCGGGCAGGATTGCCAGCAGCGGTTCGCCAACAAAATCGTTGATCTCGCGTTGCAGGGCGAAGGTCGAGATCTTGTTGTTCAGGCCCAGCATCACGGCGGTGATGGCGGTAGGCGTGAGGTCCATGTTGCGCGCCTGGTCGGCGCTGATGCGCCCGGCGCCACGGGCCGGCACGCCGTTGTGCCAGTCGATGTGGATGGCTTCCATGCCGCCCAGGCTGATGTGCAGCGTGCGGTCCACCGGGGTGCCGGTGCGCTTGAGGATGCCGACCACGGTGAACGGCTTGTCGTCGTGCTTGACCAGGCTGATGGCGGCGGTGCCGTGGGCCAGCACCAGGGTGTCACCGAGCTTGTAGTGCAGCGCGTCGGCTACCTCTGCGCCGAGCACCACCTCGAACGGGTCGCTGGCGAAGAAACGCCCGGCGGCCATTTCCAGTGGCTGGTGATGGCCGTACTGGTAATGCTCGAAGTACGACTGGTCGGTGCCCAGCACCCGGTAGCCACGGTGCGAGTCGCCCAGGGACATGGGGATGGCCCATTTCACCCGCGGGTCGTGGGCGTAGTGCTGGAAGCTGTCCCAGCGAATGTTGTTGGTGGCGTTGCCGATGCGGAACACCGAATACAGCAGCAGGTTCACCGAGCCCGAGCGGGCGCCGACGATCAGGTCGGTGCCGCTGATGGTGCTGGCAAAGCTGGTGCGGGCTTCGGTGCGCACGCGTTCCACGGCCAGCAGCAGGCACACCGACAGGGCAATGGCGAACGCGGTGAGGAAGGCGGTGAAGCGCCGGTTGGCCAGGCTGGCCACGGCTAGACGGAACAGGTACATCAGACTTCCCCAGGGGCGGCGGGGCGCACGGCCCGGTTGAGTTCGGCCAGCGACAGGCTGCGGTCGAACAGCGGTGCCAGGCTCTGGTCGTGGCTGACGAACAGCAGGCTCGAGCCGGCCTCGCGGCATTCGGCGAACAGCAGGCGAATGAAGGCTTCGCGAGCGTCGTAGTCCAGCGCCGAGGTGGGCTCGTCGGCGATCACCAGTTCCGGCTGGCCGATCAGCGCACGGGCTGCGGCCACGCGTTGCTGCTGGCCGATGGACAAGGTGTCGGCGCGGCGCTGCAGCAGCGCCGGGTCGGTGAGGCCCAGGTGCGCCAGCAGGGTGGCCGCTGCCTGGTCGATACTGCCGTGGCGCTGCCTGGCCCGCTCGGCGCGCTGGCGCGAGAAGTGGCAGGGCAGTTCCACGTTTTCGCGCACCGACAGGAACGGCAGCAGGTTGAACTGTTGGAAGATGTAGCCGGTGTGGTCGACGCGGAAGCGGTCGCGGCGGCCCTGGCTCATGTCACCCAGTTCATGGCCCAGCACCTGCACGCTGCCACTGACGGGCTTCTGCACGCCGCCCAGCAGGCCCAGCAGGGTGGTCTTGCCGCTGCCGCTGGGGCCTTTGAGGAACAGCGTCTCGCCGGCTTCCAGGCGGAACGCGGGTATGTCCAGCAACGCCGGCTGGCGCGGCCAGGCAAAGTGCAGGTCGCGCAGTTCGATAAGGGCTGTACTGGCCATCAGAAACCCAGGGTGCTGTTGTCCGGGGTGGCTTCCAGGCCTTTTTGGCCAGCCGGGCCGATCATCTGTACCACCACCTTGTGGGTGGCGGGGAAGGTCTTGAACACCTGCGACAGGTCCAGGCCCTTGAGCTTGTCCGGGGCGGTGCAGGTGAATTCGTAGCTGGCGTGGATCTCGCTATGGTGGTGCTCGGCGCCGGCGGCGTGCTCGTCGTGATCGTGGTCGTCATCGTCGCCATCCTCGGCGGGCATCACGTCGCCGAACAGCGGGCTCTGCAGGTGCTGGCTGGCCACGCTGCAACCGGCGGCGGCCGGCAGGTTGAACAGCGCCAGGGGCTGTTCCAGCAGGGCGCGGGCCTTGGCCACGGCGGCCTTGTCGGCGTCAGTGGTGGCCAGGTGTTCGAAGCCGACGATGTTCATGGCCGGGCTTTGCAGTTCCAGCGCCAGGGTCTGGTCGTCCAGCGCCGCGTTGACGCGGGCCGTGCCGTGTTCATGCGTGCCCAGGCTGCCGTGTTTTACCGGGGTGTCGTCGGCGTGGGCAATGGCCAGTGGCAGCAGCGCGAAGGGCAGGGCGAGCAGAAGTCGGCGCATGAAAATGTCCTGAGGAAAGATGAATAATTGTAACGTTATAACAACTTTAAAGTGCCAGCACCATAAAGGCCCAGATGAAATTTTTCACCGCGCGTAGCCGCTGCCGCCAGGCTGCGCTGGCCCTCAGCCACACTCCATATCTCTGATGTTCACACCGGCCAGCGCAGCCTTCGGCAGCGGCTACGGTGTTCAGGGTTTGCGCAGGTATGGGAACATGGACCTTCGCAGACGAGGACTCAACATGCTACGAATTCGTGGAAGCATCGGCGCCTGGCCGGTGGACCTGACCATCGAGATGGACGCCGCCGACTGGCAGCACCTGGGGGCGCAGTTGAACGTGCAGGCCCAGGCTCCGGCAGCCCCGGCGGCCAAGCCGGCGGGGCAGGACGACGCCCTGTGGCAGGCCACGCTGCAACTGGTGCAACAGGCAGGGCAGGTCAGCGGCCCCGAACTGCTGGGGCAGCTGGAAGGCCTGGCGGGCAGCGTGGCAGCGGGCAAGCGCCTGTTGGTACGTCTGCGCCATTGCCGGGAAGTGCGGGTGGAAAGCGGCGCCGACGCGCCGCTGTATTGCTGGGTCGAATGACTCAGTAGAGGGCGGCGAACAGCTTGCGGCGGTAGGTGGTGACCAGCGGGTGATCATTGCCCAGCAGCTCGAACACCTGCAGCAGGGTCTTGTGCGCCACGCCTTCGTTGAAGCTGCGGTTGCGCACGAACAGTTTCAGCAGGGCGTCCAGCGCTGCTTCGTACTGCTGGCGCGACAGCTGCTGGATCGCCAGCTGGAATACTGCCTCGTCGTCTCCCGGGTTCTGTGCGACGCGGGTCTTGAGGTCGGCGACGTCGGGCAGGTCGGCGGCCTGGCTCAGGAAGGTCAGCTGCGCCTTGGCGCCGGCCAGGGCGGCCTTGTGCTCGTCGCCCTTGACCGCGTCCAGCACGGCCTGGGCCTCACCCAGTTCATTGCGTTCGGCCAGGCAGCGGGCGTACAGGATCAGTGCCAGGGCGTTGCTGTTATCTTCGCCCAGCAGCACCCGCAGGATCTCCTCGGCCTTGGCGAACTGGCCTTCGTTGAACAGCGCCTGGGCCGCTTCCAGCGGGTCGGCGGCGGCAGCTTCGGGCATGTGCACATGCGGCTCCAGCATGGCGCGGATCTCGGCTTCCGGGCGTGCTTCGGCGAAACCATCCACCGGCTTGCCTTCCTTGAACAGCACCACGGTAGGCAGGCTGCGAATGCCGAAGTGGGCGACGATGTCCTGCTCCACGTCGCAATTGACCTTGGCCAGCAACAGCTCGCCCTGGTAGCTCTCGGCGATCTTTTCCAGCAGCGGCATCAGCACCTTGCAGGGGGCGCACCACTCGGCCCAGAAGTCCACCAGCACGGGCTGCTCGAACGACTTGTCGATCACGTCCTGTTGGAAGGTGGCAGTGGTGACATCGAAAATATACGGCGTGGACTGGCTCATCGTGCATCTCGAAAAAAGCGGTAATACCCGCACTATAAAGGCTGGCGCTGCTGGCCGGAAGCGCCTCAGCCGCGCTGCGCGTGATAGAGGCTGACGTGGCGAAACTCGTGGGGCTCGGCCAGGTCCGGCAAGGTGCAGGCGTGCAACTGGCCCAGCGGCTGGTAGACCGGGTGGCTGAAGTCGCGCACCCGCGAGTCGGCCACCAGCGCCTGGCGCCCGCGGCTGAGGAAATGGTCGAGCAGGGGCAGGTTGGCGCGGTCGTAGAGCACGTCGGCCACCAGGATCAGGTCAAAGCGGTCGGCCTCGGCGAAGAAGTCCGCCGAGTAGCCCAGCGCCACGCCGTTGAGCGCAGCGTTGGCGCGGCAGGCGTCCAGGGCCAGCGGGTCGAGGTCGCAGGCCACCACCTCGGCGGCACCGGCCTTGGCTGCGGCAATGGCGACCACGCCGGAACCGGCGCCGAAATCCAGCACGCGCTTGCCGGCTACCCAGTGCGGCTGCTCGGCCAGGAAGCGCGCCATGGCCAGGCCGCTCGCCCAGCAGAAGCTCCAATACGGCGGCTCGTGGAGGATGCGCCGGGTTTCCTCGGGGCTGAAGGCGCGGTCCATGTTGTCGCCGTCGATCAGCCACAGGCGGATATCGGTGTCAGGCAGCGCGGTGCTGACCAGTTGCGCATCGCCCAGCAGCTCGCTCAAGGCCTGTTGCAGGTGGATCATGGCGCTTGCAGCAGCTGCAGGTTGCCCAAGGCTTGGGTGGCAGGCTGCGCCACTGGTACCGCCGGCAGGTGCAGGATCAGCACCCCCGACTGGCTGGCGCGGCCGCGCAGCTCCACCCGCAGGTTGGTGGGGAAGGCCTCGGGGTTGAAGCGCAGCTGGAAGCCCAGGGGCTTGCCCGTGCCGTTCCACTTGCCGCTGGCCAGCAGTTGCTGCGGGCGGCCGCGCTCATCCACCGCCAGCAGGGCCAGCTCAACCTCGGCGCCGGCCGGGGCGCCGAGCACGGTGCCGGTCAGCTCACGCTGGTAGGCGGGCAGCGGCCCCAGTGGCTGCTGGGCGCCGATGGCGGCTTTCGGGGCGGGCGCAACGGGCGCCACCGGCTTGGGCTTGTCGCTGCCGCAGGCCGCGAGCAACGCGACCAGGCTCAGCAAAATCAGGGGGCGTAGAGGCATCGGCAGATCCATCGCAATAAATAACCTCTGTATACCGTAAAGCCTTTGGCTTGTCTTGCCAGTGGGATGCGCTACCATGGCCCTCCCATTTTTTGTTGCCTGCCACCATGCACTGTCCCTTCTGCGGTGCCAACGACACCAAGGTCATCGACTCGCGACTGGTCGCCGAGGGCGAGCAAGTGCGCCGCCGTCGCGAATGCCTGGCCTGCGGTGAGCGTTTCACCACCTTCGAAACCGCCGAACTGGTTTTGCCGCGCCTGATCAAGCAGGACGGTAGCCGCCAGCCCTTCGACGAAGAAAAACTGCGCGCCGGCATGCAGCGGGCGCTGGAAAAGCGCCCGGTCAGCGTCGAGCGCCTGGAAGCGGCCCTGGCCCACATCAAGCACAAGCTGCGCGCCACCGGCGAGCGCGAGGTCAAGTCGCTGGTCGTCGGCGAGCTGGTGATGGCCGAGCTGCAGAAGCTCGATGAGGTTGCCTACATCCGCTTCGCCTCGGTGTACCGGCGCTTCCAGGACCTGGACGAGTTCCGCGAGGAAATCGACCGCCTGGCCCGCGAACCCGCCAAGGAGTGACCATGCCCAGCGAGCAAGCCGTCCTCGACGCCCATTACATGGCCCGCGCCATCGAACTGGCGCGCCGCGGCCTGTACACCACGCACCCCAACCCGCGGGTAGGCTGCGTGATCGTCCGTGATGGCCAGGTAGTGGGCGAGGGCTGGCACGTGCGCGCCGGCGAGCCCCACGCCGAGGTGCATGCCCTGCGCCAGGCTGGCGAGCTGGCGCGTGGCGCCACCGCCTACGTTACCCTTGAGCCGTGCAGCCACCATGGCCGCACCCCGCCGTGCGCCGAGGCCCTGGTGAATGCCGGGCTGGCGCGGGTGGTGGCGGCCATGCAGGACCCCAACCCGGAAGTCGCAGGCCGTGGCCTGAAGCGCCTGGCTGATGTCGGCATCGAGGTGCTTAGCGGTGTGCTGGAGGCTGAATCCCGGGCCCTGAACCCTGGCTTCCTCAAGCGCATGGAGCACGGCGTGCCCTTCGTGCGGGTCAAGCTGGCCATGAGCCTGGACGGGCGCACGGCCATGGCCAGCGGCGAGAGCCAATGGATTACCGGCCCGGCGGCCCGCTCGGCGGTGCAGCGCCTGCGTGCGCGTTCGAGCATCGTACTGACCGGCGCCGACAGCGTGCTGGCCGATGGCGCGCGCATGACCGTGCGTGCCGAACAGTTGGGCCTGGACGCCGAGACCACGGCGCTGGCGCTCAGCCGCCCGCCGCTGCGCGTGCTGATCGACGGCCGCCTGCGGGTGCCGCTGGATGCACCGTTCTTCCAGGCCGGCCCGGCGTTGGTGGTCAGCTATGCCGAAGGCGCGGACGCCAGCGTGTACCAGCAGCACGGCCATGAACTGTTGCTGGTGGGCGCCGTCGACGGCCACGTCGACCTGGCGCAGTTGCTGACGCTGCTGGCCGCCCGTGGCGCCAGCGAAATTCTCGTGGAAGCCGGCCCCACCCTGGCTGGCGCCTTCGCCCGCCAGGGGTTGGTGGACGAGTTCCAGTTGTTCGTCGCTGGCCAGTTCCTCGGCTCCAGCGCGCGGCCGTTGCTGGACTGGCCGTTGGCGCGCATGAGCGAGGCGCCCCGGCTGAAAATCATTGAAATGCGCGCAGTGGGGGATGACTGGCGAGTCATCGCAATACCTGCCCCGGCGGCAAGCGTATAATTTGCGCCTCGCGCCCAGCGCAGGCCCGGTTCCGTAGGAGGATCCATGTTCACCGGCATTATCGAATCCATCGGCAGCATCCGTTCGTTGACCCCCAAGGGCGGTGACGTGCGCGTTTACGTAGAAACCGGCAAGCTGGACCTTGCCGACGTCAAGCTGGGCGACAGCATCGCGGTCAACGGCGTGTGCCTGACCGCCGTGGAACTGCCGGGCGACGGCTTCTGGGCCGACGTCAGCCGCGAGACCCTGGACTGCACCGCCTTCCACGAACTCAAGGCTGGCAGCCGGGTGAACCTGGAAAAGGCCCTGACCCCAAGCTCGCGCCTGGGCGGCCACCTGGTCAGCGGCCACGTCGACGGTGTCGGCGAAATCGTTTCCCGCGAGGAAAACGCCCGTGCCATCCAGTTCCGCGTGCGCGCACCGAAGGAGCTGGCCAAGTACATCGCCCACAAGGGCTCGATCACCGTCGACGGCACCAGCCTGACCGTGAACGCCGTGGACGGCGCCGAGTTCGAGCTGACCATCGTCCCGCACACCCTGGCCGAAACCATCATGGCCGACTACCGTGCCGGCCGTAAGGTCAACCTGGAAGTGGACCTGCTGGCCCGTTACCTGGAGCGCCTGCTGCTGGGTGACAAGGCCGCCGAGCCGTCTGCCGGTGGCATCACCGAGAGCTTCCTGGCCGCCAACGGCTACCTCAAGTCCTGATATAGGGGGTGCCGCGTGGCGCTCAACACAATCGAAGAACTGGTGGAAGACATCCGCCAGGGCAAGATGGTCATCCTGATGGATGACGAAGACCGCGAGAACGAAGGCGACCTGATCATGGCCGCCGAATGCTGCCAGGCCGAACACATCAACTTCATGGCCAAGCACGCCCGCGGCCTGATCTGCATGCCCATGACCCGCGAGCGCTGCGAGCTGCTGAAGCTGCCGCTGATGGCGCCACGCAACGGCTCGGGCTTCGGCACCAAGTTCACCGTGTCCATCGAGGCCGCCGAAGGCGTGACCACCGGCATCTCTGCCGCCGACCGCGCGCGCACCGTGCAGGCTGCCGCTGCCAAGGACGCCAAGGCCGAGGACATCGTCAGCCCTGGCCACATCTTCCCGCTGATGGCCCAGGCCGGTGGCACCCTGGCCCGTGCCGGGCACACCGAAGCTGCCTGCGACCTGGCGCGCATGGCGGGGTTTGAGCCCAGCGGCGTGATCTGCGAAGTGATGAACGACGACGGCACCATGTCCCGCCGTGCGGAACTGGAAACCTTCGCTGCCGAACACAACATCAAGATCGGCACCATCGCCGACCTGATCCACTACCGCATGATCCACGAACGTACCGTTCAGCGGATTGCCGAGCAGCCGCTGGACAGCGAACTGGGCCAGTTCAACCTGGTGACCTACCGCGACGCGGTGGAAGGCGACGTGCACATGGCGCTGACCCTGGGCACCATCTGCGCCGAGGAACCGACCCTGGTACGGGTGCACAACATGGACCCGCTGCGCGACCTGCTGATGGTCAAGCAGCCCGGCCGCTGGAGCCTGCGGGCCGCCATGAGCGCGGTTTCCGAGGCGGGCAGCGGCGTGGTGCTGCTACTCGGCAACCCGGTGGACGGCGACGTGCTGCTGGCGCATATCCGCGAGACCGCGGAGAGTGCGCCGGTGAAAAAACCGACCACCTACAGCATCGTCGGTGCCGGTTCGCAGATCCTTCGCGACCTGGGCGTGCGCAAAATGCGCCTGATGAGTTCGCCAATGAAGTTCAATGCGATATCCGGATTCGACCTGGAAGTAGTAGAATACGTGCCCTCCGAATAAACACGGTTCCAGGGTCGCCAGATTGCCAGGCCAGCGCTATGGTTTTCAGTGACCCCGCACGTTCTTGTTCGTGGCCCATTACCCCCATGGGGCGCCGCTGGCGCCCCTGCTCTTTAAGACGAGACACACCCGAATGACCCTGAAGACCATCGAAGGTACCTTCATCGCCCCCAAAGGTCGCTATGCCCTGGTGGTTGGCCGATTCAACAGCTTCGTCGTCGAAAGCCTGGTCAGCGGCGCCGTCGACGCCCTGGTTCGCCACGGTATCAGCGAAAGCGACATCACCATCATCCGCGCCCCTGGCGCCTTCGAAATCCCGCTGGTGGCGCAGAAAGTCGCCCAGCAGGGCGAGTACGACGCGATCATCGCGCTGGGCGCGGTCATTCGTGGCGGCACTCCGCACTTCGAATACGTGGCCGGTGAATGCACCAAGGGCCTGTCCCAGGTTTCCATGGAATTCGGTGTGCCGGTCGCCTTTGGCGTGCTGACCGTCGACTCCATCGAACAGGCCATCGAGCGTTCCGGCACCAAGGCTGGCAACAAGGGCGCCGAAGCTGCCCTGTCCGCCCTGGAAATGGTTAGCCTGCTGTCGCAGTTGGAGGCCAAGTGATTTCCGACGAAAGCGATCGTTTCAACCCGCGCGATCCAAAACCTGCGGATGCTGGCAAACCTTCCAAGAGCATGAAGCGTCGCGAAGCCCGCAAGCTGGCCACCCAAGCCCTGTACCAATGGCACATGGCTAGCCACTCGCTGAACGAGATCGAAGCGCAGTTCCGGGTCGACAACGACTTCACTGACGTCGACGGTGCCTACTTCCGCGAGATCCTCCACGGCGTGCCGGCCAGCAAGACCGAGATCGATGCCGTGCTCAAGCCGTGCATGGACCTGGCCCTGGAAGAGCTGGACCCTGTGGAACTGGCCGTGCTGCGCCTGTCCACCTGGGAACTGCTCAAGCGCGTCGACGTGCCGTACCGCGTGGTGATCAACGAAGGTATCGAGCTGGCCAAGGTGTTCGGTTCCACCGACGGCCACAAGTTCGTCAACGGCGTGCTCGACAAGGTTGCGCCGAACGTGCGTGCCGCCGAAGTGAAGGCATTCAAGCGCTGATCCACGCGCTTGCATACCATGGGCGAGTTTGAGCTGATACGACACTACTTCGCCGCCGCGCCCTGTGCGCAGGCCGGCGACGGGGTGGCGCTCGGCATCGGTGATGACTGCGCCCTGCTGGCCCTGCCAGCCGGCCAGCAGTTGGCCGTGTCGACCGATACCCTGGTGGCGGGGGTGCATTTCCCTGACGCCGCCGACCCCTTCCTGCTCGGCCAGCGCGCGCTGGCGGTGGCGGCCAGTGACCTGGCGGCCATGGGCGCCGACCCCATAGGCTTTACCCTTGCGCTGACCTTGCCCTCGGTGGCCGAAGGCTGGCTGCAGGCGTTTGCCGAAGGCCTGAACCGCATGGCCACGCAGTGCCGCCTGAGCCTGATCGGCGGCGACACCACCCGCGGGCCGCTGAGCCTGACCATGACCGTGTTCGGCAGCGTGCCTGCCGGCCAGGCGCTGCTGCGCTCGGGCGCACGTGCTGGCGACCTGCTGTGCGTGGGCGGCGTGCTGGGGGATGCCGCTGGCGCCTTGCCGCTGGTGCTGGGGCAGGCGCAGGCCGACGCGGCCATTGCCGAGCCACTGCTGGCGCATTACTGGTCGCCACCACCGCAGTTCGGCCTGGGCCAGGCGTTGCGCGGCAGGGCTACGGCCGCCATGGATATTTCCGACGGCCTCCTGGCCGATTGCGGGCATATCGCGTCGGCGTCCGGCGTGGCCCTGGCGCTTGAACTGGACGCCTTGCCGCTGTCGAATGCACTGGTCGGCCTGCTGGGCCGGGACGCGGCTCAAACCGCTGCCCTTACCGGTGGCGACGACTACGTGCTGGTGTTCAGCCTGCCTGCGGCGCACCTGCCCGGCCTTCGTGCCGAAGGCTGGCCGATCCACGTGCTGGGCCAGGTCCGCGAAGGCCAGGGCGTCAGCCTGCACGATGGCAAGGGCTGCGACATCACCCCGGCTGTTCGGGGTTATCAACATTTTCGGGAGACACCGTGACAGACCACCCCAACCAGGTACCGGCAGAGAACGTGCCGCCGTCCGTCTGGCGCAACCCCTGGCACTTCCTGGCATTCGGCTTCGGCTCCGGCACCCTGCCCAAGGCGCCGGGCACCTGGGGCTCGCTGGTCGCCATCCCATTCATCCCGTTGTGGCAGATGCTGCCCGACTGGGGTTACTGGCTGATGCTGGGCGTGACCATGCTGTTCGGCTTCTGGCTGTGCGGCAAGGTCGCCAACGACCTGGGCGTGCACGACCACGAAGGCATCGTCTGGGACGAAATGGTCGGCATGTGGATAACCCTGTGGCTGGTGCCCGATGGCTGGGAATGGATACTGGTCGGGTTCCTGATGTTCCGTTTCTTCGACATACTCAAGCCATGGCCGATCCGCTGGATCGACCGGCATGTGCATGGCGGCGTCGGGATCATGCTCGATGACGTGCTGGCCGGCGTGTTCGCCTGGCTGGCGATGCAGGTGGTGGTGTGGGGGTGGCACTTCGTTTAAGGCTGGGTAGGGCACGACGACAGGAGGCGGCTCATGATCGCAAGGATGCTGATGGTGTTCGGCCTGCTGGCCCTCTGCACGGCGGCAGTCGCCGAGCCGCTGCCGGCGCACATCCAGGTGGCCAGCGAGGAGTGGAGCGACTACACCAACGCCGACGGCAGCGGCCTGGCCTGGGACATCCTGCGCAAGGTGTTCGAGCCGGCGGGCGTCAAGCTGGAAACCCGCAGCACGCCCTACATGCGCTCGGTCGGCCTGGTGCAACGCGGTGAAGCCGATGCCTGGGTCGGCTCCTATCACGACGAAATCGCCAACACCCTTTACCCCCGCTGGCATTACGACACCGATCACATCTATGCCCTGGGCCTGGCCGACAAGCCGGCGCCTACCCTGAACACGATCGGCCACTTCCGCCTGGCCTGGGTGCGTGGCTACGGCTTCGAGCGCTACCTGCCCGGCATCCACCAGTTCAATGAAGTGCAGCGCCGTACCGGCATCCTGCCGATGCTGCTCCACGATCGTGCCGACTATTACATCGACGCCCAGACCGAAATCCTCGGCGTGCTCAAGCAGGCCGACCAGCCGGGGCGCTTCAAGCTCACCCACATCGCCGAACTGCCGCTGTTCCTCGGCTTTGCCGACACCCCCAACGGGCGGGCGCTGCTGGCGCTGTTCGACCGGCGCATGGACCAACTGGTGCCCAGCGGCGAACTGCGCCCGCTGTTCGACCGTTGGCAGCAGCCTTATCCCTTTACGCCATAAGCGATCAAACTTCCTGATCTTTATGCTGCGAAATTCAGCCTAAGCGTCGTCAGTAAGCTGCTGTTACAATGCAGACCTTGGTCAATATTCATGTCAGATATTTGATAGGAGCACCCGGTGCCCGTCGTTTTCGTCGCCGCTTCCAAGCTGCCAACGCCTTTTGCGCAATTCACCATGCACGGTTTCCTCGATGAGGCCACCGGCCGCGAGCACGTCGTGCTGAGCCTGGGCGATGTCGCCGATGGCGAACCCGTGCTGGGCCGCCTGCACTCCGAGTGCCTGACCGGCGATGCCCTGTTCAGCCAGCGTTGCGACTGCGGTTCGCAGCTCGAAGCCGCCCTGCAAGCCATCGCCCGTGAAGGCCGTGGCGTGCTGCTGTACCTGCGTCAGGAAGGCCGCGGCATTGGCCTGCTGAACAAGATCCGTGCCTATGAGCTGCAGGATGGTGGCGCCGACACCGTCGAAGCCAACGAGCGCCTGGGCTTTGCCGCCGACCAGCGCGACTACGCCATGTGCCAGCCAATGCTGGAGCACCTGGGCGTGAAATCGCTGCGCCTGATGACCAACAACCCGCGCAAGGTCAAGGCGCTGACCAACATGAACATCGTGGTCGCCGAGCGCGTGCCGCTGCACACCGGCCACAACCCGCACAACAAGCACTACCTGGCCACCAAGGCCGGCAAGCTGGGGCACATGATGGGCAATGAACACCAAAGCGAGGCCGATCGGGCGTGACCCGTTCGCAGGTGCGCCGCCGTTTGGCGGTAGCCTGGTGGCAGCAGCTGGCGCTGACCCTGCTGCCCTTGTTCGTCATGAGCTGGGCCTTTGGCCAGAGTGACGACCTCATGCCTGTGTTGGCGATGCCCATGTTCATCGCCGGCATCGCTTCGATGTTCCTCAGCCTGCCACGCTTCGGCGCCTACAAGCGCAGGCTGATCGCTACCCAGCAAGCCCTCGACACCGCCCAGGAACCCGCGGCCTGGATCGCCCTGGCTGCCACCCGGCGCATGGCGTTCCTGTTCGCTGGCCTGCCCGCCTGGATTGCCGCTTTGGCGGTGCTGTTCGGGCTGGAAGCGCTGCCATTGTGCCTGCTGGCGCTGTCCAGCGTGCTGTTGCTCTGCCTCTACCGCATTCCGCGCCAGCTGGGCTGATGCGCCAACTGCTCGCCTGCCTGCTGCTGGTGCTATGTGCCCAGGCCGGCGCGGCGCAGCGGGTAGTCAGCCTGGCGCCATCCTTGACTGAAATTGCCGTGGAAGTCGGTGGCCAAGGCCGTCTGGTCGGCGTACTGGACGCCGGGCCGCGGCCCCCCGGGCTTGAACACCTGCAGTCAGTGGGGCATTACGGGCAGTTGGACATGGAGCAGCTGCTGGCGCTCAAGCCTGACCTGATCCTGCTGTGGCCAGGCAGCGTCGGCCCCGCCCAGCGCGAGCAGCTGCGGCGCCTGGGCATTCAGCTGATGACCGCCGAACCCCATTCCCTGGAGGACCTGGCCACCGAGCTTGCACAGATTGCCGTGCCCCTGGGCCAGGCCGAACGCGGCCGCCAGTTGGCCGATGCCTTCCGCCTGCGCGTGGCGGCGTTGCGCGAACGCTACCGGCGCAGCGTGCCGTTGCGGGTGTTCTATCAGGTGTGGGATGCGCCGCTGTCCACCGTGGGCGGCGGGCAGATCATCAGTGATGGCTTGAGTGTCTGTGGTGGGCGCAATGTGTTCGACGACCTGGCGTTGCCGGCACCCCAGGTAAGCCTGGAGGCGGTGCTACAGCGGGACCCGCAGGTAATCGTGGTGCCCAATCAAGCCCAGGCCGATGCCTGGCGCAAGTGGCCGGTCAAGGGCAGGGTGGTGGTGGGGGATCCGGGAGTGGAGCGCCCCAGTGGGCAGATGGTGGAGGCGCTGGCACGCCTCTGCGAACGCATGAACTCACCGTAGCAGCTGCCGCCAGGCGGCGTCCGGGCCCACAATCGGAGGTGGGGCCGGACGCCGCCTGGCGGCAGCTGCTACGGGCTGGGATTAACCCAGGGCGGCCAGGCGCTTGACGATCGCCGCTTCGATGCCGGCCTCGTCCAGCCCGCATTCTGCCAGCATCTGCGCCGGCTTGGCGTGCTCCACGTACATATCCGGCAAGCCCAGGTGCAGCATCGGCTTGAGCAGGTTTTCGGCGGCCAGGAATTCACCCACCGCAGCACCGGCGCCGCCCATGATGCTGTTTTCCTCGAGGGTGACCAGCAGCTCGTGGCGCGCCGCGATGTTGCGCACCAGCGCTTCATCCAGCGGCTTCACGAAGCGCATGTCGACCACGGTGGCGTCCAGCTTCTCGGCCACCTTCAGGGCCTCGGCCAGTTGCACGCCGAACACCAGCAAGGCGGTCTTGCTGCCTTCGCGGCGAACCACGCCCTTGCCGATTTCCAGCGGTTCAAGGCCCGCCTCGATGGTCGCGTTCGGGCCGGTGCCACGTGGGTAGCGCACGGCCGCCGGACCTTGGTACAGGTGGCCGGTGGTGAGCATCTTGCGCAGTTCGTTCTCGTCGCTCGGGGTCATGATCACCATCCCCGGGATGCAGCGCAGGTACGACAGGTCGAAGCTGCCGGCGTGGGTCGGGCCGTCTTCGCCCACCAGGCCGGCACGGTCGATGGCGAACAGCACGTCGAGGTTCTGCACCGCCACGTCATGGATCAGCTGGTCGTAGGCACGCTGCAGGAAGGTGGAGTAGATCGCCACCACCGGCTTGGCGCCTTCGCAGGCCATGCCCGCGGCCAGGGTCACCGCGTGTTGCTCGGCGATGGCCACGTCGAAATAGCGCTCGGGGTAACGCTCGCTGAAATCGACCAGGTCCGAGCCTTCCTTCATCGCCGGGGTGATGCCCACCAGGCGTTGGTCGGCCGCCGCCATGTCGCACAGCCACTGGCCGAACACCGCGGAGTACTTCGGCCCCGTGGGTTTTTTCGGCGCGACAGGCGCGTTCAGCGGTTCCAGCTTGGTGATGGCGTGGTAGCCGATCGGGTCGACCTCGGCCGGCGCGAAGCCCTTGCCCTTCTTGGTGACCACGTGCAGGAACTGCGGGCCCTTGAGGTCACGCATGTTGCGCAGCGTGGCGACCAGGGTGGGCAGGTCGTGGCCGTCGATGGGGCCGATGTAGTTCCAGCCCAGCTCCTCGAACAGGGTGCCGGGTACCAGCATGCCCTTGGCGTACTCTTCGGTACGACGGGCGATCTCCCAGGCGCCGGGCAGGCGCGACAGCACTTTCTTGCTGCCTTCGCGCATGCTCGCGTAGGTACGGCTGGAGAGAATCTTGGCCAGGTAATTGGACAGGCCGCCGACGTTGCGCGAGATCGACATGTCGTTGTCGTTGAGGATCACCAGCATGTCGGCGTTCACCTCGGGCGCATGGTTCAGCGCCTCGAAGGCCATGCCGGCGGTCAGCGCGCCATCGCCGATCACGGCAATGGCCTTGCGCCCGCTGTTCTGCAGGCGCGCGGCGATGGCCATGCCCAGGGCGGCACTGATCGAGGTGCTGGAGTGGCCGACGCCAAAGGTGTCGTACTCGCTCTCGCTGCGCCGCGGGAAGGCGGCCAGGCCGTCTTTCTGGCGCAGGCTGGCCATGCGCTCGCGGCGCCCGGTCAGAATCTTGTGCGGGTAGGCCTGGTGGCCCACGTCCCACACCAGGCGGTCGTCCGGCGTGTCGAAGACGTAATGCAACGCAATCGTCAGTTCGATGACGCCCAGGCCGGCACCGAAGTGCCCGCCGGTCTGGCCAACGGTATAGAGCAACTCCTGGCGCAATTCATCGGCCAGGGTTTCCAGCTCGGCTTCACCCAGTCGGCGCAGGCCTGCCGGCGTGTCGGCACGGTCCAGCAGGGGCGTCAGCGGGCGTTCGCGGGGAATCTCTTGAAACGTCGTGGGCATCAGGCGAATCGTTATAAATATGAAGTGGCGGCAGTTTAACCTATGCAGCGCCGACTGCCCACGCGATGACGCGTCGGGGAGTCAGCGCCGCTGTTCAACTGCGACGTTCGACAATGTAGCGGGCCAGTTCGCGCAGCGGCTCGGCCGCCTCGTCGAATGGCTGCAAAGCCTCCAGGGCCTGGTCGCGCAACTGCAGCGCATAAGCCTTGGCCATGCCCAGGCCCAGCAGGGCCGGGTAGGTCGGTTTGTCGCGGGCGATGTCGGCGCCCTGGCGCTTGCCCAGGGTGGCGGTGTCGCTTTCCACGTCGAGGATATCGTCCTGGACCTGGAACGCCAGGCCGATTGCCTGTGCATAAGTCTTCAGCGCCTGGCGCTGCGCCGGGTTGGCGCGGCCACTGGCCAGGGCGCCCAGCTGCACGCTGGCTTCGATCAACGCGCCGGTCTTGTGCCGGTGCATCAGCTCCAGCGCGCCCTGGTCGAGCTTCTTGCCTACCGAGCCGAGGTCGATGGCCTGGCCACCGACCATGCCGCCGGGGCCTGCGGCCTGGGCCAGGGCCATGGCCATCTGCAGGCGCACGGCTTCACCCTGTGGGCTCAGGCGCTCGTCCAGCAGGGCTTCGAAGGCCAGGCTCTGCAAGCCGTCGCCGGCCAGGATCGCGCAGGCTTCGTCGAAGGCCTTGTGGGTGGTGGGCTGGCCGCGGCGCAGGTCGTCGTCGTCCATGGCCGGCAGGTCGTCGTGCACCAGCGAGTAGGCGTGAATCAGCTCCACCGCGCAGGCCGCACCGTTAGCCTGTTCGGCCGGTGCGCCCAGCGCTTCGCAGGCGGCGTACACCAGCAGCGGGCGCACGCGCTTGCCGCCGTTCATCACGCTGTAGCGCATGGCTTGGTAGAGGCGCGCCATCTCGGGCACGGGGGCATCGAACAGGCTGTTCAGGGCGCTATCGACGCGCGCCTGGCAGCTGGCCTGGTAAGTGCTGATCATTCGGGTTGTTCCGCATCAAAGGGCTCTTGCGTCAGCTCGCCGTCGCGCTCCAGCAGGATCTGCACCTTCTGCTCGGCCTGGGCCAGGGCGGCCTGGCAGTCGCGGGTCAGGCCGATGCCTTGCTCGAAGGCGGCCAGGGAATCTTCCAGCGACAATTCGCCGGTTTCCAGGCGTTCGACCAGCGTTTGCAGATCGGCCAGCGATTGCTCGAAATCCACGGAAGCTTTCTTACGGGCCATGGCGGCTCTCTCGACAGGAGTTGAAACCGCGCGACACTAGCAGAGCCGGGCGGCATGGGCAAATCAGCGGGTGCAAAACACTGTTGCGTTTCCCTTTACCCGGCTGTCGCAACGGGCTTGTGAACAGGCGGCTCTCGTTTTACTGTATATAAAACCAGTGCAGAGAAAAAGCCCCATGCAGCTGATCGAGAAACTCAGCATCCTCGCCGACGCCGCCAAGTATGACGCGTCCTGCGCCAGCAGCGCTGCGCCCAAGCGCAGCTCCGAAGGCAAGGCCGGGCTGGGCGCCACCGACGGCATGGGCATCTGCCACAGCTACACGCCCGATGGCCGCTGCGTGTCGCTGCTGAAAATCCTGCTGACCAACTTCTGCCTGTTCGACTGCCAGTATTGCGTCAACCGCCGCTCCAGCGACGTGCCCCGCGCACGCTTCACGCCGGAGGAGGTGGTGACCCTGACCCTGGACTTCTACAAACGCAATTGCATCAGCGGGCTGTTCCTGAGCTCGGGCATCATCCGTTCGGCGGACTACACCATGGAACAGCTGATCCGCGTGGCCAAGCTGCTGCGCGAGGAGCACCAGTTCCGTGGCTACATCCACCTCAAGACCATTCCCGAGGCCGACCCGCTGCTGATCGAGGAGGCCGGGCGCTACGCCGACCGCCTCAGCGTCAATATCGAACTGCCTACCGACGCCAGCCTGCAGACCCTGGCGCCGGAGAAACAGGTGGTCTCCATTCGCCAGGCCATGAATACCATCCACGTGGGCCGCGAAGCCGTGGCCAACGAGCCCAAGGCGCCCAGCTTCGCGCCGGCAGGGCAGAGCACGCAGATGATCGTCGGCGCCGACGACACCGACGACAGCACCATCCTGCACAGTGCCGAAAGCCTGTACGGCAACTTCAAGCTCAAGCGCGTCTACTACTCCGCGTTCAGCCCCATCCCCAACAGCCCCAAGAGCGTGCCGCTGGCGGCGCCGCCACTGATGCGCGAGCACCGCCTGTACCAGGCCGACTTCCTCCTGCGCGGCTACGGCTTCAAGGCCGGGGAACTGTTCCAGGGGCCGGGCCACCTGGCGCTGGACATCGACCCCAAGCTGGCCTGGGCGCTGGAGCACCGCGATGTGTTCCCGCTGGACCTCAACCGCGCAGAGCCTGCGCTGATCGCGCGCATTCCCGGCATCGGCATTCGCACCACCCAGCGGCTGGTGGAGCTTCGCCGGCAACGGCGCATTCGCTATGAAGACCTGACGCGCCTGCGCTGCGTGCTGGCCAAGGCCAAGCCGTTCCTGATCACCAGTGACTACCACCCGCACCAGGCGGAAAGCAGCAGCCTGGCCCTGCGCGAACAACTGCGCGACCGGCCGGCGCCGCAGCAGATGGGGTTGTGGGGATGATCACCCTCGACTGCGACGACCTGTTCGCCACCTGGCGCCAGCAGGCGCGCTGGCTGCTGAGCCATCAGGTAGACCCCAGCGAGGTCAGCTGGGAGGTCGCGGACCTGTTTGCCTCTGATCGGGAGCTGCCGGCATCGCCCGGCCCATTCCAGGCGCGGGTGCCGCTGGCCCTGGCCGAACAGTTGGAAACCGCCGCGCGCTACCGTGGCGAGCAGCGCTGGAGCCTGTTGTACGAGGTGTTGTGGCGGGTCAGCCATGGCGACCGCACGGCCATGCTGCCGGGGGACAGGCTGGGCAGTGAGTTGCACCGGCGCATCAAGCAGGTCTCGCGCGAAGCGCATCACCTGCATGCCTTCGTGCGCTTCGTGGCGCTGCCCGCTGCAACCGAGAATGCCGGCCAACCCGAATACGTGGCGTGGCACGAGCCGGCCCATGACATCCTGGAAAGCGCCAGCGCGCACTTCATCGGCCGCATGGGGCGCCACCGCTGGTTGATCGCCACGCCGCGCGACGGCGTGTACTACGATGGAGAGGCTTTGCATTACCAGCGCCAGTGCCCGCCAGCCTGGCAACAGCTGGCGCAGCAGGTGGAAGACCCCCACGGTGAGTTGTGGCTGACCTATTACAGCCACATCTTCAACCCGGCGCGGCTCAACACCCGCGCCATGCAGGGGCACCTGCCCAGCCGGTTCTGGAAGCACTTGCCTGAAGGGGTATTGATACCAGGGCTGATCAGCGAGGCGCGTACCGGCAAGCAGCGGGACGGGCAGGCCAGTGCCATCGGCAGCCGCCAGGGCAAGCGGATACTGCCAGGCCGGTGAGCACTGGTCGACATTTCCACGCTGTGGCCGATTGTTAAACCAGGGGCGAGCCGCTACTCTTCGCGCGCCCTGAAAACGGGCCATAAAAAGTGTCGCCGGACCTGACACCCACCACCACGCATTGCAGGAAGCACACATGCGATTTCTTATCGGGCTGAGCGCCGTGTTCTGGGCGTCCGCCACCCTGGCTGACACCTCGGCCACGCTTGATGGCCCCACGGGAGGCTGGCGTTACTTCGGCCTGCTCGACCGCACCGAGAACCCGCGCGTGGCGTATCCCACGCCGCCCATCGACCGTGGCATCCAGCGCAACCGCAGCATGATCGAGGGCCAGATCAAGGCCACCTCGGCGCAGCGCCAGCCTCACACGCTGGCGGTGAATGGCAACGCCCTGAGCCTGTACACCGACGACGATGGTCGCTTCGCCCGGCCCTACGCCTTCGGCGCCGGTTCCAACAGCGTCGAGGTACGCAGCAGCGAAGGCAAGTCGCTCAAGCGCGTGCAATTCTACGAAGCCAACGACCAGCGCACTCCAGCACGCATTCGCATCTTCCTGGCCTGGGACGACCCCAAGGCCGAGCTCGACCTGCACATCATCACCCCCGACGGCCAGCATGCCTTCTACGCCAACCCGGTGCTCAGCAACGGTGGTGGCCTGGACACCGACAGCGTCGACGGCCCGGGGCCGGAAATGTTCACCATGACCGCGCCGATGCACGGCACCTATCTGGTCTACGTCAACTACTGGGGCAACTACAGTAATGGTGGCTATAACTTTGAGGAGCACGCCAACCAGAACGAGGTCATCACCTCGGAGATCAACCTGGTGCTCAACGAAAACACCGTCAACGAAAAGCGCGAGAGCTTCATCGTGCCCTTGCGTGCCATCGGCGACCTGCTGCTGGTCAAGACCTTCACTTATTGAACCCTGCACCGCATGGATGAATCGGGCTTTGCGAACATGAGCGAAACGACAGCTGTACCAGCCGCCACCCCGGCACCCTCCACCGGCAAGCGCCGCAACCTGTTGCTTGCCGTCGGCCTGTGCCTGGTGGCCGCCGTCGCGGGCGGCCTGGGCTGGTACCTGCACAAGCCCAAGCTGCCGGCCATGGCGCTGGCCATGGACCAGTTCGGCCTCAGCCGCCCGGACGCGCTGCTGGAAACCCGCTCGCTCAGCCAGTTGCCCCGCGACCTGCTCAGCGTGCCGTTCCTGCGCGAAACACTGACCGAGGACTTCGTCTTCTATTACGAGACCCATGGCGACCGCCTGGGCTTGATCGGCAGCCTGCGGCGCATCATCTACGAGCATGACCTTAAGCTGCAGGACAACCTTATCGAGGCCCTGTTCGACCAGCCGGCCGACGTCGCCTTGTGGCGCGGCGCCGATGGCCGGCTCAAGGACTTCCTGTTGGTGATGGACCGTGGTGGCCTGGCCAAGGTGCTCGAACCGCTGGCCCACGTGGCCCTGGATGACCAGCAGTTGAGCAAGGCCGGCGAGCTCAAGGTGGGCGGCGAAACAGTGCCGCTCTATCGCCTGGCCTACAACGCCAGCAAGTCGCTGTTGTTCGCCTCCCGTGGCGACAAGCTGGTGGTGCTGTCCAATCCGGACAAGCTCTATGACCATGACGCCAATGGCGACGTCGCCCCGGGGGCGGTGTCCAGCCAGGCCCTGGCGGCGTTGCTCAGCGGCAACCAGCTGTTCCCCGAGGCGTTTGGCCTGCAACCCATGGAGGCCGGGCTCAAGCAGCGCATCGCGATCAACTCCAGCGTGCTTGCCATGGGCTACCAGCGCTTTATCCCCACGTTTGCCGGCATTCGCCTGGAGATGGACGACAAGGGCTGGCACAGCTACCTGGCTTTGGACGAGACCGACAACGCCCCGGACCTCGACTTCAACCCCATCTGGCAAGCCATGCCCGTGGGCGCCAGTGCTTGCGTGGCGTTGCCCCTGGCCGCCGAAGCCCAGCAGCCGTTGCTGGTGAAACTGGGGGCTGACGAGCAGACCGCCAAGGCACTGACCGGGCACATGACCGGCGCGGCCGGCCTGTGCTGGTACCCCGACTCGCACCTGTACACGCCGTTGCTGGTCGCCGGCCTCGACACGGCGGACGGCAGCAAGCTCGACGCCAACCTGGGCACCCTGTTCGGCGGCATGGTGGGCGCCTGGGAAAGCAAGGTGCCCGGTGGCCAGTTCCCGGTCAGCGAGCAGACGCCGCCGCAGGGGCATCAGTGGCAGCGCCAGGTCAGCTCCAACTTCGGCCAGTACCGCAACCGTGATGCCGAAAAGCCTGACAGCATCACCGGCAAGGGCTTCTTCAAGGTCAGCCTGGCACGGCATGGTTCGACGCTGCTGTTCTCCCTCGACGACCAGCTGGTGGAGAAGGCCATGGGTGCCCTGGACAAGCACGTCGCGCCGCTGGCCGACATCGCCCCCAAGGATGCGCTGATGTCCGTCTACCTGGGCCCCGATTCCCTGGCGCAGCTGATGCAGCAGGAGACCTTCGACAGCCTGCCCCAGGACATGGAGCCGGTGTTCCGCAACGCCGCCCAGACCCATCTGGTGCCCAAGCTGCAGAAGCTCGCTGGCTACGGCAAATATGCCCTGACCCTGCCCAAGGGCAGCGAGCCCGACGGCCATTGGCAATGGCTGCCCCTGCAATGGCGCGCCCTGTGAAAACCATCGGCCTGGCCCTGCTGGCGCTGTTGTTCAGCACCCGGTTGCTGGCCGCGCCCACGCCTGGGCTGGATGCCCAGCAGAGCCAGGTGTTTCGCGCCTGGTTCGTGCGCATTGCCCAGGAACAACTGGTCCAGGGCCCCAGCCCGCGTTGGTACCAGCAGGACTGTGCCGGCCTGGTGCGCTTCGCCGCCAACGAGGCGCTGAAGGTCCATGACGACAAGTGGCTGCGCGCCAACGGCCTGTCCAACCGCTACCTGCCGCCCGAGCTGGCGCTCACCGACGCCCAGCGCGCTTTGGCGCAGCAGTGGCAGCAGGGCGGCGGCAAGGTCGGGCCCTACGTCAACGCCATCAAGCTGATCCAGTTCAACAGCCACCTGGTAGGGCGCGACCTGAATCAGGCGCGTCCCGGCGACCTGATGTTCTTCGACCAGGGTGACGACCAGCACCTGATGATCTGGATGGGCCGCAACATCGCCTATCACACCGGCACCACCACCCCCACCGACAACGGCATGCGCTCGACAAGCGTGCAGCAACTCATGACATGGAAGGACACCCGATGGATACCCGACGCAGCCAACCCGAATTTCATCGGTGTGTATCGGCTCAATTTCCTCCGATGAGGGCTGCCCTGGTGGTGCGCCTGTGCCTCTGGCTGTTGTGCCTGCTGGCGCCCGTTGGCCTGGTGCAGGCCGACGACTCGGTGCCGGCCAGCGACTACGCGCCGCTGGCCGGTGAAAGCTTCTTCCTGCTGGCCGACAGCAGCTTTGCCACCGACGAGCAGGCCATGGTCCGCCTCGAAGCCCCCGGCCGCGACTACCGCCGGTTTCGCATGGAGCCCTACGGCGGCGCCGACATCCGTGTGTACCGTATCGACCAGCCGCTGGAGTTTCTCAAGCGCCAGAAGAATCTGCACCGGGTTGCCAGCGAGGGCCAATTCAAAGGGGAGGGCCTGTCCAACACCCTGGCCTACCTGTGGGACAACTGGTACCGCAAGTCGCGGCGGGTGATGCAGCGTGCCTTCACCTACGAGTCGCGCAAGGAAGTCACCGACCAGGTGCCGGAACTGAAGATGGGCAACGCGATCGCTGCGCCCACCCAATACGATGCCCAACCGCAGTACGCGCCAATTCCCGGCCTGCCGCTGGTCACCCAGTTCCGCTATCCGCTGTGGCAGGCCAAGCCGATCCAGCCGCCCAAGGGTGTCGACCTGGCTGGCTCGTCCAGCGAGTTCATCAGCGTCGCCCCGGGCAACGTCTATATTCCGCTGGGCAAGCTGAAGCCGGGGCTGTACCTGGTGGAGGCGCTAATCGGTAAATACCGCGCCACCACCGTGGTGTTTGTCTCCAACACCGTTGCGGTCAGCAAGATCGCCGGTGATGAGCTGCTGGTGTGGGCCGCGCGCAAGCACGAAGGCAACTCGGTGCCCAAGGTCAAGGTGCTGTGGACTGACGGCTTGGGCGTAATGAGCAGTGGCGAGACCGATGCCGATGGCCTGCTGCGGCTCAAGCACGCCAGCCCCGAGCGTTCCTACGTGATCGGCGAGGATGCCGAGGGCGGGGTGTTCGTCTCCGAGAACTTCTATTACGACAGCGAGATCTACGACACCAAGCTGTATGCCTTCACCGACCGGCCGCTGTACCGGCCGGGTGATTGGGTGTCGATGAAAATCGTTGGCCGCGAATTCAAGAACGCTCGCGATTCGGTATCGCCGGCCGCCGGGGCGGTGCATGTCAGCGTGATCGACGCCGCTGGCACCACCCTGCAAGGCATGGACTTGAACCTGGATGGCAAGGCCGGCACCCAGGGCCGTTTCCAACTGCCGGACAATGCCGTCGCCGGCGGCTACGAGCTGCGGTTCACCTACCGCGACCAGACTTACAGCAGCGCCTTCCGGGTCGCCGAGTACATCAAGCCGCACTTCGAGATTTCCCTCGACCTGGCCAAGCAGGACTTCCGCACCAACGAACCCGTGAAAGGCAAGCTGCTGTTGATGTACCCCGACGGCAAGCCGGTGGCCAACGCACGCCTGACCCTCAGCCTACGGGCCCAGCAGTTGTCCATGGTGGAAAACGAACTGCAGTACCTGGGCCAGTTCCCGGTGGAGCTGACCAGCACCGAACTGACCACCGACGCCAAGGGCTACGCCAGCATTGAGTTACCTGCGGCCGAGAAGCCCAGCCGCTACATGCTCACCGTGTTCGCCAGCGACGGTGCCGCCTACCGGGTCAAGACCACCAAGGAAATCCTCATCGAGCGTGGCGCGGCCCAGTACCAGCTTGCCGCGCCCGAGCGGTTCAGCGCGGTGGGCGACAAGGTTGCCTTCAGCTACCAGAGCGAACAGCCTACACCGATCAAACCTTCGGCCTACACCTGGGTGCGCCTGGAAGACCAGACTACCGGCGGCGGCAAGCTGGCGGCGGGTGACAATGGCTTCAGCCTGGCCTTCGACCGCCCGGGCACCTACAACCTCAGCCTGGTCGACGAGCACCAGCGCATCCTCGGCGCCACTGGCCATTCGGTGACCGGCGACGGCGTCAAGGCCGTGCCGGGCACTGTGGAGATCGTTCTCGACAAGGCCGAGTACAAGGCAGGCGACGAAGCGCTGGCGCTGGTCACCTTCCCCGAGCCGGTCAGCGATGCCCTGCTGTCGCTGGAGCGCGACAAGGTCGAGGCCACGGCGTTGCTTACCAAGGGCGGCGACTGGCTGAAGGTCGACACCATCAGCCCCACCCAGTACCGCGTGCACATCCCTGTGAAGGATACCTTCGCCCCCAACCTGACGTTCTCGGTGCTCTACACCAAAGGTGGCGAATACAGCTTCCAGAACGCCGGCATCAAGGTGGTGGCGCCGCAGATCGACATCGCCATTGCCACCGACAAGGAACAGTACCAGCCGGGCGACACCGTGACGGTCGACCTGGGCACCCAGTACGTTGGCAAGCCGATTCCCGCGCACCTGACGGTCAGCGTCGTGGATGAAATGGTCTATGCGCTGCAACCGGAGATCGCCCCCGGCATCGACCAGTTCTTCTACCACCCGCGGCGCAACAATGTACGCACCAGTGCCAGCCTGTCCTTTATAAGCTACGACGTCGCCTTGCCCGGCAGCCCGGCAGCGCCCGGCAAGGCCAACCGCAGCGAGCGCGGCGTGAAGGTGCTGGAACGACCCCGTCGCGAAGACGTCGACACGGCTGCCTGGCAGCCGGAACTGGTCACCGACGCCAACGGCCACGCGCGCTTCACCTTCCGCATGCCTGACTCGCTGACCCGCTGGCGCATCACCGCGCGGGCGATTGCCGACGATGGCCAGGTGGGGCAACGGCAGCAGTTCGTGCGCTCGGAAAAACCGCTGTACCTGAAATGGAGCGGGCCAACCCGTTTTCGCGCCGGCGACCATCCCGACCTGGGCCTGTTTGCCTTCAGCGCGGCTGAGCAGCCGGTGAAGGCTGACTTGCTGGTGCACGCCTTCGGCCAGGAGCAGCGCCTGCCGCTTACGCTCAACAAAGGCATCAACTACATCCCGCTACCCGCCTTGGGCAACACCGGCCAAGCCGGCAGCGCCGATTTGAGCGCTGAACTGCAGCAGGAGGGCAAGACCCAGGATGCCCAGGCAGTGCGCATCGATACCGTCGCCGACGGTTGGCAGACCGTGCACACCCAGGCACTGGACGTCAGCGCCGGGGATATCCCGCTGACCCTGCCACTGGATGCCAGCAACCTGCGCCTGCGCCTGGATGACAGCCCGCAGGCGCTGTTCCGCGCCAGCCTCGACGACCTGCTCGAATACCCGTGGGGTGGGGTAGAGCAAACGGCCAGCCAGCTGTTGCCGTTGAGCATCGCCTATCCATCGTTGACTGCTGACACCAGCGTGCGTGACCGCTTGCGCCTGATCCTGCAGAACAGCCGCCTGCGCCTGATCCAGATGGCCGGCCCGGAAGCGGCGTTCACCTGGTGGGGCGAGGACCTGGCACCGGACGCCTTCCTCACGGCCTACGCCTACTATGCCGACTGGCACGCCAGCAAGGCGTTGGGCCTGAGCCTGCCGCCAGACCACTGGCAGCGGGTGATGGACGTGTATGGCAAGCAGGCTGCGACCACGCCGCTGCTGCAACGGGCGCTGATCCTGTCGTTCGCCCGGGAAATGCAGATGCCGGTCAACACCTTGGTCAGCGGCCTGATGGACGAGTTGGCCAAGGCCGGCCCGGGGGCCAATGCCAGCCTGCTCGATGACGGTGAGGACAGCATCGTCATGGGCGCGCCCGACTCGGCCCTGGGCCTGGCCAGCGCGCGCGTGCTGACCGCCGCCCTGGCGCAGCAGAACAAGGTCAGCCAACCTGAAACCTTCACTCGCCAACTGGAGGATGCCCGCCAGCGCGTGGCCACCAGCAGCCAGCCGTTCGCCGCGGCACTCGACCTGTCGCTGAAACCGATCAATGCCGACCAGGCACGTGACTTGCTGCAGCGCCTGCTGCCGCAGCAGTCCACCCTGGAGCGCGCGCTGGCGCTGACCTGGCTGCAGAATGCCCTGGCCCAGGCGCCCAAGGGCAGCTCGCTGGCGCCCGGTGCGGACTGGCACGCAGGGCAGGGCACCACCGGCAGCGCATTCTGGCAGTGGCAGGGCAAGGCGGTGCCGACCGCGCTCAGCTTGAGCGGCACCAGTGAGCGGCCCGTGCGTGCGCTGTTGACCTACAACAGCAAGCAGGCCACGCCTGACGACCTGCCCGTGGTGGTCAAGCGTCGTCTGCTGCGGCTGGTGCCGGGTGACGAAGCGTTCACCTTCAAGCTGGAAACCGTTGGCGACAAACCGTTGGCCAGCGACAGCCTGTACCTGGACGAGATTACCATCAGCACCAAGGGCCAGCCGCTGCGCTACGGCATGCTCGAAGTGCCGCTGCCGCCGGGGGCTGACGTCGAGCGCACCACCTGGGGTATCAAGCTGACGGGGCAGGGCGCTGTCGATGCCGCGCCGCTGGAAAAGGCGCGCTTCGAGCCGGGGCAACTGGCCTACGGTATTGCCGTGGATAGCCTCAGCGGTGAGCTGCGTTTCCGCCACCTGGTGCGCTTCTCGCAGAAGGGCCAGTTCAATCTGCCGCCGGTGCGCTACACCCAGTTGTACGCACCCCAGCACAAGGCTGAAGAGAAGAAAGCGGCGCTTGGGCAGGTCACGGTCAAGTGATGCGCTTCTATATAGGGATGCTGCTGTGCCTGTGCTCGCTGATGTCGCAGGCAGGAGAGGCACCGTTGCGCCTGGCCTGGTTGAATGGGCAGGGCTATGAACTGGTGCAGTTCAACCGTACCCAGCTCGTCAGCCGCGAGCCGTTGGCCGGCGACCTGCAGACCCCGCTGGGCAGCCTGTGGAAACTGTTTGTCTACGCCTGGCTGGTGGACACCGACCGGCACGAGGCGGCCTACGACTGCCAAGGCCAGGATCGCGACGAGGTCTATTGCTGCACGCCAGGCGGGAGCATCGCGCGGGACCAGGCGTTGGTGCACTCCTGTGGGCTGTACTTCGCCCCCGCGCGGTTGCACATAGACCCGTCCCAATGGCGCAGCTACTGGCAGGCGCGCAACGCACCCGCCTGGCTGGCCGACATCGCCCAGCTGCAACCGCAGACCCGGGTGCCGGTCGCCCAGTTGCTCGACAGCCTGCGCGCGTTGCCGGCCCAGCAGCAGGCCAGGCAGTTGTTGCTGGATGTGGTGCTCGATGCTGGCGATGGCCAGGCAGTGGGCAGCCTCGGTGGGCGCTTGCGGGTCAAGACCTGGAGCTGGCTGGCCGATGGCGACGCCAAGGCGCGGCAGGGTGGCTTTGCCGGGTGGTTGCAGGATGGCACGCCTGTGTGGGGCGGGGGGCCGGGCACCAGCCAGATGGTCCTTCGCCATTACGCCGATGTGCTCGGTGGCTTCCTGCCCGCGCCTTGGCCCCTGGATGCTGGGCGTTGCGTGGAGGTTGAGCTGTTTGCCCGTTACCCCCTCAAAAGCGTGCTTGCCGCTAGCGGCAGTCCAGCCCCTGACGGAGTGCTGCAGGGGCATTACCGTGCCGTCTTCAGCAACGGCAATGACCTGGACATCGACAGCAGCGGCGACCTCTACCTGCAACATGGCAATGGCGAACCACGGCTGGTCGCCCGGCTGGATCGCGAAGAGTACGTAGCCCGGGTGCTACAGCGCGAAGCGAAGAGCCAGCCAACGGAAGCCGCAAAAGCGTTGGCGGTGGCGATTCGTACCTACCTCTTGCAGAACGCCGGGCGCACTGGCGACTGCCTAAGCATCGAGGACAGCAGCAGTCGCCAGCGGGTAGCGCCGCGCGCGGCCAGTGAAGATGCTCGTCGTATGGTCGCCTGGACCAGCGACCTGGTGCTGGCCGGCAGCCCGGTCACCTATCACTCCGACACGCCGGGGCCGGACAAGCTGTCCTGGGCCCAGGCGGTGCAGCAGGCTGATAGCGGCCTGCGCTACGACACTATCCTGCAACGTGCTTACCCCCGTGCGAGCCTCAGTCGTTGGGACAATCCCGTGGCATCCTGCGAAACGCTGCCCGCAGCCAAAACCTGGCTGATGAACCAGCGCCGTCAGTGGCGGCCTACGCTGGATAGCGAAGTGGGCTACAACGAAATCAGCACTTTCGCCGTATGCCGCCTGGGGTACGGACGCCCGTACGTGGACCGTGAGCGCCAGCGCATCTATGTGCGCGGCGTGCTCACCCTGCAGGATCGGCTCGACCTGACTCATGAATACCTGCACCTTGCGTTCGAAGCCCACCCCAACGGCCAAGACGAACACTACATTGAAGGGCTTGCCCGCCACTTGCTCCTGGACTAGGCCATGACACCGCGTATCTCAACTATCGCCCTGTTCCTTGGCGCCGTGCTGGCGCTACCGGCGGCCCGTGCCGACAACCCCGTCAGCTTGAGCACGCCGGTAGGCGGCTGGCGCAGTGGCAGTCCCGAAGGCGAGCACTTCCGCCAGACCGTCAACTACCCGGCCTCGTCGGTCAACACGCCGTCGGACCAGGCGGACACCGCGCGCATCATGGGCGACATCAAGGGCATGCCGAAAAGCGCCGACCAACCAGGCAAGGTCATCGTCAATGGCGTGGCCATGCCGTTGAAGCTGGATGGCAACGGGCACTTCGACCGACCGTTCTCGTTCCCCAGTGGCACCAACAGCATCGAAGTGCGCAGCCCCGACGGCCAGCAGAAACGTCGCGTGCAGTTCCTCAACACGGGCAGCGCCAGCCCGGCGAAGCTGCGCATCCTGTTGTCATGGGACAGCGATAACACCGACCTCGACCTGCACGTCATCACGCCGGACGGCGCACACATCTGGTACGGCGACCGCACCGCACCCAACGGTGGCTCGCTGGACGTTGACGTCACCACCGGCTACGGCCCGGAGATCTTCGCCATGCCGGCGCCTGAGCGAGGCCAGTACCTTATATATGTAAACTACTTCGGCGGCGGCTACCGCGCCGACGATGACGAGGAAGGCGGACAGGAGAACGCGGTCAAGCCGCTGACCACCGCACAGATCACCGTCATCACCGAGGAGGGCACCCCAAGCGAGAAGATGGAAACCTTCATCGTCCCCATGCGCGCCCCTGGCGAACTCACCCTGGTCCACAAGCTCAACTACCCCTGACCGCAACCCCACCGCGTGCCATGCACCAAAGCGCCCCCGGGAGATGCCACTGACATAACTGGCCCGAAACAAACGTAGGAGCCGGCCTTGGCCGCGATGCGCCGCGCGGGCGGCGCTCGATGCCATGAGGCATGAATCTCTCCAGACAGGCACCTGGTGGCCCTGACGCGTTGGCCCGCAGGGATGCTTTTGATCTATATGGCATTTGTGTGAAATTAACCCTTGACCCGCCCCCAAATCTCTCTATAATTCGCCCCACTTCCGGCGCAACCGAAACGGAAAACTCCT